>NZ_JASSPE010000009.1:0-167510 GCF_030234105.1 Paracoccus sp. SSJ | reverse complement strand
AGACGCCGCTGGCCCGATCCGGTTGCGCTGTATGGAGGCTACACCGCATCGGGCCAGCTACCCGTGCTGACCAAGCGGGGTCATTATTGGGCGCCGAAAGGGGGTCAAAGTTGCGTGCCGATTGACACGGTGGCAAAGGAGCACGGTTTCTCGCTGGGCGAACTGGCGGAAATTACCCCGGCGCAAAAGCGCGCCACCGTGGCGCCGAAATACCGCCATCCGGAAAACCCCGAGATCACCTGGAGCGGTCGCGGCCGCAAGCCCGCCTGGATCGTCGAGGGCCTGGAGGCCGGCAAATCCCTCGAAGACTTCGCCATCTGACCGGGGAGGGCAGGGGTGTTCCAGCCTCCGAATGCGGTGCGGCTGCATGTCACCCTAGCCGAGATAGAGCCGGAGATCTGGCGGCGGCTGGTGGTTCCCTGCGACTGGACGCTGGACCGGCTGCATCCGGTCCTGCAGGCGGCCTTCGGCTGGACCGACAGCCATCTGCACGAATTCCGCATCGGCGGGCTGCGTTACGGCGATCCGGCCCTGCTGGATGACGGTTCCGGCAGCCCCCGCGTTTTCGACTATGCCGAGGTCCGGCTGCAGGATTTCGTCGGGCGTGACGGCAGTTTCACCTATGCCTATGATTTCGGAGACGGTTGGGCGCACCTGATCCGGATCGAGGATTGGCTGGCGCTCGACCCGGCGCCACGTCATGCCCTCTGCCTGGAGGGCGCGCGGGCAAGGCCGCCCGAGGACGTCGGCGGGCCGTGGGGCTACGAGGATTTCCTCGGGATCATCCGCGACCCGACGCACGATGACCATCGCTCCACGCTGCGATGGGCGGGCGGGCATTTCGATCCGGAATGGTTCGATCTCGACTTGATCAACAAGGATCTGCGCAATGCCTTTCGTGCGAACGCGCGGCGGCGGTTGCATCAGCCGAGGCCGAAGGCGCCGAAGGATTAGCAACGTCTCCCGTTGCGACCCTTCCCCGGCCTGCGCGAAGCTGACCATCCGCCCGACTCTTGCCACGACGCCCCATGACCGAGATCGCACCGCACCCCCGGATCAAGTTGTCGAAGCTGCGCGATATCGGCTGGTCGCTCTGGGATCCCATCGGATTGCTGGACCCGGAAGGCCGGCCGGGCAGATGGGACGACGAAGCCAACCTGTCCTTTGCGGACGAATATGACGGCTATCTGATCTCGGCGGCCTCGCAACTGCGCCGGGGAACGTCCCCCGATGAGGTCGTTGCGTTTCTGGTCGAGATCGAAACCCAACACATGGGAATGGGCGACAACCCGAGCGCCCGGCCAAGGGCGGAAGCGGTCGTGGATGCGATCCTCGCCGACGACAGCATCTGGACATGGCCCGATGCGCAGGGACGGTTCGGTCAGGAGGCGGGATGACCAGGCACCGGATCTTCACCACCAGCTTCGCCAGCGTCTATCCGCATTATGTGGCCAAGGCGGAGAAGAAGGGCCGGACCAGGGCCGAGGTCGACGAGATCATCTGCTGGCTGACCGGCTACACCCCGGAGGACCTGGCAGCCCGGCTGGAAGGCCGGACGGATTTCGAGGCCTTCTTTGCCGAGGCTCCGCGCATGAACCCGGCGCGCTCCCGGATCAAGGGCGTGGTCTGCGGCGTCCGGGTGGAGGAGATCGAGGATCCGCTCATGCGGGAGATCCGCTATCTGGACAAGATGGTCGACGAACTGGCGAAGGGAAAGCCGATGGAGAAGATCCTGCGGAAAGGGTCAGCCGCCCGTGGCGCGGCTGTGCCCGTCTGATCTGGCAAGTTGTCGCCGGCCGCCCGGGGCTCTTGGCATCTATCCGCATTATCTCCTTAGCCTTCCGCCTGTTCGCTTGACCCGCCAACGGGTCTTGGGAATGCTGTTTTTCGCAGCAACGGCGTAGTGAACCTTGGTCGCAGGCGGAGCGTATCATCTTCTGGCAGCCTGACGTGATCGATCCCTGGACCTTTTGTTTGGAGGCTTCCATGACGCTGATCCTGCTTGCCATCATGCTCACTGCGGTCGCCTGCGTCATCGCCTGGTATCTCGCCATCTACGCGCTGCCGGTGATGGTTTTTGTCGAGACGTTCAGCTTCATCCACGCGACAGAGACCGGTTTCCTGTTGTCCGCCCTTGCTGCGGCCGCCGCCGCATTGCTTTCGGTGGGACTGGTGCTTCTGGTGCTGTTCAAGGCGAAGAACCCGATCCTCTGCCTGCTGGCGCGGGCCGTCTTCGTGATCCCGGCGATGATCGCCGGATATGCCGTCGTCCACGGCATCGCCCATGATGCCATCGAAACCGCCATCGCGCTGAAACTGCTCTGCGGTACCGCCGGGCTGATCACCGGCATCGCCGCGCTGATGAACCTGAACGGGTTCGGAGAACTGGCGTCGCAGATCTGAGCCTGGGCTGATAACCTTCCCCGCCTGCCGCACCCACGCCTTGTCGCTTTGAACCAAGGTGATCCGCGCGGGCGCGGATCGCGTTTGCGCGGAAGCCGTGCCGGGGCCTCGACCGGGTCTTGCCCGGCTCACTCCCGGCCCGAAGATCTTTCCGTTTCCTGGATTTGTCCGCCACGCATCCGCCTGTCTGGCCGTCAAAGGGCAGGCGCCGCCTTGGGGCGTCGTCGGGGCGCAGGGCCGTGTCCTCGCCTGCGGCTGCGGGCCGCCCCACCCCTGCGCCCCGACCCATGACCGCCAGCCATGCGGCCGCGGGTCGGGCTGCGCCCTCTCCGCTCTGCCTCCGGGGAAACATGCGTTTCCCGAAGTCAGACCGGCGAGGCGCGGCCCATCGGCGGATCAGGGCAAGGGCCCTCCGCCTCGAACCCGAAAGGACAGAGACATGACCGGCAAGACCAGCACCCCCCGCAACCTCGTCATCAACGCCGATTGCATCGAGGCGATGCAGGCTTTTGACAGCGGAACGGTGGATTTCATCCTGACCGATCCGCCCTATGTGACCCGGTTCCGCGACCGGCAGGGCCGCACCGTCGCCAATGACGACAACGCCCGCTGGCTGCGCCCGGCCTTCGCCCAGATGCACCGGGTCCTGAAGGACGGCGGTTTCTGCGTCAGCTTCTACGGCTGGAACAAGGTGGATTTGTTTGTCGAGGCCTGGAAGGCGGCGGGCTTCCGCATCGTCGGGCATCTGGTGTTTCGCAAGCGTTATGCTTCATCCGCGCGGTTCCTGCGCTACGAGCACGAGCAGGCTTATCTGCTGGCGAAGGGCGATCCGGTTCTGCCGGCCCATCCGGTGCCCGATGTGCTGGACTTCCCCTATACCGGCAACAGGCTGCATCCGACCCAAAAACCGGTGGCGGCGCTGCGCAAGCTGATCGGCGCGTTCACCCAGCCGGGCGATCTGGTTCTGGACCCGTTCAGCGGCAGCGGTTCCACGCTGGCGGCGGCGCATCTGCTGGGCCGCGACTGGATCGGGATCGAGCTGGACGTGGCGCATTACCAAACCACCAACCGGCGGATGGCGGCCTTGCAAGAGCGGGACCGGAAGGCGGCGGCATAGGCTGGCGACCCAAGGTGCCCGTCATCGGGGCGGGCGCCACACCCCACAGCTTCACGGAAAGGATTTTGATATGCGCTGGATTGTGACGAAGGACCATCACGGCGGTTGCATCGGACTGGGCGAGGATGCCGACGGCGTTCCCGCACGAGGCAAACCCGAAGAAGGCGATGCCCTGCCGGTGGAGTTCCGGCTTTATACCGCGCGCGGCAAGCTGCTGTTCGAAGGCCGTTGCGGCGACATCGCCGCCGACTGGTGGCACGGCATGGAGCCGCTGCTTTACGCCTGGGCCACGTTCCGCTGCCGCCGTCTGACCTGGCGCCCGGCAGGGACGGGTGAATCTTGGCGCCCGCTGCGGCCATGGATTCGACACTAGCCCAAAGCATCACGGCCGCCGGTCCATCGGATCGGCGGCCGTCGCGCGTCCGATCCCTGCCGCACGCCCCCAAAAAAATCGCGCTCGCCGGGCATGGCCCGGCTCGCAAGACAAGGCGAAGATATCGGCAGACGCGCCAATGGCTGATGCGAACGGCGCGAATGGCGCGGCGTGATCCGGACGGGCGGAGACCACCCCTATCGGAGCCCGGCCGGATCACGCCGGGGGCGGGGAGAGGCGATGCTGCGAGGAGTCCCGGGAGCCACTGGCCCCAGTGAGGGGTCAGCGGCTTCCGGGGGTTACTCAATCGCCTGTCGGAAGCAGGTCCGGGTTCCAGACGATTTCCCACAGATGTCCGTCGGGGTCGCGGAAATAGCCGGCATAGCCGCCGTAGAACGTGTCCTGCGGAGGTTTAACGATCTCTGCCCCTGCCTGTTCGGCAGCGTCCATGATTTGATCGACCTCTTCCCGCCGCATGACATTGTGGCCGATGGTGAAGGCGGTCGGACTGACCGGCCGCATCGGCAATCCGGTATCGTGGGAGATGTCGGCCTGTGCCCAGAGCGCAAGTTTCAGCCCGCCGGAAAGATCGAAGAACGCCACCGCGCCATGCTCGAATTCCTGGCCGACGATGCCTTTCGTGGGCAGCCCAAGCCCGTCGCGGTAGAAGGAAAGCGATCGTTCGAGATCGGCGACGCCGAGTGTCAGAACGGAAATCCTGGGTTTCATGTCACGCCCTTTCTATCGGCGCCTGCACCGCGCAGGGCCTTGATAGTCTTGGGCCGTCGCCAGCAACGGAAGGACCCGCAGGGCGCGGGGGGCGGGCCAACCTTCCCGAGCCTAACCTGTTTCAGACCGGCAAATGATAGGCCGGGTGCCGCAGGCGGTCAACGGTGCCGGTGTCCCGCTTTGCGTCCGCGATCTGCTGCGCCCGTGGAAACACCAGACGGTTGACACCACCAAGCCCTCGACCTCCAGCGCAAAGGGGAATGTCATCGCTGATGAACCGGCCCGCGTCGTTGTTTTCGGCCGGCAACACCCGGCTGCGGAAATCCTGCATCGCCGCCGACCCCGCTGCCATATCGATCCTTGCCCTCCGCATCCTGCCATTGCGTGCCGTGAATGCCCGCCGCGATGCGACCCGCTTCCTGCCAGCCCCGCAGTATCGCCGGACGGTCCAACCCAGCACCGATGAGGTGGCAGTCATGCCATCTCGCGCCCCCGACCCGACAGCCCGATCCTTCCCGTCCCGAACGACCCGGCCTTCCGAATAGCGCGGGCGCGAGGCTGACCAGCAAACCGAAGCGAAGCGGCACCGCCGCGGGAGGTGCGGATTCCGGGGGCTTTGCCGACAGGACGGCACCGGCGAGAACGCCGCCGTTCTGCGATATGTCCCCGTCATGCCCCCGGACGCACCAATCCCTCCGCCTGTCCGAACCCCTAACTCCGTGCGGTTTTCACCGGCAACCCCCAAGGCTCCGGACCGTGTTGCCGCGCAGGGCGCGGCTGCCCGCACCACTCCGAAGCCTTGCGGGCAAGCTGCCGCCCGAAGGGGGCGGCAGTTGCAGGTGCCTCCCGACGGACTTTGCCGGGTCTCGTCGGAGGGAATGGTCCCTCCTGTGAGGCAACGGAGACCTACAATGCAGAACATCGTCATCCTCGCCGGCACCATCCGCCAGGCCCCCGAGACCCGCACCACCCGCACCGGCACCGACGTTACCCGCTTCAAGCTGGTCACCTCGCGCCCGCGCTATTCGGAAGGCCGGGTCGTGCGCGACGAGAAGGGCTATCGGGTCGAGGACGCGGAATGGCACCGCATCGTCGCCTTCAACGGCCTGGGCCGGACCATCCGGCAATATTGCGAATCCGGCACGAAGGTTCTGGTGCGCGGCCGCATCCACTACACGAAATGGCAGGATGCGGAAGGCCAGGACCGCTACGGCTGCGAAATCGTCGCCGAGACGGTGGATTTCCTGAGCCGGGCGCCGCAGGCCGAGACCGACGGCGAGGACGAGGGCCGGTTCATCGACGAAGACGACATTCCCTCCTGAACGGGAGGCCCAAGAGCCCGGCGGTTCCAGCCGCCGGGTTTTTCCATGTTTGCGGCGGATCGCGCCTTTGCCACGCCGGCAAGAGAAGGCTTCCCGACCGGATCGACCGGCCGGGAAGCCTCCGGCGGAGCCTGCTGCCTTCCCCCGACCCCATCCTTCTCCGCTGAAGAAGAAACAGGGGCTTGGGAAAAAAGGGGCTGGGGAGCGAGGCTGCTCCACAGCGCTACCGATGAGCTTTGCGTGATCGTCGGCGCGTGGTCGCGAAGGGCGTATTTAGCTTCGGAGCGGAAGGGAACGGGTGTCCACCGGCGAACGGGGTGGACACCCGTGGGCGTTTCGGCGGCTGCGGAAGAAAGTTGAAATGCCGATAACTGACTGAAAATAATGGAGAAAACGCCACAATCGGCTTGCGTTAGCGCCTTGTTTTTGCTAAACTATTCGTAAGGCACCAACATGGTCGCCAGCCACCGGTGCCATGCTCCCCGCAATGCGGGGCCGGGGTGGTGGAAGGGGCCGGATGGATCGGTCCCGGAAACCGGAGACAAGCCCGATGCATACCGCGACATTCGAGATCAACATCCCCGGCAACCCCCTGGCGAGCCGCATCCATCTCGAGGACATCGAGATGGGCATGGACGCCGATACCGGGGTCAAGGCCCGCGCCAGCCGCGACAGCATGACCCTGACGGTCATTGTCCGCGCAACCGACGCCCCTGACACCGCCAACTGGCTTCAGAAGGCAGGCTTGATCTGACCCCACCGACGGAAGCGCACAGCCCCAGGCGGAAACGCCCGAGGGGTCGGGGCAGCAGAAGCGCCCGGATCGGACCGGGGCACAGATCGGAGAGCGACCATGAACCACCCGACCACCGTGACCGAACTGATGGCCGAAGCCGCCAACGCCCTGATCCGCCGCGACCCGCACCGGCTCGAGGAACTGGAGCGGATCACCCGAGGATGGATGCAGACCTCCGACGAGGAACTGGCCCAGATCATCCTCCTGCAGGCGATGACCGAAGCCGCCGACCTCCTCCTCGATACCCCGAGCGAGATCGAAAGCGCCTGATGCCGCCGGCGCCGACAATCTGGCCCCGCCGTCGCGGGGCTTGCGGCAGCAGGAAACCACCCCACCGGGAGAAACGGACATGACCACAGCCGAACTGACCGCCCGCCGCCTCGCCAATGCCGCGACCCTCGCCACCGCCTTTGCCGAGGGCCGATTCCGCAAGGTAACGGTGCAGGAAGCATGGGGCCTCGGATGGGACGCCGAGGCCGACGAGCCGGAGATTTTCACCGAAGGCGGGTTGCACGCGATCCTGAGCGCCGATCGTACCGAGATCCAGATGATGGCCGACGATGAAGGCGAATGCTGGACCATCCAGATCGCGAGCGGAGAGTTTTGCCCCGCTTGACCCTCCACCGGGACCAGAGATCCCGCCGAGGCAAATTGACTTGCGGGCTCATGCGTCCGGCTTGTGCGGCAGGCAGGTGCCCGCTGGAAACGCAGCGGCGTCGCTCCGGGCTACTTGTCTGGCTTTGGCGGCTCCGCAGATGGCAGCCGTTTGCCTTCCGCAGGCCGCTTAAGCAGGTCGGATGCTTCCATTTCCAGGACCGAGGCCAGGCGATCCACGACATCGATGCTGGCGCCGTAAACGCGGCGCTCCAGTGAGCTGATATAGGTTCGATCGATATCCGCCCGATGCGCGAGCTCTTCCTGCGACAAGCCTCTGGCTTGCCGCGCCGCCCGCAGATTGTGCGCGAATATCTCCCGAATCTTCATCACCAACAGATCGGTGACTTGATGAGCATTCAACCACGGAGTATTCTCTACAAATCGGATGCCGAGGTGTTTGCTCCGATGTGCAGGCATTCGGAGTGGCGCCCGGTGACTGTGCCTGATTAACGATGCGGAGCAGGATCCGTCGCGTGGAACACGGTTTGTTGTGGAACGTGGCCCGGCATGGAATAGTGCTGCTGCGAGAAAACATCGCGATCACCGCCCGGACGGGAGAGGGATGTGACGGAAAAAGACTATCTGGAGGATGTGCCGACCGGCCCGGAACTGACCGATTACGACCGCCGGCACCAGAAGCTCTATATGCGGCTGCACGATTCCGCTGACGACGGAGCGGACTGGCGCGAAGCCGTCCAGATCCTCTTCGGTCTCGATCCAGAGCGCGAGCCGGAACGGGCGCGCAGGATCTACGACAGCCATCTCGCCCGTGCGCGCTGGATGAAAAAAGACGGCTACAAGCTGCTGTTGCGCGACGGCCGCTGATCGCAAGTAGAAATCCGCCGATTTGCCTCTGCCGCACCCTTCCTTGCCCGGCAGGGGGTATTAGCGCAGACAAAAACTTCCAACCCTTGGCTGAACGCGCGAGAACTGGCTTCAACCTTGGGGTATGGATATGAAACCCGACCTGTCGAAGTGGCGATCCTCGCCGAGCTACGATTTCGTTGACGAAGTTGCAGCGCCCGATCTCGCCTGGGAATGGCTGCGGCGCAACGAGGACTATCAGCAGGACTATCGCGCCGTCGCGCGGCAAGAGGCAATGGATGCGCCGGGCATCCTTCGGTTCCGGAATCGCTGGGGGCTTACGTTTCCCGGTTCGGCCGGGACTGTCCTGCGTGGATACGCCGGTCTACTGGCTGCCGTCCTGCGAGACCGGCAGCCTGGTGCTGGATGCGCTACCCTCCGTTCTGCCTGCTGAGGGCAACCTGGTCGACCTTCTCGCGGTGAAGGATGTCAGGATAGCCGATGGCACATATTTCCGTTGCGACATCGGCGGCGGCCGGAGCCTGCATCTCTTGCGGCTGGCGGGCGTCGATGCGGATGCGCCGCTGGCCGTCGTCATTCCGCTCGACGCCGATGGGCTCGACCGGATCGAGGCCGCCACGCGCCTCCTCTGCTTTCTCATGCGGCGGAGCGTGCCGCCGGACCGGCGCTTGACCGAACGCCAGCGCCAACGGGCACGTCAAATGCTGCAGGCCATCGACGGGCGCATGAGCGGGGCGAGCTATCGCGACATCGCCTGCGCGATCTACGGCACTGACCGGGTCCACGCAGAGGCCTGGAAGACGTCAGCCCTGCGCGATGCCGTCATGGGCTTCGTCAGGGACGCCCGCGCGATGATCGGCGGCGGCTATCGCCGCTTGCTGCGGCGGCGCCGGCGGAAGTAGCTGTCGGGGCTGTCGGGATGGTGGCCTTCCAATCCTTCGCGCAACGTCGCAAGGTCTGCCCCGGGCCAGATGCCCGCCTCAATTCCGCTTCCCGAGAACGATCATGACCAATACGCCGGATTTGCTACGACTGATCGCGACAGTCTTCATCGCGGTGACCTGCGTGGTCATCGGGGATACGGCGGGCAAACTGCTGACCGGCGGGGGCGTCGATCCGTTCATCGTGGCATGGTCGCGGTTTCTGCTGGCCGCGCTGATGCTGCTTCCCTTCAGCGGATTGACCAGGCAGGAACTGCCGGCCTTGCTGACCTGGCGCGTCCTGCTGAGGGCGGGGTTCATCGTCTGCGGGATATGCTGCATCCTGACGGCCCTGAAGACGGAACCGATCGCCAATGTCTTCGGAGCCTTCTTCGTCGGCCCGGTCGTGTCCTATGTCCTGGCGATCCTGTTCCTGGGTGAACGGCCATCGACGCAGAGAAGCCTCTTGCTGGCGATCGGCTTCGCCGGCGTGATGCTTGTCGTCAAGCCGGGTTTCGGCAGTTCCGTCGGCATGGCTTTCGCCCTGGCGGCGGGGACGTTCTACGGCGCCTATCTGGTCATGACCCGTACCCTGGCGGGAACATTCCGGCCGCGCTTCCTGCTGATCTCGCAACTGTTGATCGGCGCTGTCGTCTTGACGCCCTTCGGCCTGCAAGCCGATTTTCCCGCGCCGGACATGCTCCTGCTTGCGCTTCTTCTGGTCAGCGCCGTCGGCTCGGCCCTGGGCAACTTCCTGCTGGTCACGGCCAGCAGGAAGGCCGAGGCCAGCCTGATCGCGCCCCTGGTCTACAGCCAGTTGATTTCGGCCACGGCACTGGGGATCGTCGTCTTCGGCGATTGGCCCGATCTCGTATCACTGGCGGGGCTGGTGTTGATCGCGATCTCGGGGCTGGGCTCGCTGCTGGTTCACCAGCGTGCGGGTAGGGGGCGCCTATCGACCCCGCCTTGCCCGCGCACGCCGTGATGTCGCTGGACGTCTGGAACCGCCCGCATGGAACCTCGGTAATCCTGCGTCGTCGGAAGGACGCGCGGTCCCGCCGTCTTCCGCAGGCGCCTTTGCGCGATCAATCCGAAACAGTTCGGGCTTGAATGAACCCTCCGGCGGCAACGCCCTCCTCGTTGGGGCGGCTGGGCTTGCCGCTGCCTGTCAGGATTCGAACAGCCGCATGCCGGCATGGCTGGCGGCGCCGCGGTCGAAGGTCACGGTTTCGCTGCAGCCCGCCAGCCGCCCGCCATGCGCGATCAGCGCATCCGCGAAATCCGCCTTGGTGGCGCGATAGGTGGCCAGCGCCAGATAACCGGCCTCCGTGTGCTCCACGATCAACTCGCGCGACCGCAGCAGCACCTCCACGGCATCGGCGATGGCCTCGCGCGTCATCCGATAGGCACGCGTCAGCACCCAGACGGTTTCCACCAGCACCACCTGCGAAACGAAGCCGGGCTCTTCCGGCGTAAAGCCCTCGACGATCTCCGTGGCGATGGCCGCCTGTGCGGCGTCGTCCTGCGCCAGATAGCGCACCAGCACATTGGTATCGATGCCGATCATGCGCCGGTCGCTTCGCCCAGGATCGCCGCCTGCATGTCCTCGAGGCTCACCGGCTTGTCGGGCCGCGGCACGATGCCCTTCAGCGCGCGGATCGAATGCGAGGCGGGCACGACCGCGTAATGGCCGTCGTCCATGCGCACGAAATCCACCCGGTCGCCGGGCGTCAGGCCCATGTCGAGGCGGACCTTCTGCGGGATGGTGATCTGGCCCTTCGAGGTGATGGTCGCCGTCGGCATCGGAGCGGTCCTTTCTGTCGGTAAGGATACAAGTAAGGATGACATAGCATCACGTCAAGCTTCGTGGTCTGGGAGGCAGCCAGGGGGGTGAGAATTAGTCACCCCCAACTTCGCACTCCCTGCGGCCGTTTCTTCTTCGTCACCCTGTCCTCCATACGCCGCTGCCCGCCAGCGGCCCCGCGAACCGCACGGAGGCCCGACGATGAAGCCCGATCTTACCGACCTGCCGCCGCGCTTCCTGCGCACACCGGAAGCCGCGTATTTCCTCGGCCTCTCCGGCCGGACGTTGGAAAAACACCGCAGCTTCGGCACCGGCCCGGTCTTCCACAAGCTCGGCGGCCGCGTGGTCTATGCCGTCGACGACCTGCAGGCCTGGGCCGAGCGCGGCGCCGTCACCTCGACCTCCGATCCGCGCGGCACGGTGCTGCCCGCCAAGCGCCATGCCGTGGCGCCGCCGGCCCATGCCGGCCGCTACCGGCGCTGAGGGGGCAGCGATGAGAACGTCCCGCCGCACCCGTCTTTCCGGCGAGCGCCGCCGCCTCAGCCCCTTCGTGGTGACGGGCACGGGCGGCGAGGTCCGCCCGCGCGATCAGCGCGATCTGATGGAACGTCCGTTCTTCTCGCTCGCAAAGACCAAGCGCCTGACGCCCATTCACTATGAATCCGGCGGTGTCCAGGTCCATGTCCAGGGCTTTCCCGAGCACGGCATGGCGACCATCTGGGATGCCGACGTGCTGATCTGGGCCGCCAGCCAGATCGTCGATGCCGAGAACGCCGGGCTGCAAACCTCGCGCTTCCTGCGTTTCACCCCCTACCAGCTCCTGACCGCCATCGGCCGCCAGACCGGCGCCCGCGACTATCGCCTGCTGAAAGGCACGTTGGCGCGGCTGCAGTCGACGGTGATCCGGACCACGATCCGGCATGGCGAGCACTGGCGCCGACACCAATTCTCCTGGATCGGCGAGTGGGAAGAGATGACGACAGCCGGGGGCCGGGTCGAGGGCATGGAATTCGTGCTGCCCGAGTGGTTCTATCGCGGCGTGCTCGACCGCTCGCTGGTGCTGACCATCGACCCGGCCTATTTCCGGCTCAAGGGCGGCATCGAGCGCTGGCTCTACCGCGTGGCCCGCAAGCATGCCGGCCGTCAGCCGCAGGGCTGGTGCTTCGATATCCTGCATCTGCATGCGAAGTCGGGCAGTCTGGCCAAGCCCGCCGATTTTGCCTGCGACATTCGCCGCATCGCTGCCCGCCAGTCTCTGCCCGGATACCGGCTGCGGATCGAGCGCGTCGATCACGTCGAGATGCTGCGGATCCTTCCTGCGAGTTATCCACAGTCGCCTGTGGATAACTCGGTGAGCGGTATCGGGACTTCGGGCGTCGAAACTGTGGGCGGTATCGGGACTTCGGGCGTCGAAACTGTGGGCGGTATCGGGACTTCAGGCGTGCCGATATCGGGACTTCGGGCGTGCCAGGGGCAGTCAAGCCTTTGGTCCGACGAACGGAATCCGGCCCGTAACTTATCTAACTTAAAAGACTCTAACATGGTAGGGGCGCGCCGGGCGGTGGATAACCCCCGCTCGGGCGCCGATACGGCCCCTCATTCTCGGACCCGGCGCGGGTCGGAAGGGGACGGAGAATGACCCCGCTCGCGCATCCGCCGTCGTGCCCAGGAGCATGCATCCGCTTTTCACGACGATACCACGATCCGCTGCGAGCACCTACGATATCCTCCGCCCCGATGCGCTTGTCTGCCGATCGGATGTCGCGGTGGCCGTCATGACGGACAGGATCGTTCCATTCGGTGAAAATGGCCTTGAGACCGCAGAGAACCCCACCCTCACCCTTGTTGACCTGATCTGGCAAGAGAAGCGGGTCGAGCACTGGCTGCGCTTCGGACGACCCAGCTCCGAACACCGGATCGACAGCCAGCGCCGGACCCTCGGCTTCGCGCCCGGCAGCATCTTCGCGCTGGTGCGCTGGGCGGGCAACGAGTACGGCACCGTGGTCTCGCGTCTCGACATCCTGCGGGCCGTCGGGCCGCGCGAGCCGTTCCAGACGCTGCCCTGCGTCCGTCCGGGCGCCGAGATCCTGCTGCGGATCAGCGGCTGGCCGAAGGTCGAGCGGGTGCTGCAGGCGGTGGATGCCGTCGAGGCGCTGGGCATCGATCCCAGCACCGTCTCGCCCGAGCACTGGCGGCATGTCCACAACCGCATTGCGGCGGGAGAGCCGTTCCGCACCTACACCAGGGCCCAGCATGCCGCATGGCTGAAGCGCCGGAAGGTGGGCGTATGAGCGCCCGTCGCACCCACCTTTCCCTGCCGTTGCGCGTACTCGACCTGTTCAGCGGCGCCGCGGGCGGCTGGTCGCTCGGCCTGCATCGGGCGGGCTTTGTCACCATCGCCGCCTGCGAGATAATCGCATGGCGGCGCATCCTCCATTCGGAGAATTTCCCGCATGTCAGACTCTACGCCGATATCCGCGACCTCACGGCAGCTCGACTTGTTTCCGACCTCGGATGTTTGCCGGAGATCATCGTCGGCTCGCCGCCCTGCCAGGACATCAGCAGCGCCAACACGAAGGGCAAGGGCATCGAGGGCGAACGCTCGGGCCTCTACCTCGAAGCCGTCCGCCTGGTCGGAGAGTGCCGCCCTCGCTGGTTCGCTTTTGAGAACAGCAGCAATCTCCGAACTCGCGGTGCCGACCGGCTGCTCGATGCGCTGGAAGCGCTCGGCTACGCCTGCTGGCCGTGCGTGGTGGGTGCTGCGGATATCGGCGCCAACCACGTCCGCAAGCGGTCCTGGCTCATCGGCTGCGACCCGCAGCAGCTTGCCCACGCCCGTGTCGCAATCCCGGCAGGGCGGCTTGCGGATGGAGGGCGGATCGGCGGCACGGAAGGCGATGAAGGAGTCGGGTCTCTCCGACCTGTTCCGCAACCGTCCGCTGCCGACACCGATGGCCTCGGACGGGAAGAAGGACGGCGCCGGCGGCGGCGCGGGATCGACATATCCGCTGCGGATGATCCTCGCCACGCCGCGCAAGACGGATTCGGATCGGGGTGGCCGGGGCGATCTGCTGAGCCAGCTGCAGAGGCACAACAGCCGCCATGCGGGGATGCTACAGGCCCCCGAGATCCTGCCGACGCCGACCAAGCGGGACAGCCGCATGGACGGCTGGAGCCCGGCCTACGACCGCCGGAAATCCCCGACCATGGACGCGATGACCGACCGGGCGCCGGACAAATGGGCCGGGGCGCGGGCACTGGCGGCGATCTTGCGGAGCCATGGGCTGACTGGAACGGCGGCATTGCCCATCACCTACGCATGGATGATGGGGTTTCCGCCTGGCTGGCTCGCACGCGCCTTGCGCTCGGCAGTCGCAAGGGGACGTCTGCGGCGAGCCTGATCGTCGAGGCCTTCGGCGATGCGGTGGTGCCACAGATCCCCGAGGCCATCGGTCGCGCCATCCTGCGCACAGAAGCCGCGCTGAACGCGGTGCTCGGCGGCGCATCCCCGGATGACGCGGTCACCGTAGTCGAGGCATCCATCTGCGCAGACGGCGGTAGCGCCGGTGCGGATGGTCATGCACCTGCCGACGATCCTGCGGATCGCGGAGGCGCGTTATGACCCGTCGGATTCGCAACGGATATCTCACCGCGACTGGTCTCGCCGTGCTGGTGATCGGCGGCATTTCCGTCGCCGAGATCATACCGAGGCTGATCTGGAATGCCAGCGCCAGCTTGCCGCTCGGGCTCTATGCCGTTCAGCCAATCGGTGACCTGACCATTGGCGATCTGGTCGCGGTCACGCCGCCAGAACCGATCGCCCGGTTCATCGTGGCGCGCGGCTACGTCGGCCCCGGTGTGCCGCTGCTGAAGCGCGTCGCCGCGCTTTCCGGCACGCGCGTCTGCCGCACCGGCGCCACGATCATCGTCGACGACCAGGCTATCGGCGAAGCACGCGAGCGCGACCGCCTCGGCCGGCCGCTGCCCGTCTGGCAAGGCTGCCGGCTGGTCGGCGAGGGCGAGGTATTCCTCATGAACCGGGACACCGAGGACAGTCTCGACGGTCGCTATTTCGGCCCGCTCCCGCTCAGCAACGTCACCGCCCGCATCGTCCCGCTCTGGACCGATGCGGCGGGCTACGGCAGCTTCCGCCGGCCCATGGCCAGTGCGGAAGGCGGCTCCCAGAACCTCTCTCCAACTGCAACCGAAAGGACCAACTGATGCCACAGATCGGTGAATTCACCCGCACGCAATCGGGCTACGAGGGCCGCATCCGCACCGTGACCCTCGACCTCAACCTGGTCTTCGTGCCAACCCACAACGCCGATGTCGAGAAGGCTCCGGATTACCGCATCCATCTCGACGGCGAGGACGGCCCGGAGATCGGCGCCGGCTGGACCCAGAGCGGCGAGAAGGCCGGGACCTATATCTCGGTCGCCCTCGATGATCCGGTATTCGTGCAGCCGATCCGCGCCCGGCTGTTTCAGTCCGACGAGCAGGGTCGGACCTGGGGCCTGCACTGGTCGCGCCCGAGAAAGCGCGACGAGCGGGACTGAGACATGCGGATATCCGTCCATCACCTTGCAGACGGGCGGGCTGGCGCCGCCCGTCGTGCCGCAATCCTTGTTCTTTCCGGCCTGACCTTTGCCGTGCTGCCGGCTGCCGGCCCGCTGGCGCAGACCGTGCCGACGGTCGTGCAGGAAAGCCGCGATCTCTTCGCCGCCCATGTCGCGGAAGCCTCGCTGCGCTTCGGCATTCCGGCGCACTGGATCCGCGCCATCCGGCATATCGAAAGCCGGGGTAATCCGCAGGCCGTCTCGCCGAAGGGCGCCATGGGGCTGATGCAGATCATGCCGGAGACATGGGCGGCGCTGCGCGCGCGCCATGGTCTCGGCAATGATCCCTTCGATCCCCGCGACAACATTCTTGCCGGCGCCGCCTATCTGCGCGAGATGCACGACCGCTACGGCAATGTCGCCGCCATGCTGGCCGCCTACAATGCCGGTCCGGGGCGCTACGACGAGCACCTGGTCTCGGGCCGGACCCTGCCGGCCGAGACCCGCGCCTATGTCGCCGCGCTCGCGCCGATGCTCGGCGGCGAGCCGATGCCCGGCGCTGGTTTCGCTGCCATGCCGCCGCCCGACTGGCGCGTGGCTCCGCTCTTCGCCAGCAGCATGACCGGCGATCTGGATTCGGCACCACCCCAGCCCGGCGGTCTGTTTGTGCGCCGGTCCGCTGCAGAACCAGCGCTGTCCGATGGCGCAGTGGCTGCCGATCCGGAACCGCCTGCCGAACCGTTCGACACCGCTTCAGACGCCATCGCACCGCAATCCGACAACCTGTTCATCCGCCGATCCGACGCGGGAGCAGCGCAATGAAAAATCATTCCATTCGTTTCGCGATGCGCGCAGTTAGAGGGTCCAATCCATGAAGATCGCCTATGCGGACCCGCCCTATATCGGCTGCGCGCATCTCTACCGCGACCGGCCCGACTATGCTGGCGAGGTCGATCACGCGGCGCTGATCGCACGGCTCGAACGCGACTACGACGGCTGGATCCTGCATGCCGCCGCGACACCGCGTTCCATCGCCGTTCTCGCGCCGCTGGTCGAGCCGACCGGCGCCCGCTGGATGGCCTGGGTGAAGGGATTCGCCGCCTTCAAGCGCAACGTGCCGGTCGCCTGGGCCTGGGAGCCGGTGATCGTCAAACCCGCCCGCAAGCCCGTGGTCAGCAAGCGGCTGGTGCTGCGCGACTGGCTCCAGGAAAGCATCACCCTGCGCCGTGGATTGACCGGCGCCAAGCCCGAAGCCGTCTGCCACTGGTGCTTCGAGATGGTCGCCGCGCGGGCCGAGGACACACTCGATGACCTGTTTCCCGGCACCGGCGCGGTCACGGCGGCGTGGCATAGCTGGCAGCGGAAATTCACCCTGCCGGAGGATCGGTTTCCCGCTCTGCCGCCCCTGGATGGCGCCCGCCGTGGGCGATCCCGTCCGGGAGGCCCGTCATGAGCCCCGATCGCAGAAATCGCACTCTGGCGTATCCCAGCGAAGGAACGGGCGGCGCGGCCCTTGGAGCCACGCCGCCCTTGGGGCTATGGCAAGGTAAAAGCCCCGGCCCGTCAAAGACCTACGCCATTGACATGGCGGGTCTTTTTCGAGGCCGGTCGGACGGCGGCGGTGCCGCGTTTTTGGGGTTTTCACGCGATTTCAACGGTGTTTTTGGCACTGTTGCGCGGATCGCGGGGCAGGGAGGGCTGTCATGAGCAGCGACGACCGCGAATTCCGCATCCGTCCGGGCCGGCCGCGCTCGACCCGGGCACCGCGCAGCGGCAGCTTCGTCAATCAGGTGTTGCGCGCGACGCGGAAGGCGGGGCCGGTCCGAAAGGCGGGACCGGACGGGGGCTCGTCGTCCTCGGGACGACCCGTCCGCACCGGCCACTCGACCTTCGGGCGCGGGCGGGCGAGCTTCGGCCGCTCGCGGCTGTTCTCGCCGCAGCGCCGGGTGGTGGTGAAGGCGCGTGTGGTCCGGCACAAGGGGCGATCCTTCCGCTCCGCCCCGATGACGGCCCATCTCGCCTATCTCAAGCGCGAGGGCGTCCGCCGCGACGACAGCGACGGGCTGATGTTCGATGCCACCTCCGACGATGCCGACGATTCCGGTTTCGCGGAACGCTGCCAGGACGACCGGCATCATTTCCGTTTCATTGTCTCGCCCGAGGATGCGTCCGACATGACCGATCTGCGCGCCTTCACCCGCGATCTGGTGAAACAGATGCAGGCCGATCTCGGCACGAAGCTGGACTGGATCGCCGCCGATCACTGGAACACCGACAATCCGCATGTGCATCTGCTGGTCCGCGGCGCGGACGAGACCGGCAAGGATCTGGTCATCTCGCGCGACTATATCGGCTACGGCTTGCGCTCCCGCGCCGAGGATCTGGTCTCCCTCGAACTCGGCCCCAGGCAGGAGCACGAGATCCGCTTCGCCCTGGAACGCGAGGTGACGGCGGAACGTTGGACCCGGCTCGATGCCACGATCCGGCGCCAGGCCGACGAGATGGGATTCATCGACCTGCGCCTCGACGCCCCGATCCGGGGCGAACCCACCGGGCGCAGTCCCGAACCGCGGCGGTTGATGATCGGGCGGCTGCAACATCTGGAGAAGATGGGGCTCGCCACATCGGCCGGTCCCGGCGAATGGATGCTGGGGCTGGAGGTGGAGCGCACCCTGCGCGACCTGGGTCGGCGTGGCGACATCGTCAGCCGGATGCATCGGGCCTTCGCCGGGCGGGGCGAGGAACGGGGCGTTCTCGATTTTGTCACCGACAGCGGCCGGGACGGCCCGCCCGTCATCGGGAGGCTGGTCGATCTCGGGCTGCATGACGAGTTGACCGGCGAGGCCTATGCGGTGGTCGACGGTGTCGACGGCCGCGCCCATCATATCCGCCTGCGCGGGATCGAGGCCTTCGACCAGGCCCCGCCGCTCGGCGGCATCGTCGAGTTGCGCCGCTTCGGCGGGCCGGAGGATCCGAACCCGACGCTGTGGCTCGCCCATCGTTCCGATCTGGATCTGCAAAGCCAGATCGCCGCGCCGGGCGCCACCTGGCTCGATCACCGTCTGGTCGAGCGCCGGCCGATGCCGCTGGCCATGGGCGGTTTCGGCAAGGAGGTGCGCGAGGCGATGGATGCCCGCGCCGAGCATCTGGTCGGGGAAGGCCTCGCCCGGCGCGAGGGTGGGCGCATCCTGGTGCGGCGCCATCTGCTCGCCACCCTGCGCCGCCGCGAACTCGATGCGGTCGGTGCCGAGCTCGCCCGGAAAACCGGGCTGCGGCATGTGCAAGCCAGAGCTGGCGACAATGTCGCCGGCACCTGTGGCCGGCAGCTGTCCCTCTCGTCGGGCCGCTTCGCCGTCATCGACGACGGTCTGAGCTTCCAGCTGGTGCCCTGGTCGCGCGACCTCGAAGGCCAGATCGGCCGGCATGTCTCCGGCGTGGCGAAACCGGGCGACGGCATCGACTGGTCGCTGGGGCGCAGGCGCGACCTCGGGCTGTAACGCAAGAACCCTTGTTGAAAGGAGGTGTTTCCATGTCCGGCACGAAGATCCTCTGGGGCCAGATCAGCGTGGTCTTCCTGATCGTGCTGATCTTCGTCTGGTCCGGCACGCAATGGACGGCCTGGCGGCTCGGCTTCCAACCCCAGCTCGGGCCGCCCTGGTTCGAGGTCTGGGGCATTCCGGTCTATTACCCGCCGGCCCTGTTCTGGTGGTGGTATTTCTACGACGCCTATGCCCCGCGCATTTTTGTCGAGGGCGGTATCATCGCCGCCTCGGGCGGGTTCCTCGCCATCGGCATCGCCATCCTGATGTCGGTTTATCGGGCCCGCGAGGCTGCCGATGTCGACACCTATGGCTCGGCGCGCTGGGCTGGCCGCGCCGAGATCGAACGAGCAGGGCTGCTCGGTCTCGATGGGGTGGTGCTGGGCCGCTACGATCAGGGCTACCTGCGCCATGACGGGCCGGAGCATGTGCTCTGCTTCGCGCCGACCCGATCCGGCAAGGGCGTCGGGCTGGTGGTGCCGACGCTGCTGACCTGGCCCGGCTCGGCCATCGTCCATGACATCAAGGGCGAGAACTGGCAGCTGACCGCCGGGTTCAGGGCCAGGCATGGCCGGGTGCTGCTCTTCGATCCTACCAATGCGGCCTCGGCTGCCTACAATCCCTTGCTGGAGGTCCGCCGCGGCGAATGGGAGGTGCGCGACGTCCAGAACATCGCCGATATCCTGGTCGATCCCGAGGGCTCGCTGGAAAAGCGCAACCATTGGGAAAAGACCAGCCACGCGCTGCTGGTCGGCGTCATCCTGCATGTGCTCTATGCCGAGGAGGACAAGACCCTCGCGCGCGTCGCGGCTTTTCTCTCCGATCCGCGCCGCTCGATCGAAGCGACGCTGGCGGCGATGATGAAGACCCCGCATCTGGGCGAGGCCGGACCGCACCCGGTCATCGCCAGCGCCGCACGGGAACTGCTGAACAAATCCGAGAACGAACGCTCCGGCGTGCTGAGCACGGCGATGTCCTTCCTCGGCCTTTATCGCGACCCGGTCGTGGCGGCCGTGACATCGCATTGTGACTGGCGCATCGCCGATCTGATCGCGGGCGAGATGCCCTCGACGCTCTATCTGGTGGTGCCGCCCTCCGACATCTCGCGCACCAAGCCGCTGATCCGGCTGGTGCTGAACCAGATCGGCCGCAGGCTGACCGAGGATCTGCATGCGAAGGACCGCGGGCACCGGGTGCTGATGCTGCTCGACGAATTCCCGGCGCTGGGGCGGCTGGACTTCTTCGAATCCGCCCTGGCCTTCATGGCCGGCTATGGGCTGAAGGCTTTCCTGATCGCGCAGTCGCTGAACCAGATCGAGAAGGCCTATGGCCCGAACAACTCGATCCTCGACAACTGCCATGTCCGGGTCAGCTTCGCCACCAATGACGAACGCACCGCGAAGCGGGTCTCGGAAGCGCTCGGCACCGCCACCGAGATGAAGGCGATGAAGAACTATGCCGGCCATCGCCTCGCGCCCTGGCTCGGCCATATCATGGTCTCGCGCTCCGAGACCGCCCGGCCGCTGCTCACACCGGGCGAGGTGATGCAGCTGCCGCCGGAGGACGAGATCGTCATGGTCGCGGGCACTCCGCCGATCCGGGCCCGGAAGGCGCGCTACTATGCCGATCCGCGCTTCAGGGAGCGGATGCTGGCCCCGCCCGATCCGCGCGAGGTTGCTCCATCACCGCGACCAGACGACTGGACCGGGCTGAAGCCGCCGAAGCAGGCGGCGGATCGGGCAGGGGCCGGTGAAACGTCCAAGGCAAAACGCCAGGACAAGGCCAATTCCGGCCTGCGCCGCGAGCCGGAACTGCCCGAGCATGTCGAGATCGTCCACGAACGGAAGGAACCGTCGCCGGAGGACGAGTTCAGGCAGCTGCTCGGTGACGATCAGGCGGATGCCGCGCGCCAGCGCCAGGCGCTGCGCCGCAAGATGGCTGGTGTCGCCCGGCAGGCCTCGATGGATCCCGGCGACGATATTCCCATGTAAGGAGTCAAAAAACATGCGCCAACGACTGAACGTCTATTTCCCGCCCGCACTGCTGCGGCAGATCTCGGATCTCGCCGACAGCAGGAAGGTCTCGCGCTCGGCCATCGTCGAGGCCGCCGTCGCTTCCTTTCTCTCGCCCGACGATGCCGACCGGCGCGAGGCGGCCTTTACCCGCCGGCTCGACCGCATGTCGCGCCAGATCATGCGGCTCGAACGCGATGTCGGCCTCTGCGCCGAAACCCTGGCGCTCTTCGTCCGCTTCTGGCTGACCGTCACGCCGCCGGTCCCGGCCGAGGGCTACGCCGCCGCCCAGGCCAAGGGCCGCGAACGCTTCGAGGGCTTCGTCGAGACCCTCGGCCGCAGGCTGCAATCCGGCGAGAGCTTTCTCAAGGAGATACCGGAGGATGTCGCGGGGGCGGGGGATGAGCCGGCCAAACTCGACCCTGCCGAAGGGGCCGTATGACAACACTTTCTGTTCCGGCGGGGCGGTAGCCAGGACCGTTAAATGGCGAGGATTCTTATTCGAGGATCATTGCATCAAGAGCGGGAGCGTGTCGTTTCATCTCGAACACCCACCATGGCGGGCTCGCCGCTTCCCGCCAACACAGGCCTTTGTTTTGCGGGGAATTATTGCCATTGGGGATGGTTAAGGCGCGAGACGTTCCGCTAGCCTATCAATTTTCCCCTCATCGCCCGGCTCCATCGGGAGGACCTGGATAAGCACGTCCGTGAACCCCTCCTCGTGGAGGGCATAGATCCTATGCCGGCCGTCCATGACGTCGAAATCGTCCCCGCCCCTGAGACTCAGTTCCGTCGGCGTGACCTGGCCGCTAGTCCGGATGATGTTTTTCCAATGGGAAAGCTTTCCCGGTTTGAAGTCCGCATACTGACCAAGCCTTGCCTCCTTCGAAAGGGTCCAGCGATATGGATCCTCCCTCATCTTCTCGTCGATCTTTGCGATCGACGCCCAGAAGGTCTTCGCAGCCGGAAACTCAGCTTCGGTCCAGTGCGGGTATCGCGGCATCTGCTCCCCTTGAGAAAACGAACGTGGTCGGACAGCGTATGGTACGCCAGCCGGAGCGCAACCCTTGATTTCTTCCGCAGGCCCCTAACCTCCGAGAGGCTAGCAACGGTCAAATCCACGGGTAACAACTTACTGCCACAAGCACTCTCCCACGCCTCGCACTCCAGGGTTCCGGTTCGCCGGCTCATCCGAGGTATCGGCAAGGTCGCTTTTTCCCTCATTCGTGCGACCGCTAAAGGCTTTTCCCAGCGGCCCTCACGGGAGTTCCTTAGGTCAGAAAACTGACGGAAATATTCGGCATTTGACGAAAATGGCGGCCCGATACGGCTTCCGGGTTCATCTCGCCTCCTCCCATGGATTGATGACGGTGATGCCGGCAGCCAGGAACGGCGCGGTATCGCGCGTCGCGACGGTCAACTCGACGGCGGCGGCGATTGCGGCGATGAAGCCGTCCGCCTGGCCGATGATCGTTCCCCTGCCGCGCGCCTGCGCCATCAGGCTTGCGTAGCATTCCGAGGCTGCGAGACCGAAGGGCAGGATGCGGTCCTCGAACAGCGGCAGGATCTCTTTCTCGAAACGGGAATGCAGGCGGGCCTTGCGCTTGCCGTCGGGAAGCACAGCAATGCCGAACCGGATCTCGGCCACGGTGATGGCCGAAAGGTGCAGAGTCTCGATCGCCTGCTCATCGATCCAGCGGACGACTCTGGAGTGCCCCCACTGAAGTGGTCCACCCACTGGGATAGAAATATCCTGTTCAGGAGGACCATCAGATGGCAGGCAAGCGAGACAAACCGGAAGACATCGTTCTGAAGCTTCGACAGATTGAAGTGCTTCATGGACAGGGAATGGCAATTTCCGACGCGGTGCGGCAGATCGGCGTGACCGAGCCGACGTATTATCGCTGGCGCAAGCAGTATGGCGGCATGAACCGGGATCAGCTGAAGCGTCTCAAGGAGCTTGAGGCGGAGAACCAGCGGTTGCGGCGCGCGGTGTCAGATCTGACCTTGGACAAGATGATCCTGAGCGAGGCTGCACGGGGAAACTTCTAAGCCCTTCGCGCCGTCGCCAGTGCATTGACCATGTGCGGCAGGCGCTCGGCATATCCGAGCGCCGCGCCTGCCGCATCCTCGGGCAGCACCGCTCGACGCAACGCAAGGTTCCTTGCGGCGCCCCGGACGAAGAACGGCTGACGGAAGACATCATCACGCTCGCTCGCACCTACGGGCGATATGGCTATCGGATGATCACCGGATTGCTGAACAACGCCGGTTGGCATGTAAATCATAAACGCGTGGAACGGATATGGCGGCGTGAAGGGCTGAAGGTCCCGCAAAAGCAGGCAAAGAAGGGTCGGCTCTGGTTGAACGACGGGTCCTGCGTCCGTCTCCGGCCGGAGCACCCGAACCACGTCTGGTCCTATGATTTCGTTCAGGACCGGACACATGACGGACGGCTGTTTCGGACGCTCAATATCATCGACGAATTCACGAAGGAGGCGCTGGTGATCCGTGTAAACCGCAGGCTCAATTCCACCGACGTAATCGACGCCCTGACGGATCTGTTCATCTTGCGTGGCCCGCCTGCGTTCATAAGGTCCGACAATGGCGCGGAATTCATTGCCAAGAAGGTGCAGGGCTGGATCGGCGCAGTTGGTGCCAAGACCGCGTTCATCGAGCCGGGTTCACCCTGGGAGAACGGGTATTGCGAGAGCTTCAACGCTCGATTCCGCGACGAACTCCTGGATGCAGAAGTCTTCTATTCGCTCAGGGAGGCCCAGATCCTCATCGAGCGATGGCGCCGCCACTACAACACTGTCAGGCCGCACAGCTCCCTGGGATACCGCCCACCCGCACCGGAAGCCGTCATCCCAATAGACCAGCGGCCGACGATGCACTAACAATCAACCCGGACCACTCGGTGGGGGCAGTCCAACTCTCCGGCATCCGGCGCGTCCCGCATCGGTTCGGAGACCACATTCGTGTCGAGCAGGATCATTCGTCGAAATCGATCGGTCGGGCAGGGGTCCGGTCACGCCGGATCGCAGTCTCGAACAGGGCGTGCTCTTCCTTGCTCATCCGCGCTTCGCGGCCGATCTCGGCCAGCAGCGACCCCAGCCGGACGCGGTTCTGCGGTCGCGCTGCCTGTTCGAGGATGTCGCGCACTTCGGCCTCGGTACTGCGCCCATGCTGCGCCGCGCGCATCTTCAGCGCCCGATGCGTCTCGGCGGACAGATTGCGGATGGTGATGGCGGGCATGGCGATTGCGACTCCCGGAAACTGACATCATTGATATCGTCACTGAAAAAATGATGTCAAGGTTAGTGGCTGGTGATGCTGATCATACCGGAGTTGATTCGTCAGCCTGCCGCCACCTGCGCTGGTTTTCCCGAAAGGGCAAAACCGCCGTTTCCCTGTCTTTCTACGCCAGACTACGACGGCAGCTGAATAGCTGTTGCACTCTCTCGTTTTGAGGCTCTTTTAGTCGACCCCATCCGGGGCTTTCCTCTCGCCGCCCCGGTGGAACGGGGGACGGGATGGCAGGTTCGGACCACATCGAGGCAAGGGTGGAGCGCGGCGCCCGCATGCTCCGCACCGCGCTCGGGCCTGCCATCTCCGCCCTCTTGCGGGATCCCGATATCGTCGAGGTGATGCTGAACCCCGACGGGCGGCTCTGGATCGACCGGCTTTCCGAGGGTCTGAACGACACCGGCGAACGGCTGTCCCCTGCCGACGGCGAGCGGATCATCCGACTGGTCGCGCATCATGTCGGCGCCGAGGTCCATGCCCGGTCCCCACGCGTCTCGGCGGAACTGCCCGAGACAGGGGAACGCTTCGAAGGCCTGTTGCCGCCGGTGGTCGCCGCGCCGGCCTTCGCGATCCGCAAGCCCGCCGTGGCCGTGTTCACGCTCGACGACTATGTCACCGCCGGGATCATGAGCCGGATGCAGGCCGAGGCGCTGCGGCTTGGCGTTGTGACCCGCGCCAATATCCTCGTCGCCGGCGGCACCTCCACCGGCAAGACCACGCTGACGAATGCGCTGCTGGCCGAGGTGGTGAAGACGCTGGACCGCGTCGTCATCATCGAGGATACCCGCGAGCTGCAATGCGCCGCGCCGAATTTGGTGGCGATGCGCACAAAGGACGGCGTCGCGACGCTTTCCGATCTGGTCCGCTCATCGCTGCGATTGCGGCCCGACCGCATCCCGATCGGCGAGGTGCGCGGCGCCGAGGCGCTGGATCTGCTCAAGGCCTGGGGCACCGGCCATCCCGGCGGGATCGGCACCATCCATGCCGGATCGGGCATCGGAGCCCTGCGCCGCCTCGAACAGCTGATCCAGGAGGCCGTGGTCACCGTGCCACGGGCGCTGATCGCCGAGACCGTGGATCTGATCGCCGTTCTGGCCGGACGCGGCAGCAATCGCCGTCTCACCGAACTGGTCCGGGTCGAGGGCCTTCGGCCGGACGGCGAATACCGCATCGCACCCGTGATTCCCGACACCGAGACCGACACCCATCAAAACATCGGAGATTCTCCATGATCCGACCTGCATTGAAGCTTCCCCGCCGTATCGCGGCATCCGCCAGCTTCGCCTATGTCAGCCTTGTATTGGCGCCCGCCGCCCATGCCGCCGGTTCCTCGATGCCCTGGGAGGCGCCGCTGCAATCCATCCTCGATTCCGTCGAGGGACCGGTGGCCAAGATCGTGGCGGTGATCATCATTATCGTCACCGGCCTGACGCTGGCATTCGGCGATACCGGCGGCGGCTTTCGCCGGCTGATCCAGATCGTCTTCGGCATCTCCATCGCCTTCGCGGCCAGTTCGTTCTTCCTCAGTTTCTTCAGCTTCGGCGGCGGGGCCTTGGTCTGATGACGCAGGGCTTCGAGCAGCTTTCCGACGTACCGGGCTTTTCCGTCCCGGTGCATCGCGCCCTGACCGAGCCGATCCTGCTCGGCGGCGCGCCGAGAAGCATCGCCATCCTGAACGGCACCCTGGCCGGCGCCGTAGGTCTCGGCCTCCAGCTCTGGCTGGCCGGCATCCTGATCTGGGCGGTCGGTCACATCGCCGCCGTCTGGGCGGCGAAGCGCGACCCGCTCTTCGTCGAGGTTGGGCGCCGCCACCTGCGTCTCCCCGGCCATCTCTCGGTCTGACGGAGGTATGCGATGATGAATCTCGCCGAGTATCGCCGCACCGCTTCCCGCCTCGCCGACTTCCTGCCTTGGGCGGCGCTGGTCGCGCCGGGCGTGGTGCTGAACAAGGACGGTTCGTTCCAGCGCACGGCGAAATTCCGCGGCCCCGATCTGGATTCCGCCGTGGCCGCCGAACTGGTCGCGGTGGCGGGGCGGCTGAACAACGCCTTCCGCCGCCTCGGCTCGGGCTGGGCCATCTTCGTCGAGGCGCAGCGGTCCGAAGCCGCCACCTATCCCGACAGCCGCTTCCCCGATCCCGCCTCGGCGCTGGTCGATGCCGAGCGCAAGGCCGATTTCGAGCAGGAAGGCAGCCATTTCGTCTCGGACTATTTTCTCACCCTGCTCTGGCTGCCGCCGGCCGAAGAGGCGGCCCGCGCGGAAAGCTGGCTCTACGAGGGCCGCGAGACATCTGGGGTGAATCCCTGGGAACTGCTGCGCGGTTTCATCGACCGCAGCGACCGGGTGCTGGCGCTGCTCGACGGCTTCATGCCGGAATGCCGCTGGCTCGACGATCCAGAGACGCTGACCTATCTGCATTCCACCATCTCCACCAACCGGCAGCGCCTGCGCGTGCCGGAAGTGCCGATGCATCTCGACGCCCTGCTCGCCGACCAGCCGCTGACCGGCGGGCTGGAGCCGCGGCTCGGCGAGCAGCATCTGCGGGTGCTGACCATCACCGGCTTTCCGACCGCGACGACGCCCGGCATTCTCGACGAGCTGAACCGCATCGCCTTTCCGTACCGCTGGTCGACCCGCGCCATCCTTATCGACAAGACCGATGCGACGAAACTGCTGACGAAGATCCGGCGGCAATGGTTCGCCAAGCGCAAGAGCATCGCCGCCATCCTGAAGGAGGTGATGACCAGCGAGCCCGCGGCCCTGGTCGATACCGATGCCGCCAACAAGGCCGCCGACGCCGACATGGCCTTGCAGGAACTCGGCGCGGATGTGGCCGGCATGGGTTATGTCACCGCGACGATCACCGTCTGGGACGCGGACGCCAGCATCGCCGACGAGAAGCTGCGGCTGGTCGAGAAACTGGTGCAGGGCCACGACTTCACCGCGATGATCGAGACTGTGAACTCGGTGGACGCCTGGCTCGGCTCGCTACCGGGACATGCCTATGCCAATGTGCGCCAGCCGCCGATCAGCACTTTGAATCTCGCCCATATGGTGCCGTTGAGCGCCGTTTGGGCCGGCGAGGGGTCGGACGAGCATTTCGATGCACCCCCTTTGCTCTTTGGAAAGACCGAAGGCGCGACGCCGTTCCGCTTCTCGCTGCATGTCGGCGATGTCGGCCATACCCTCGTGGTCGGTCCGACCGGGGCGGGCAAGTCGGTGCTCTTGGCGCTGATGGCGCTGCAGTTCCGCCGCTACGAAAGATCGCAGATCTTTGCCTTCGATTTCGGCGGCTCGATCCGGGCGGCGGCGCTGGCCATGGGCGGCGACTGGCATGATCTCGGCGGCGGGTTGTCCGAGGATGCGGAGAATTCCGTCGCCCTGCAGCCGCTGGCCCGCATCGACGATGCGGCCGAACGGGCATGGGCGGCGGACTGGATTTCCGCCATCCTAATGCGCGAAGGCATCGCCATCACCCCAGAGGTGAAGGAGCATCTCTGGACAGCGCTGACCTCGCTGGCCTCGGCGCCGGTCGGAGAACGCACCATCACCGGCCTCGCGGTGCTGCTGCAATCCAACGATCTGAAGCAGGCGCTGCGCCCTTATTGCATCGGCGGTCCTTGGGGCCGGCTGCTCGACGCCGAGAGCGAGCATCTGGGCGCGGCCTCGGTGCAGGCCTTCGAGATCGAGGGCCTGGTCGGCACCGGCGCCGCGCCGGCGGTTCTGTCCTATCTCTTTCACCGCATCGGCGACCGGCTGGACGGGCGACCCACGTTGCTGATCATCGACGAGGGCTGGCTGGCGCTGGACGACGAGGGGTTTTCCGGCCAGCTGCGCGAATGGCTGAAGACGCTCAGGAAGAAGAACGCCTCGGTCGTCTTCGCCACGCAGTCGCTGTCGGATATCGACAATTCCGCCATCGCCCCGGCGATCATCGAGAGCTGCCCGACCCGGCTGCTGCTGCCCAACGAGCGTGCCGTTGAGCCGCAGATCACCGCGATCTATCGCCGCTTCGGCCTCAACGACCGCCAGATCGAGATCCTGGCGCGGGCGACGCCCAAGCGGGATTATTATTGCCAGTCCCGGCGTGGCAACCGGCTGTTCGAGCTGGGCCTCAGCGAAGTCGGTCTCGCGCTCTGCGCCGCATCCGCCAAATCCGATCAAACGCTGATCGGTCAGGTCCTCGCCGAACATGGACGTGACGGCTTCCTCTCCGCCTGGCTGCGCGACCGCGACGTGGACTGGGCCGCCGAGCTGATCCCGGACCTCGCCAATCTGGCGCCGGAAGCCACCGGCATGCCTGTATCTGAACCGATCAGTTCAGAAACGGCACGCACTGATCACGGGGCGGGACCGGACGATGCCGGGTTCACCGACGCGGAGACAGGACCTGCCGGTGACGCGGTCGCGCCCGGCGACGCCAAGGCAGCATCCACCCTCGCAGAGGCAGGACCAGAAACAAGCACAGAAAAGGAGACCGCGCCATGACGCGCAGACCATCCATGATCACCCGTTCCGTCAGCACCACGGCACTGGTCCTTGCGCTGGCGGCACCGCTGGCGCTGGCCCCGGTCCTGACTCCGCCAGCCCAAGCCTTCTTCGGCGGCTTCGGTCGCATTGTCTACGACCCGACCAACCATACCGAGAACCTGCTGACCGCGGCGCGCACGCTGGAGCAGATCAACAACCAGATCGCCTCGCTGCAGAACGAGGCGCGGATGCTGATCAACCAGGCCCGCGATCTCGCCAGCCTGCCGCATAGCTCGCTGCAGCAGCTGCAACAAAATGTCACCCGCACCCAGCAACTGCTGGACGAGGCCCAGAACATCGCCTTCGAGGTGCAAGAGGTCGACCAGGCGTTCGAGCAGGAATACGGCACGCCCGATCTCTCGATGTCCGAACAACAACTCCTGGCCGATGCCCGGACCCGCTGGAGCAACACCATGGGCGGGTTGCAGGACGCCATGCGCGTCCAGGCCGGCGTCACCAACAACATCGAGGCGCAGCGGGCCGAGATGGCGACGCTGGTCGAACAGAGCCAGGGTGCCACCGGTGCCTTGCAGGCCAGCCAGGCCGGCAACCAGCTGCTGGCCCTGCAATCGCAGCAGCTTTCCGATCTCACCGCGCTCCTCGCCGCCACCGGCCGCGCCGAGGCGCTCGCCGAGGCTGAGCGCGCGGCGGCCACCGAACAGGGCCGCATCCAGCGCGAACGCTTCCTGACGCCCGGCATCGGCTACCAGCCCGGCAATGCCCGGATGTTCAACAACTGAAGCCCCGAGGAGGCGCAATCATGGGAGGCAAGGCGATGGCCCGGCTCATTGCCATCCTGTTCCTGGCGATCGTCATGACCGTCACCCTGATCCGGATGGAACGGACCGGCGATCTGCCGCCGCTTCCCGGGCAGCAGAGCCAGTCGCAGCCGGAAGATCCGCTGCGCGAGGGCCAGCGCCGCTGCCAGCGGTTGGGCGAAGCGGCGGCGGACGATGCCGACTGCCTACACATCTGGGCCGAAACCCGCGATCGCTTCCTCGGGCGCAGTCCCAGCCCCGAGCCATCCCGCCCTGCCGTCTCCCCTGAAGCGGAGTGATCATCCATGGGCGGGTCTGGGGTCATCGACCATTTCCTGGCGGTCTTCACCAGCTATATCGACTCCGGCTTCGGCCTGCTGGGCGGCGAGGTCGCCTTCATCGCCACCACGCTGATCGTCATCGACGTGACCCTGGCCGCGCTGTTCTGGGCCTGGGGCGCCGAGGACGACATTCTGGCGCGCCTGGTCAAGAAGACCATCTTCGTCGGCGTCTTCGCCTGGCTGATCACCAACTGGAACAGCCTCGCCCGCATCGTTTTTGAGTCGTTCGCCGGGCTCGGGCTGATGGCCTCCGGCACCGGCTTCACCGCCGGCGATCTCATGCGCCCCGGCCGCGTCGCCCAGACCGGGCTCGATGCCGGCCGGCCGCTGCTGGAATCGATCTCCGACCTGATGGGCTGGGTCGCGGTCTTCGAGAACCTCCTCCAGATCCTCTGTCTGTTCTTCGCCTGGGCGCTGGTCATCCTCGCCTTCTTCATCCTCGCCGTGCAGCTCTTCGTCACCCTGATCGAATTTAAGCTCACCACGCTGGCGGGCTTCGTGCTGATCCCCTTCGGCCTCTTCGGCAAGACCGCCTTCATGGCCGAGCGCGTGCTGGGCAATGTCGTCTCGTCGGGCATCAAGGTTCTGGTGTTGGCGGTGATCATCGGCATCGGCTCGACGCTGTTTGGTGCGTTCACCAGCGGCTTCGGCGGCGTCGCCCCGACCGTGGACGACGCCATGGCCATCGTGCTGGCGGCGCTGTCCCTCTTGGGCCTCGGCATCTTCGGCCCCGGCATCGCGACCGGCCTGGTCTCCGGCGGTCCGCAGCTTGGGGCCGGGGCGGTCGCGGGGACAGGACTGGCCGTGGGCGGGGCGGCCATGGCCGCCGGTGGCGCCACGGTGCTCGGCGCGAAGGGCATCGCCGCGACCGCGCGCGGCGGGGCCGCCACGGCGGGCGCCGCCTCCGCCGCCTATACCCTGAACTCGGCCGGACAATCCGGGATCGACGGCGCCCTCTCCGGTGCCGCCGGCGTCGGCAAGGGCGCGGGCATCGCTGCCATGACCCCGCTGCGTCGGGCGGCGGCCAGTCTCAAGGCCAAGCGCGAAGCCGGCGTGAAGGCCGGTTTCACCAGCACCGGGGGATCGACCACGCAGGGCACGCTCGGTGGCCCCGCCGCTGATGCGGGTGGCGCAAACACCAGTGCCGGCGGCAATGCGCCCGCCTGGGCGCAGCGCATGCGCGGGCAGTCCCTTGGCCGGGGCGCGACCGTTGCCGCCCATGCCGTGCGCTCGGGCGACAGCCATGGTCCCGGGACATCCGTCTCCCTTTCCGAAAGCGACAAGCCATGAACCTGTTCAGACGTCCGACCACGCATTACGGCAAGACGCCGGAACCGGTCACGCCCTACCAGAAGGCCGCGCAAGTCTGGGACGAGCGCATCGGCTCCGCCCGGGTGCAGGCGCGGAACTGGCGGCTGATGGCCTTCGCCTGCCTGATCCTCGCCGCCGGTTTCGCCGGCGTCCTGGTCTGGCAATCGGCGCGCGGCACCGTCGTGCCCTGGGTGGTGCAGGTCGACGATCTCGGCCAGGCCCAGGCCGTCGCGCCTGCCGCGGCCGACTATCGCCCCACCGATCCGCAGATCGCCTGGCATCTCGGCCGCTTCATCGAGCAGGTCCGTTCGATTCCTGCCGATCCGGTGATCCTGCGGCAGAACTGGCTCCGCGCCTATGACTGGACCACCGATCGCGGCGCCGCGGCGCTGAACGACCATGCCCGCGGTAACGATCCCTTCTCGAAACTGGGCGAGCGGCAGGTCTCGGTCGAGGTCTCCTCGGTCATCCGCGCCTCGCCCGACAGCTTCCGGGTCGCCTGGACCGAGAAACGCTATGAGAACGGCCAGCTGTCATCCACCGAGCGCTGGACCGCGATCCTGACCGTGGTGATCCAGACGCCCCGCACCGCCGAGGTCCTGCGCGCCAATCCGCTCGGCATCTATGTCAATGCGATCTCATGGTCGCGGGAGTTGAGCTAATGACAATTGTTCTCACCGAAGGAATGATCGGCGCCCGGGCGAGAAGCTTGCCCCGATCCGTACTGGCCGTGGTCCTGCTGTCGGCCACCGCGCTGGCGGGCTGCGCCACCAGCAAGACTCCTCAATTCAGCTATGACGACACCGTGCCGCCCCTGCCATCGCCTCCTGCCGCCGTTGCAGAACCAGCTCCGAAACCGCTGCATGTGCCGCCGGGCTGGACCCCGGCAAAGGGCGGCAACGCGGCGGAAAACCCGGAAAGCCGGGTGACGAACGCCAATCTCGCCGCGCGGGTCGAGCCGCGCCGCGAGGGCTACTATAATGCCATCCAGGTTTATCCTTGGTCTGAGGGCGCGCTCTATCAGGTCTATGCCGCGCCCGGACAGGTCACCGATATCGCGCTGGAGCCGGGCGAGCGCCTGACCGGCACCGGACCCATCGCCGCCGGCGACACCGCCCGCTGGATCATCGGCGAGACCGAGAGCGGCAGCGGCGCGTCGCGCCGCGTACATGTGCTGGTCAAGCCGACCCGGCCCGAGATCAGCACCAATCTGGTGATCGCCACCGACCGGCGCCGCTATATGCTGGAACTGCGCGCCGACGCAGAAACCTGGATGCCGGCGGTGTCTTGGCACTATCCGGAAAGCGCGTCGTCTTCGGCAGTGGTGCAGCGACAGGCGCCTCCTGCAGCACCGGTAATCCCTGGGAAATCGGCGCGCAACCATCGCTACGGCTTGCAGGTCCAAGGCGCGAGCCCGCCCTGGCGGCCGGTCTCGGTCTTCGACGACGGTCGCCGGGTCCATGTGGTCTTTCCGCCCGGCATCGCGCAGGGCGAGATGCCGCCGCTCTTCGTCATCGGCCCGGACGGTGCGCCCGAGATCGTCAACAGCCGCGTCCACGGCAACGTGCTGATCGTGGACCGGCTCTTCGGCGTGGCCGAACTGCGCCTCGGGTCCGGCAAGCGCCAACAGGTGGTGCGGATTATCCGTATGGAACAGACACGGGCGGTCGCCCAACCGACCCGCGCACCGACGAAAGGCTCGTCCTGATGAGCGACAGGAACACCTCTGCCGCGCCGATGCGGCTGCGCGCCGAACCGCCGCGCGTCACCCGGCTGTCGCGCAAGGTGCTGGCGGGGATGGCTGCCATTGCCGCGCTCGGCATCGGTGCGGCGCTGATCTTCGCCCTGCAGAGTAAAGATGTGGAACGTGGCGGCGAGGAGCTGTTCTCCACCGAAAACCGCGCCACTGCCGACGGGCTGGCGGAACTGCCGCATGATTATAGCGGCCCCGCCCTCGGCCCGGCGCTGCCCGGCGATCTCGGCAAGCCGATCCTTGATGCCCGCAACCGCGGCGCGCCGGTGCCTGCAGCGGACATCTCCGCGCCGCTCGAGGCCGCACCCGCCATGGACGCGGCCGAGCAGCAACGGCTGGCCGAGGAGGAGGCCGCACGGCTCAGCGGCGTGTTCTTTCAGGGTGGGCCACGGCCTGCGGGCGGGTCGGACATGGGCGCAGGGCCAGCCGGTCAGACCCCAGGCGCGCTTGGTACCATGGGACAGCCCGGCGCCGCAGCCACGCAGGATCCGCATGCGGCGTTCCTGGGCGGCGCCGCAGATCGCATCACCGTTGCCCCGGATCGCGTCGAAGCCCCGGCCTCGCCCTACGTCCTGCAGGCCGGCTCGGTGATCCCGGCGGCGCTGATCACCGGCATCCGCTCCGACCTGCCCGGCCAGATCATCGCCCAGGTCACCCAACCCGTCTACGACAGCCCGACCGGCTCGTTCCTGCTGATCCCGCAGGGCACCCGCATCATCGGCGAATACGACGATGGCGTCCGTTTCGGCCAGCGCCGCGTGCTGCTGGTCTGGAACCGGCTGATCTTTCCCGACGGCCGCTCGCTGGTGCTGGAGCGCCTGCCGGGCGCCGATGCCGCCGGTTACGCCGGACTCGAGGACGGGGTCGATTATCACTGGGGAGAGTTGATGAAGGCCGCCGGTCTCTCGACCCTGCTGGCGGTGGGCACCGAACTCGCCGCCGGCGACGAGGAGGACCGGTTGATCCGCGCCATCCGCGACGGCGCCCAGGACACCGTCAATCAGACCGGCCAGAAGATCGTCCAGCGCCAGCTGCAGGTCGCCCCGACGTTGACCATCCGGCCGGGCTTCCCGGTCAGGATTCTTGTGGGGCGAGATTTGGTGTTCGAGAATGCGGGAGGATGACACCATGACGAAGCTGAAGCTGGGACCAATCGCGGATGATACGCCCGTGAAGCTGACCGTCGAACTGCCCGCCAGCCTGCACAGGGATCTGGTGCTTTACGGCGAGTTGCTGGGCCGCACAGGCTCGGGCGGAACGCGTGCCGCGGTCCCGCCGCAGAAACTGCTCGTGCCGATACTGGAGCGGTTTCTGGCCTCGGATCGCGGGTTCGCTAAGGCAAAACGGGGCGTCAGTGCTGGACGTCGACCTGGTGACTGACTCATCGTGCCTTGCTGTCTTGCGCCGACAGGGTCCGCGTCAGGCTGAGCAAGCGGCGCAGGGCCGGATTGTCGTTGCGTGGCGACCAGACCGCGCAGAAGGGCAGGGGCTCCGTTGCGAGCGGCCGGAAGACGACGCCGGGAAAAGTCGCGCCGGTTGTCGCTTCGCTGGTGAGCGTCAACCCGTTGCCCAGGGCGACCAGTTGCATCAGCGTGTCACGGGAGACTGGGCAGCGCTCGACACTGGGGTGATGACCCAGTTCCGACAGATACCGGACCAGATAGTCGTGGATCTCCGGTCCCGGACCGGCCTCGCTGACGACGAAATGCCGGTCACGCAATTCGGACCAGGCGATCCGCTTTCGGACCGTCAGATCGTCGTCCTTCGGAAGCGCCACGAACACCCGCTCCTGCCAGAAGACCTCGACATCGCATTCCGCCGCTTCGGGTGTGCCGGTCAGGAAGGCCACGTCCATGCAATGCTGGCGCACGGCGGCGATGTGATCGCTCGGGTTGCCTTCCACGATCACGCATCGCACACCGGGATGATCGTCGTTGTAGCGGCGCAGCAGATCGGCGAGGAAGCCCGAGGCCAGCGAGGCGAAGATGCCGATCCGCAATACGCCATGCTCGACCCGGCCGGCCGCGCCGACATCCTTGACGGCCAGGTCGACCTCGTTGAGCGCCCGCCGGGCATGCGTCAGGAACCTCCTCCCTGCATCGGTCAATGTCACACCGCGCTTGTGGCGGATGAAGAGCGCTGCGCCGGTCTCGTCCTCGAGATCGCGGATGCGCCGGCTGATCGCGGATTCCCGCACGCCGAGTTCACCCGCCGCCGCGCTGAAGCTGCCATGCTCCACCGCTGCGATGACATAGCGGAGGTGGCGCAATTCCATTATCCGATTTTTTCGCTGGTCGTCGGTCCATTTTTCATATCGGTTGGCCATAATTAAAAACTCCGCCGGCCCGCCGTTGGATATGTTTATATTAAGATACTGACAGCATTGGGCTGGGTCAATTATTGAGCTGTTGAAGATCAAATTTTATCGAGACTGACTTCCCTTCTAGTGTAAGCTTTGTTTCCCAGATTTTTGAGTGTAGTGTTGTTTATATAACGGGCATTCGTCGCAAAACAATAGTGTGGGGCTTTGCGGGGGATACGTTTAATTGAGGCGATTTGAGGTGGATTACTCGCCTGTGTAATCGGGGCGGTCTCAAATGGCCATTATTTATATACTTCTTCATTTGACTTCTCCTTGCGCTTGACATCAGCTCGCGGAACTCTGGTCAGTGAGTTGACACGCAGACAGGCGAGCCGATTAAAGCGTGACGGTCCCAAAACTTACGAGAGTCTTCGCCGTCACGGGTTCAAGCAGATATGAGGCGCGCTTCAAGCGCGTCGAAGGCGCTGATCTGCTCTGCCTTCAATTGTCGGCCCTCGTCGCGACCCAAATAGATCTTAAACATACAGAGGCCGTCCTTGGCGTAGAATTGTACTGAACGTGTTTCGATGCCGAATAGCTTTCGACGTACAAAAGCCACACGAGCGCAGGCTTCATATTTGATATGTCCCCCGATCGGCTTTCCGTGAAGGTTAAGCATGCCATTGCCGATTTCACTGTGGCCGAGCGGGGCCTTTACTTCCAGGATCACAGTCGGGGTGTGGACGATCAGGGTGATCTCACCCCAGCGGGCTATATCCTTCAGCACCTCGGGCAGTGTGGTGCCCGGCAGAGAGACAACCTCGCCTTCGGGCAGGGCGTCCAGAACGGCCAACGGTGTAGTGGCAGCCTTGCGGGCGATATCCTCGAGTGCAGCATGGGGCGTTTCGGCCAACGCGGCGCGAATGGGGTCAACTGTCAGGTCTGCCATGTCGGTCTCCAAGGTCAGGATGCTGGCGCAGCCAGGTGATGAGCCGCCCGGTCATGGCTACTTGCCAGAAACGGCCGGCCCGGGTCAGGCGGTGGAAGCGATGGTAGGGCTCCAGAAGACCAGCGCGGCTCCATTGCGCCAGCAGGGGGGCGGCATGGGTCGAGAAGCTGGCGGCTTCCGATCCGCAGACCCTTGCCAGCGCGGCGTCTACGGCGACTGTGTCGAGGCGTCCCCGCTCCATACCGGATTTCAGCGCATTGTGGATCGGGGCGGCGGGAGTGGCGCGCATCATGGCCGCGGTCAGGCAGGTGCCGGATCCTGCACGGGCGGCAAAATCGCGCAGGTCTGCCGTGATGCGATAGTTGAACCCACCCAGGAAGCCTCCCGCCCCGGCGCCGAAGGGCAGGCAATCGGCCCCTGTCTTGACCGCGAGATTGTAGACGTTGCGCTCGCGCAGGCTACCCTGCCAGTGGGTGGTCGAGATGGCGGACCAGCCCTCGGCCATCGCTGCCTCCTCGCCGGCGGCGAAATACGTCCCCAGGCTGGAGCCGGCCGCCGGATGCAGCTTTCCCTTCTCGATCGCGCTCAGCAGGGGCGTGCCCGCAATCAGACTCAGCGAGTAGAGATCCAGGCCGTCAAGCCCCAGTTGTGCGCAAAGCCGGACATCCCCGGCCACGTCCTCGGGGCTCTGCTGCGGCAGACCATAGATCAGGTCGACGACGACGGCCCCGCGATCCAGGCCGACGAGGCTCTCGAGCAAGGAAATGACGCCCGCGGTCCCCGCGCGCCGTCCCAGGGGGCGGCGAATGCGTTCCGAAAAGCTCTGGACTCCGACAGAGATGCGGTTGACGCCGGCATCGAAGGCGGCAAGTGCCTTGTCGCAGTCGAAGGACTGGACGCGGCCCTCCAGGGTGATCTCGCAATCGGGTACCAGCGGCAGACAGCGGCGAATGGCCATGACAAGTCGCGCAAGGTCGGGCGAGGCAAGCGCCGTCGGCGTACCGCCGCCGAGATAGACCGCCTGCAGCGGCGGGCCGTCATGTGCTGGGCTTCGTGCGAAGGACTCGAGCTGTGCGATCACCGCATCCACATAGGGCGGCCCTACGCTTGCGGACCACGGGTTCTGGTAGAAGCCGCAAAACAGGCAGTGGTTCTCGCAGAAGGGAACATGAATATAGGCGACGCCACGGTTCCTTCGCGGGCTCCTGTAAATTTCGTCCCAGTGTCTAGGAACAGTTCCTTCGGGCACCGGATCCATGCCGATGAAGGGATGGACGGCGCGCTTTCCGGGAAAGGCGTCGGCCAGCGGTTGCGGGCTTTCCGCAGCAAAGAGGTCTTCAAGCGTCGCTCTTTCCGCTGTTGGTGGAGCACTTCCAGGCGCGGCTGGAGGCTTTTCGCGCCGATGCGTCGGCGCCGCGACGAGGGCGGGCCTAGCCATCCGGCAGGACCGCCTGCGCCGAACGCGTGCAATAGATCGCCGGCTCCGCATGCTCCTTCGTCGTGCAAGCCTCTCCCTCGGCGAGGGGCGTGATGGCGTATCCGCCGGCCGAGGGCAGTTCGACCCGGTAGCGGTGGGTTTCTTCGGCCGGTCCAGCGCCGTGGACGAAAGGTGTCAGGCGCAGAGCCGTCTGCCCGCAAAGCGCGACCAGTGGCGGCTCCCCGGCATCGGTAAGGATGCCTACCACCGTTTCGCGGTCGATTTCGCATTCGGCCGCGTCCGCAGCGGGCGACAGCGTGACCCGCAGATCGCCGTCGGCGGTAAGCGTCAGCATCAGCAGCGCGGTTTCCAGCATGGCTTGCCCCTAGAAGGTTCTGGTCAGGAACAGGTTGAACGAGCGCTCGGCGCCCTCCATCTGCCCATAGGCTCGATACGAGCGGTTGGTGAGGTTGTTCAGTTCGACGGTCAGCGCAAGGCCGTCAGCAAGATCGGCCGAGGTGTGCAGGTTCAGCGTCGCGAATCCGCCGGTACCATCCACCACTTCGCCCGTATCGGCGCGCATTTCGACCCTGCTTTCACCGCGCAGGAACAGGTCGAAGATCCCGGCGACCTTGCCCAGGGACCAGTCCTTGCGCAGCCCCATGCGCCCGGCCAGTGCCGGCGTGCCGCTATCGCGGGTCTGGTAGCCGTTGGCATAGGTGAATTCGCGCTGCATCGCGCTGGCGGTGATATAGGGCGTCAGGCCGGCCGCCTCAAAGCGGCGCTCGGCATGCAACTCGATCCCCCAGGTTCGTGCGGCGTCGATGTTGCGATACTGGCTGACCGGATTTCGCGGATCGCTCGGGTCGATCACCACCGAAGCGATGTAATCGGTGGCGTCGCTGTAGAACAGCGTGGCATCCAGTAGCAGCGCGTTCCGGTCATAGCGCGCTCCCAGTTCGTAGGTCGTGGCGCGCTCGGGCTTCAGGTCGGGGTTTCCGATCAGCGTGCCTGCGCCGCCCGCAGTCGTGGACAGGAACAACTGGCTCAGGGAGGGATGGATGTAGCCCTGCGAGACATTGGCGCGTAGCGCGAAGCCGTGGTCCGACGACCACACCAGCCCGGCCGAGAACAGCGCAAGGCTGTCGTCGTTGGAACTGCGTGGCAGATCGGTGCCATTCTCTCGCGAGACATCATGGGTCGCTTTCACATCGTACCAGCGCCCGCCCAGGGTCAGCGTCATATCCCTGGATAGGTCGACCTCGTGCTGGCCGAAGACCGAGACGGTGCGGATGGCGGCATCGTCATAGCGCAGTCGCGTGGTGACGCTGGGAAAGGGCAGCATCGGCCCGCTGACCGTGGTGACCGTCACCTTGTCGGCCTTCAGCCGGTCGTCTTCGTATTCGATGCCGACGACGGTGCGGCTGTTGGTCGAGAACTGCATCTCGGCGCGCAGGTTCGCCCCCCAGGTCAGCTGCTCGTCGCGGGAATCCGACAGGACGTTCAGGCGCATGGGACCAGGGAACTGCGTTACCTCGTTGCGGAACACGCGGTCGACCGTCTGTCCGTAAAGATCGAAAGTCAGCCGGGTCAGCCAAGGAGCCAGATCCGTGCCTTCGTAGAACAGGCCGAGTTTTCGCAGGTCGCGTTTGGGAAGTTCGATGGCGAATAGCGGATCGCCCGTATGCACATTTGCCGCCAGATCATGGTTCAGCGCCTTCAGTCCGAAGTAATGGTCGCCGAGACGATAGCCGACATGGGCCGAGATGGTCCGGTCTTGCGTGTCGGACTGCTCCAGCACGCCTTCGGGCGTCCGGCGGTCGCCTTGGTCCATGCGGCCCACAGTTAGCCGGTAGTCCAGCTCACCCGCGCCAGCCGCGACCGTGCCCGCCGCACTGGCCGAGGCCCGATAGCCCTCGGTGGCCGAGATCCAGCCCGCGCCGGTCGTCACCTCCAGCGGCTTGGCGGCGCCGCGCTTGGTGATGATATTGATCACGCCGCCGATGGCCTGGCTGCCCGAGACCACCGAGGACGAGCCGCGCACGATCTCGATCCGATCGATCGAGGTGGGGTCGATCAGCACCGGCTGGCCGTAGTTCGTGTGATCGGTCAGCTTCTGCCCGTCGATCAGGATAGCGACCCGACGCGAGCTTTCGCCGCGGATCGAGATGCGCTCGATCCCTTCTTCGGAGATCTGGACGCCGGGCACGTCGCGCAGTAGCCCGGCCACCGAGACCGGGGTGCTGGCCGTGATCTTCTCGTGGTCGATCACGGTGATCGAGGCTGGGCTTTTCAGCAATTCGGTGGGCAGTGCGGTTGCGGTCAGGGTGATGGTGTCCAGCACCAACGGCTGGTCCTGGGCAAAGGCCGGAACTGGGCCGGTCAGGACAAGAACGAGGCCAAGGGTCATTGGGCCCGGAGATCGCGAGATCGACATGGCGTTCCTCTCTGCCCGCTCGGGGTGCATTCAGAGATTTGGGGAAAACCTAGCGATCCGCTGGGACGGAAGGGATGGGAGCATCCTTTGCCGATCCGCTAGCATATCCGGCAGCCGAATGCCTTGACTTTGATCAAGGCGGATTTGAAAATCCCACGTTCCAGCCGAATGGCTGGGACTAGACGCAAGACGCAAGCCAACCTCAACGGTAATCGCCTGTTCCTTGGATCGTGGATCACGCACCGATCGGGCGCAAGGCTGTCCATCCCGGCGTGAGAGCCTCGGCGGCATTTAGTTGCGAACGGCGGGTACAACAGCTTTCCTCTGAGCAAGAGGATTGCATTGTTTCATCCGTGTTTCTGTAAACCGGCCTGGCAGCAAACGGGGGCAAGGCTCGCAAGGGCATTACGTGCATATTTCCGTACGGCTGGGTATTGCAGCCGCAGCAATTGCTACATCCTCATCTACTGGAAGCACAGGATACCCAAGGGAAGCCCGGCTATTAGAAATGAGCGCAAGGATTTCTGAAAATTCGGTGGCGCCCTTTGGTCATGAGACCCTCTCGTTCTCCGTGCAGCATAAACTGCTTCCTATGACACCCAAGCCCAGCGGCTCAAAAAACAGTTGCAAGCCTTCTGCGCAATTCCTCGGGCTAACTATTCTCACCATATTGCCGGCCCCCGGATCACCACCGATAGTCGAGCGTGGCGATCACCGAGCGTCCTTCGCCGTAATAGCAGTTGGCCGAGGTCAGCGAGGCGCAGGAGGTGACATGGCGCTTGTCGAACAGGTTGCTGGCGCTCAGCCGAAGCATCACCCCCGCAAGCGACGGATCCTGTTTGCCGAAATCATAGCTCAACGCCGCATCGACCAGGGTAAAGGAGGGCAGCTCGATCTGGTTGTTCAGGTCGCCGAAGCAGCGCCCGACATGACGCAAGCCGCCGCCTATGCCCAGGCCCTCCAGCGCGCCGCTCTGGACGGTGTAATGGGCCCAGAGCGTCGCCTGATGCTCGGGCACGAGCTGGAGCTGGTTGCCCAGCTGCGCGGCGGTGTTGGTCCGGGTGATCTCGGAATCCTGCCAGGCGTAGGAGGCGACCAGATCGAACCCGGCCGCCAGATTGGCCTTGCCTTCCAGTTCGAAGCCGCGGACCTGCACCTCGCCGGTCTGCACCTGCGCCCAGGGGTTGCTGGCCGGCGGGTCGGGATCCTGAGTCAGGACGTTGGACTGCGTCAGCCGATATCTGAAGGCCGACCCGGTCACCAGTAGGATGTCGGCGGTGCGGGACCGGCGCATCATCATCGTCGATGCCCACCAGATCCATGCCGGGATCCGCATCCCCTCGGGCATCGAGGCCGGTGGCGCGCGGGAATGACCGTTTCCGCGACAGTCCCTGTCCGGCGACGGTCCCCGGGCCTGTCGCGGCTGATCCTTGGGCTGGCGGCGCTGATCGATCTCGCCCGCCGGCTGGGGCCGAGGATCGGCGACCTGTCCCGGGTGGACAGAATCGTGATCCACACCAGCCACCATACGCATCATGTCATCGGCACCGGCGCCAACGACCCGCAGAAGCTGGACCCCAAGGCCTCGCGCGAGACGCTGGACCATTCCATCATGTATATCTTTGCCGTGGCGCTGGAGGATGGCGGCTGGCACCACGAACGCTCCTATGCCCCCGAGCGCGCGAACCGGCCCGAAACCGTGGCGCTGTGGCACAAGATCACCACCGTCGAAGACCCGGAATGGACGCGGCGCTATCACGCCCGCGACCCGCGCGAAAAGGCGTTCGGCGGCCGCGTCGCGGTCACGCTCAGGGACGGCCGGGTGATCGAGGACGAACTGGCGCTGGCCGACGCCCATCCCGACGGCACCCGCCCCTTCGTGCGGGAAAACTATGTCCAGAAGTTCCTGACCCTGTCGGACGGCATCATCGCCACCGCCGAGCAGCACCGCTTCCTCGACGCGGTGCCCGCAGCGTGCTGCCCGCGCAGGGCGCAAGCGCTTACCGCTCCGCCGGTCCATCCGCCAGCAGCTTCGCGGCGATATGCCGGCCGCGCGGAAGGGGCCGGACCTTCAGTCCCGCAGGTGAACGGGTCGGCTCCGCCGCACGCCGGTGTGGCGGCAGGTCTGCAAGACATGGTCGGCGACACCCAGCGCCGCCAGTTCCGCGCCCATCTGCGCCAGTGCCGCCTCGTCGATCAGTTCGGGATCGACCGTCGTGCGCACCTGATGGGCCGTGCCGCTGGCCAGCAGCAGCCGCAGGCTTTCCCTGGCCCTGTCGCCGCTGCCGGCCGCGCCCGTCACCCGCCGATAGCCGGAAAACGGCGCCTTCACGTCGAAGCCGACCCAGTCGCAAAGCGGCAGCACCGCCGCAAGCCGGGCCGGGTAAGGGCCGGCCGTATGCAGGCCGGTCCTGAACCCCAGGTCCCGGACCGCCCGCATCGCCTGGGGCAGGCCGCGCTGAAGCGTCGGTTCCCCGCCCGAGAACACCACGCCGTCGAGCAGGCTGCGCCGTCCCGCCAGAAAGCCCAGGATCTCTTGCCAATCCAGCGCCCCCTCGGCCTCGGGCGGGATGAGATGCGGGTTGTGGCAATAGGGGCAGTCCCAGGGACAGCCCTGCAGGAAAAGGGTGGCGACCAGCTCGCCCGGCCAGTCGCAGCTGGAGAGGCGCTGCAGGCCGCCGATGCGGATCTCAGCCAAGATCGGCCTGCCGCTCGCTGAAATACAGCCGCTCGCGGAATTCGCCCTTCTTGCCGCGGTTGAACGAGGATACCGGGCGGTGATAGCCCATCACCCGCGTCCAGATCTCGCAGGGCTGGCGTTCCTCATCCGCCAGCAGGATCTCTTCCGGTCCGGTTTTCCGGTCGTCGAACATGGTCTTTTCCTTTCTCAATGCGCGGCCGATTGCCGCTTTTTCGCGATAAGCTCTTCGTCGCAGCGCGGGCAGAACGCGTGTTCGCCCGCGATATGGCCATGCCTGGGGCAGACCGAGAATGTCGGCGTGACGGTGATGTAGGGCAGGCCGAAGTTCTCCAGTGCCCGGCGCACCAGCTTGCGGCAGGCCTCGGCCGAGGACAGCTGCGTGCCCATGTAGAGATGCAAGACCGTGCCGCCGGTGTATTTGCGCTGCAGCGCCTCTTGCCGTTCCAGCGCCTCGAACGGGTCGTCGGTAAAGCCGACCGGAAGCTGGCTCGAGTTTGTGTAGTAAGGCTCGTGTTCGGTGCCGGCCTGGAGAATGCCGGGGAAACGCTTGCGGTCCTCCTTGGCGAAGCGATAGGTGGTGCCCTCTGCCGGCGTCGCCTCCAAGTTATAGAGATGTCCGGTCTGTTCCTGGAAGGCGGTGATGCGCGCCCGCAGATGGTCGAGCAGCCGCAGCGCGAAGCCATGGCCCCAGCTCGTGGTGATGTCATGTGCATCGTCGGTGAAGTTGCGGATCATCTCGTTGATGCCGTTCACGCCCAGGGTCGAAAAATGGTTGCGCAGCGTGCCCAGGTAGCGCCGGCTATAGGGAAACAGCCCGTCGTCCATCAGCCGCTGGATCACCCGGCGCTTGATCTCCAGGCTGTCGCGGCCCAGGTCGAGCAATTCGTCCAGGCGACGCCGGAGCCCGGCCTCGTTGCCCTTGTGCAGATGGCCCAGCCGCGCGCAGTTGACGGTGACGACGCCCAGCGAGCCGGTCTGCTCGGCGCTGCCGAACAGGCCGTTGCCGCGTTTCAGCAGCTCGGTCAGGTCCAGTTGCAGCCGGCAGCACATGGACCGCACCATGTTCGGCTTGAGGTCCGAGTTCAGGAAGTTCTGGAAATAGGGCAGGCCGTATTTCGCCGTCATCGCGAACAGCAGCTTGGCGTTCTCGCTGTCCCAGGGAAAGTCCGGCGTGATGTTGTAGGTCGGGATCGGAAAGGTGAAGACCCGGCCCTTTTCGTCGCCGCGCGTCATCACCTCGATATAGGCGCGGTTGATCATGTCCATCTCGGCCTGCAAGGCGCCATAGGTGAAATTCATTGGCTGACCGCCGATCACGGGCACCTGGTCGCGCAGATCCTCGGGGCAGACCCAGTCGAAGGTCAGGTTGGTGAACGGGGTCTGCGTGCCCCAGCGCGAGGGGACGTTGAGGTTGAAGATCAGCTCCTGCATGGCCTGCCGCACCTCGGCATAGCCCAAGCCATCCTTGCGGATGAAGGGGGCCATATAGGTGTCGAAGGAACTGAAGGCCTGCGCGCCGGCCCATTCGTTTTGCAGCGTTCCCAGGAAGTTCACGATCTGGCCGATGGCGCTGGACAGGCGTTTCGGCGGCCCGGCCTCGACCTTGCCGGGGACGCCGTTGAAGCCCTCGGTCAGCAAGGTGCGCAGCGACCAGCCGGCGCAATAGCCGGCCAGCATGTCGAGGTCGTGGATATGCAGGTCGCCCCGGCGGTGCGCCTCGCCCATGGCAAGCGGATAGACATGCGACAGCCAGTAGTTGGCCACCACCTTGCCCGAGACGTTCAGGATCAGCCCGCCGAGCGAATAGTCCTGGTTGGCGTTGGCATTCACCCGCCAATCGGCACGGTTCAAGTATTCGTTGACCGACGAGGCGACATCGACGGCGACATCCCTTGCCGGCGCGGCGGGCGGGGGCGTAAGCGGCGCCGGCATCAACGCGCCCTCCCTTGCCTGCGGCTTGCTGCCGCCCTTGCGGTGCTGCGGACGGCGACGCCGGCCTCGGCAGGTCTGGTGGTGAAGAATGGCCGCATCTGTTCCCCGTGCTGCTGTGGGCGGGGCAGGCCAGGACGCATGGAGCCCTGCGGCGACAAGGCCGCATTGCCAGGCGCACCGCCGGGACACCCCGCCCGTGGTTCATCGTCATCGTCACGGCAGGTCTCCTGGCTCGCAGGTCGCGGCCCTTGCCGGCCTTCCCAATGCCGTGCGGCACCAGTGGCGTGATCCGGCGCAGGCTCGCTGCTTACAGTTGCGGGGGCAGCGCCGGCCTTGCTCCGAAAGGCGCACCGGCTTCCCTCTTCGCTTTCGGGCCGGATCGACCCGAAAGAACCGTGATGCCTACATATAGGGATTAAGGCGCCGTATCCGTCAAGATGTTGTATTGACCTGCGACACTTTGTCCAAGAGAGGAAGTCAGACCGCTCACAACAACGGGTGCAGCGGACCTGAAGCAGGCCGATACGGTTTTGTACATGCAAATTTTCTGCTCGTGGTAGAGCGTCGTACAATTCGGAACCGGCCAGTCCAGGCCCGATGGATCAGCAGGCTCTTAGAGAAGATGAATGCCCCGATCCTTGTCGGGGCATTCGTTCGCATCAGAAGGTCATCTTCAGGCCGATACCCAGCTCGCGTGGCTCGACCACGGTGGCCTCGAAGCCGCCGATCGAGCGGCTGGCCCGCAGATAGGTCACCGAGCGGTCGTCGAACAGGTTGTTGACATAGGCGAAGGCCTGCAGGTTCTCGCGCGGTTGCCAAGTCAGCCGGGCATTGGCCACGGTATAGGAATCGACCCAGGTGTCGCGGTCCTCGTTGTCGTCGGAATAATAGCCGTCGGTATGGCGCAGCTGGCCGCTGAGCCGCCATTCCGGGGTGATGTCCCAATCGGCCGCCAGCGAAAGCGTATAGTCCGGGGACCGGCCGAAGCGATGGCCCTGGTAATCCGCCGCCGCGCTGGTGAAGCGGCTGATCTCGGTATGCAACAGGCCCAGCCCCGCCTTGACCCGCAGATTGTCGCGCAGCAGATAGTCCATCCCCAGTTCCAGGCCATAGGACTTGGCGCGCTCGGCATTGACGGTGATCGAACTGCCGATGTTCTCGGGCAGGCTGGTCACGACATAGCGCTGCGCATCATGGAGCTGGGTGTAGAACAGGTTGCCGGTCAGTTCCAGCCGGTCGTCCAGCAACCGGGTGCGGCCGAAGATCTCGTAGTTCCACGAGGTCTCGGCATCGAAGGGCACGTATTCCCCGCTGGTCAGGTTCAGCGTCACCCCGCCCGGGTTGTAGCCCTTGCTGATCATGGCGCCGATGCGGGTCGACTCGTCCAGGTCATAGGCCAGCGCGATCCTGGGCAGCCAGGCGTCGAAGCTTTCGTCGTAATCCAGCACGTTCGGGGTAAAGCTCGACACGCCGCGCCGGGTGATGTCGTCGCGCTGATAGCGCAGCCCGCCGGTCAGGCTCCAGCGGTCGGCAAGGCGCCAGGTGGTTTCGGCGAATATCCCCAGGCTGTCCTTGCGGTCGTCATAGGTGGTGGTGCCGCGGTAATCCAGAAGCTCGTCCGAATCGGTGCGCGAGACGAACAGTCCCGCTACGCCGCTGATCCGGTCCTCGGGCGTCCCGAAGGTTACGCGCGTCTCGTTCGAGGTCACGTCCTGATCCAGGATCGCTGTGCCCGCGCTGACCGGCTCGGTCGAGCGTTTGACCCAGATGTCGGAATATTGCAGCTGGTTGAACAACGTCCAGCCATTGCCGAATTCATAGCTGACATCAAGGATGGTGGTGTTCGTGCGCAGCCGCCAGCTGGGATTCGAGGCGGTGGCGCTTTCCAGATCCTCATAGGGCTCGGTCGCGGCTTCCCAGTTCGGCCGGTTGGTCAGGCTGTGCGAGAAGGTCAGCTTGCCCTCGAGCCCCGGGATCTCCTGCGGCTGCCACAGCAGCTTGGCGCGGATGGTGCGGGATTCATGGTCCTGGTCGGTCGAGCCCACCGCGAAGTCGGGGTTGGTATAGTCGATGTAATTGTCGCGCGCCCAGTAGTCGACGGCGATGCGCCCGGCCAGATCCTCGGACAAGGGCCCCGAGGCCATCAGGCTGGCGCGGCGGCGGCTGTGGCTGCCATATTCCAGCTGCGCGGCGCCCTCGGGCTGGAAAGTCGGATCCTTGGTCTTGACGATGATCGCCCCGGCGATCGAGTTCGCGCCCTGGGTCGCGGTCTGCGGGCCGCGAAAGACCTCGATCGACTCGACGTCCCAAAGCGCCTGGCTGCCCCAGACGATCTCGTTGTAGCCCAGATAATGCCCGTCCAGATTGAAGGCCAGCCGCGGGGCCGTGCCGCCGAAGAAGGCCACCGCGCCGGAATTCGGACCCTCGCTGTCCTGCCCGCGAATGGTGGGGGCGCCGCCTTGGCCGCCCGAGGCGACATAGGTCACGTTGGCGATGCCCGTCGCCGCATCGGCGATGCTGTCCTGCCCGCCGCTCTCCTCAAGGTCGCGCGTGGTCAGGACGGCCACCGAAGAGGCGGTATCCTTGATGCTGCGCGCCTGCTTTTCGCCGGTCAGGACGATTTCGTCCAGCCGCAGCGTCTCGGCCATGCCCTGATTGTCCTGAGCCAGCGCGGGGGCCGTGGCCAATGCCAGCATGGCGACCGTGCCAAGCAGCACCGGGATTTTATGTCCATTCATCTCCAAACCCTATCCAGATCTACTGCGGGCTGGCGAATGCTGGCTGCGATTTGCGATTCCGTTCCGCCGGCGGGAAACCGCCGAGCGACAGCGCCGGGTTAACCGATTGACAAGGCTTGGGGCAAGGGGTGGCGGCGCCTGGGAATCCAGGGCGTGACCCCTGCGCCACAACCTGCGCCGCAGGATCACTTTACACCCATCTGCAGTTGTGCGACAGTAATCCGATAAAAAAGATAAGATACCGTGCGTTCAGCCCTCCGCCAGTCGTCACGGTCGGGATTTCGGCGGAGCGGACATGGTCCTCCCTATCAAGGAAGATTTGCCCACCCTTCGCCAGCGGATTGCGAAAGGAGATTGCTGTGGCAGATCACGCTCTGGACTGGCAGGCCCGCTGCCCGTTCTGGCCCCGGGACGTCGCTGACCGTTACCGCGAGGCCGGGATCTGGCGATACGAGACATTCTTCGACCTGCTGGCGCGGCAAGCCGGGCGGCTGGGTCGGCGGATCGCCCTGATCGACGATGCGCGGCAGATCGGTTACGACCGGTTGCACCGCGATGCGCTGGCATTGGCGGGCGGGCTTTCGGCGCTGGGACTGGTTCGCGGCGACCGGGTGGTGGTGCAATTCCCCAATTGCGGGGAATTCGTCACGCTGTTCTTCGCGCTTTGCCGGCTGGGCGTCGTGCCGGTGCTGGCCTTGCCCGGGCATCGCGACCTTGAGCTTGGCCAGTTTGCCGATTTCACCGGCGCCCGCGCGATCCTGACGGCGCAGGAGCCCGGGGGGTATGACATGGTGGCGCTGGCCCGGCGGGTGCAGGACAAGGTTCCCTCGGTCCGGCATGTGGTGGTGCTGGGCGACGGCCGGGACGCGACGCCCTTCGACAGCCTGTTCCGTCCCGATCTCCCGTTGCCGGCCGGTCCCAATGCCGAGGACGTGGCCTGTTTCCAGATCTCGGGCGGGACGACCGGCGTGCCCAAGCTGATCCCGCGCCGGCACATGGAATATCTTTACAACATCCGCATGGCGGTGGCGGCCAGCGGGCTGGACGGCGATACGCGCTATCTGTGCGTGCTGCCGATGATGCACAACTTCCCGATGGCCTGCCCGGGTTTCCTGGGCACGCTGCAGGCCGGGGGCACGGTGGTCGTCGCACCCGAGCCCGAGGCCGGGATCTGCTTCGACCTGATCGCCCGCCATCGCGTCACGATGACCGCGCTGGTGCCGCCGCTGGCGCTGCTGTGGCTGGATGCGCAGGCCGGGCTGGGGGCGGACCTGTCCTCGCTGCAGCTGCTGCAGGTCGGCGGCGCCAAGCTGAACCCGTCCAGCGCCCGGCGCATCCGGCCGGAGCTGGGCTGCCAGCTGCAGCAGGTCTTCGGCATGGCCGAGGGGCTGGTCTGCTTCACCGCGCTGACCGACAGCGAGGAGCGTATCGTGAACACCCAGGGCCGGCCCATGTCGCCCTGGGACGAGCTGCGCATCATCCGCCCGGACGGGCGCGAGGCCGCCATCGGCGAGCCGGGCGAGCTGCAGGTCCGCGGCCCCTACACGATCCGCGGCTATTACGACATGGCCGGGCACAATGCCCAGGCCTTCACCGCCGACGGCTTCTATCGCTCGGGCGACATCGCGCGGCGCGACGCCGACGGCGCGATCACCGTCGAGGGGCGGGCCAAGGACCAGGTGAACCGGGGCGGCGAAAAGATCGGCGTGGACGAGGTCGAGGATCTGCTGGTCGCCCATGCCTCGGTGCTGGATGCGGCGGTGGTGGGGCGGCCCGATGCGCTGATGGGCGAAAGGCTTTGCGCCTTCGTGCTGGCCGCGCCGGGCACCACGCCCCGGCCGGGGGCGTTGCGCCGCCACCTGGCCGAGGCCGGGCTTGCCGCCTTCAAGATCCCCGACGAGGTGATCGTGCTGGATCGCTTTCCGCAAACCGGCGTCGGCAAGGTCAACAAGCGCCAGCTGCGCGAGCAACTGCGCGAGGCGCATTTCCCCGATCCCGTCGCCGCGCGGCAGGAGGAGCGTGCATGAGCCCGGCCGTCGTGGTGCCCGAGGATCTGGCGCCGGACCTGGTCCCGCCGGAAGCGGTGGCGGGGCTGGGCGACGTCCGGCGCGGCATCGACATGATCGACGCCCGCATCGTCGGGCTGCTGGGGCTGCGGCTGCGCTATGTGCTGGCCGCGGCGGACTTCAAGCCCGACATCGCCTCGATCCCCGCGCCGGAGCGGGTGCGGCAGATGCTGGACGAACGCGCGGCCTGGGCCGCCGAGGCGGGCCTCGCCCCCGATTTCATCGGCCCCCTGTTCGGGCAGGTGGCGGAATGGTTCATCCGCCAGCAGGTGGCGCATTGGCGGGCCTGCCGCGCAGAGCGGCCGGCCGCAGACCGCCGGTCGTCGGCCCCGGCGCCCTCGCCGTCAGCGCGGCCCCCCGGCCAGCCAGCCCTCGACCGCGTCGAGCGTGTGCATGGCGCTGGCGACTGAAGGGCTGGTGACCCTGGCGGAATCCAGGAACACCACCCGCCCCTCGCGCGCCGGGGCCATGAAACGGTCCCAGCCGGGCGAAAGCCGGTCCAGCGCCGCGCGCGCGGCCGCCTCGTCCCGCGCCGGGGCGGCGAAGCTGGTCATCACCAGCAGCAGGTCGGGGTTCAGGCCGGCCAGGCTTTCGGCCCCGACGGGCAGGATCAGCATCGAGCGCGACTGCCGGGTCGAGCCCTCGCCGGCGATCTCGGCCCGGCGATAGCCCAGGTCCTCCAGGGCCTGCACCGCGCCGGACATGCCGGCCACGACATTGGCCTGGTCGGTCAGCATGACGATGAGATAGGTCCTTTCCCCCGGCGCCTTGGGCAGGCGATCGGGAAACCGGCCGCGCAATCCGTCAAGCCGGGCCTGATAGGCGGTCCTGAGTTCGCGAAAGCGGTCCTCGCGATGCAGGACGCGCGCCAGCTCCTCCTGCACGCTGAAGCCGTGGGCGGTCGCGGCGCTGCTGTTCTGCAGATAGACCGGCGCCGCCTGGGACAGGGCCTTGGCCTTGCCGGCATCGTAATCGGTGCCGATGATCAGGTCGGGCCGCAGCGCGCGCAGCTTTTCCAGGTTGATGCTGCCCACCGGGCCGATCCCGGGGATCGGGTCGGCATCCTTGGAACGTCCCAGCATCTCGTGCAGGAAATCCACCGCGGTCAGGCTGGAGCCGTCGTCGCCCCGGCCGTAGATTCCGACGACCGGCACGCCCAGCTCGATCAGCGGCACCGCCAGCACCGGCTCGTGCAGCGCCACGACGCGCTGCGGGTCGTCGGGGATCCGCACCTGCCGCCCCGTATCGTCGGTCACCTCGGCGGCCTGTCCCGTCCCGATGGCGGCCAGCGCCACAAGGGCGGTCATCAGCAATCGGCGCATCTCGTCCTCCTTTTCAGCTTGAACTCATCCGCAGGAACAGCCGCATCCGCATCGCCAGCACGAAAAGCGGCGCGCCCAGCGTCACCAGGACCAGCCCGACCGGCAGGCCGATATCGGTGCCGGCGTTGCGCGCCAGCATGTCGGCCGCCGTGACCAGCAGCCCGCCGGTCAGCGCCGCCAGCACCAGACGCGCCCGGCCCGAGGCGGGCGACAGCGCCGCCGCCAGCTGCGGCGCCATGACCCCGAGGAACATCAGCGGCCCCACCGCCGTCAAGGCGGCCGAGCTCAGCAGCACCGCAACGATCAGGACCGCCACCCGCGCCCGTGCCGCATCCAGCCCCAGCGCCATCGCCATGGGCGCGCCGAGGTCGATCAGCCGCAGCGCCCGGCCAAGCAGCAGGATGGCGATCGGGCTGGCGGCGAACCATGGCGCCAGCATCGTCACCCGCGGCCAGTCGGCCAGGGCCAGCGACCCGGCCATCCAGCCGGCCAGCGCATGCGAGGTCTCGGGCGGGGTATAGAGGACCAGCACCGCCGTCACCGCCGAAAGCGTCGATTCCAGCGCAATGCCCATCAGCAGCACGGCCAGCCCGCCGGCATGGCCGCGGACCAGCGCCAGCAGCAGCGCCGCGACCGCAAGGCCGCCCAGCAGCGCCGCGCCCGGCAGCCATGCCGGCGGCAGGCCGGGGGCCAGCACGGTCAGGACCATGATCGCCACCATCGCGCCCTGCGACAGGCCCAGCAGGCCCGGATCGGCCAGCGGATTGCGGGCCAGCGATTGCAGCATGGCGCCGGCCAGCGCCACCGACCAGCCCGCCATGAAGCCCAGAAGCAGGCGCGGCAGCCGCACCTGGTAAAGCGCGAAAGCCTGATCCGCATCCCGCGGCGCCAGCAGGTCCAGCCGCGTCTCGCCCCAGGACAGCGAAACCGCCCCCAGCCCCAGGCTCGCCAGCGTCAGGGCCAGCGCGGCGGCCAGATTCGCCAGTCCGATCTGCATCCCGCCCGGCAGGCGCAGCACGCGGCGGCCGTCCAGGGCGCGGCTGCTCATGCCTCGGCTCCGCGCAGGTAGAAGCGGCGCACCATCAGCATGAAGGCGATGCCGCCCAGAAGCTCCAGCACGACGCCGGTATGCAGCGCCAGGGGGGCAAGCGCCATGCGCGCGATCAGGTCGGCCAGCAGGCACAGGCAGGCCCCGGCCAGGGCGCAGCCCGGCAGCAGCGCCCCGAAGCGCGCGCCGGTCAGCGGCCGCACCAGATGCGGCACCACCAGTCCCAGAAACCCCAGCGGTCCGCAGATCGCCACAGCCGAGGCCGAGGCCAGCACCGCCGCCCCCAGCGCCAGAAGTTGCGTGCGCGCCACGTCGATGCCCAGCGAGGCGGCCTTCTCGGCCCCCAGCGCCAGCAGCGACAGCCGGCGGGCCAGCAGCAGCATCGCCGCCATGCCAAGCGCCGCCAGCCCCCAGAAATCCGCCAGCCTTTCGGCATGGACATGGCTGACATTGCCGCCCAGCCAGCCCAGGTAATCCTGCCGCAGCGCCGGATCGGACAGCAGCAGCGCCTGCGTCAGCCCGCCCAGGAACATCGAGACGATCGCGGCGGACAGGATCAGCGCCAGCCCGCGCGGATCATGCGCATGGCCGGCCAGCCGCGCGACGCCGAGGCTGGCCAGAAAGCCCAGGCCGCCGCCCGCCAGCGCGGCCGATCCCTGCGCCCGCGGCTCCAGCCCCAGCAGGAAGGCGCCGGCCACCACCGCCAGCGCCGCCCCGGCATTGATCCCGACCAGCGAGGGCGAGGCCAGGGGATTGCGCAGCACGCCCTGCAGGACCGCCCCCGACATGGACAGCGCCGCCCCGGCCAGCATGGCGATCAGCGCGCGCGGCAGGCGCTGGTAGATCACTATGACATCCGCCTGCCGCGTCTCGTCGAAGCGGGCCAGCGCGGCCCATATCCCCGAGGGCGGGATCCAGCTTTCGCCCGCCGACAGCGCCAGCAGCAGGCAAAGCGCCAGCGCCAGCGCCGCAAGGACCGGAAAGCCGCGCCTCATGCGCTGGGCTCCGGCAGGGCGGGCAGGCAGATCCGCCGACCCTCGTGGCGAATGACCTGCGCGTCGAGGTCGAAGACCTCGCGCAGGTTCGCGGCGTTCAGGACCTCGGCCACCGGCCCCGAGGCGCGGGCCTCGCCCCCCGACATCATCACCACCTCGTCGGCGAAGCTCAGCGCCAGGTTCAGGTCGTGCAGGACCGAGACCACCGTGCGGCCATGGCGCCGCGTCAGGTCGCGCACCAGCCCCAGCAGGGCATATTGATAGGTGACGTCCAGGTGGTTCACCGGCTCGTCCATCAGCACGACGGGCGTGTCCTGCGCCAGCACCATGGCGATGAAGGCGCGTTGCCGCTGGCCGCCGGACAGGGCGTTGACCGGCAGATGCGCCTGATCCTGCAGCCCGACGATGCGCAGCGCCTCGCGAAACAGCAGCCGGTCGCGGTCGTCCGGCCCGGCGAAAAGCCCCTGCCGGGCATGGCCGCCCATCTCGACCAGCTCGCCCAGGGTCAGGTAGTCGGGGCAATGATTCTCTTGCGGCAGCCAGGCGATGCGCCGTGCCAGCGCCCGGCGCGGGATGCGCGCCATGGGCACGCCGTCCAGCGTGACGCGGCCGGCCTGGGGACGCAGAAAGCCCATCACCGCCTTCAGCAGCGTCGATTTGCCGCAGCCGTTCGGCCCGACCAGCGCGGTGAAGCGCCCTGGCGCGAAGCTGGCGTCCAGCCCGCGAATGACCGGCTTTCGGCCATAGCCGACCGTCAGGCCCTGGATGCGGATCACGTTTTCACTCCGGCTGGCAATCGCGTCCTCCGGTTCGTAAAGTAAAACACTCGGAATTATCCAGACGCAATTTCACGAGGAGCATGCGATGGCGCGGATGCTGCATATCGGTCTGGCCCTTGCCCGGACCTGGGGGCCGCCGCCGGCCCCGGACCAGGCGCTGGCGCTGGATTGCGCGCTGGCGGTCCGGGCCGAGGCCGCGCATCGCGCGGGCGGCGCTGGATCCGACGCTGGTGCTGACCGCCGTGGCCGGGGCGACGCGGCGGATCGGGCTGGTCACGACGGTCTCGACCAGTTTCAACCCGCCCTATGTCGCCGCGCGGCAATTGCAGACGCTGAACTGGCTCAGCAACGGCCGGGCGGGCTGGAACATCGTCACCGCGCTGGATGGAGAGCGGAATTTCGGCCTTGCCGCCATGCCCTCGGCGGCCGAGCGTTACGCCCGCGCGGCCGAGTTCACCGATGTCGTGCGCCGCCTTTGGGACAGCCACGGTGCCGAAGGGCTGGCGGCCATCGACCATTGCGGCGCCTTCTATCAGGTCGAGGGGCCGCTGAACGTGCCGCGCCATCCCGCGCGCGTCGCGCTGTTCCAGGCCGGCGCCTCGGCCGAGGGCCGCGGCTTCGCCGCCTCGGTCGCCGATGCGATCTTCGCCTCGGTCCCCGACCCTGCCGCGGGGCAAGAGCTGCGGTCGGACCTGCAGCGCCGGGCCCGCGCCGCCGGCCGCGACGACGCGCCGCGGCTGCTGCCGGGCTTTCACGCCTATCTGGCGCCCAGCCGGAGCGAGGCGCAGGAGATGTTCCGCGAGGCGCAGGCCCGCCGCGATCCTGCCGCGCTGCGGGCCAAGCTGGGGGCGCTGGTCGGCCGCGACCTGGGCGACTGGCCCGAGGACCGCCCCCTGACCCCCGCGGACCTGCCGGCCGGGGACGCGGCGCTGCGCAGCCGCACCCATTCGGGGCTGCTGCAGCGGCTGATCCGGCAGGAAAGCCCGCCCCTGCGCGACCTGCTGCTGCGGCCCGAGGTGGCCAATTCCGGGCACTGGACTTTCGTCGGCACCCCGGCCGAGGCCCTGGCCGAGATCGCCGCCTGGTCGGATGCCGGGGCCATGGACGGCTTCATCGCCCTGCCGGGCGGCAGCGGGGAATCGCTGGACCTGCTGCTGTCCGAACTGGTCCCGGCGCTGGCCGAGGCGCGGCGCTTTCGCCACGCCTATGCCGGAGAGACGCTGGCCGCGCATCTGGGGCTTGCCTCGCCGGCGTCCAGCGGCTGATCGTCCTGCGGCTGTGCAAAGCGGGCCAGCATCGCCTCGACCGCTTCGGTGATCCGGCGGATTTCGGCGGGGCCGTAGCGGTCGGCGCGATGGCTTAGCATGATGCGCAGGCCGGCGGTCTCGTCCGCCACGTCCTCGACGATCTCGAATTGCAGGCCCAGCAGCGATTCCGCCTTGTCGGGGTCGATCTGCCGGTATTCGACGCGGCTGCCGTCCATCAGCGCGATGGCGCCGTTCATCCGGTTCCGGGCGTGGATCTGGATGAAGACCTCGAACATCTCGTCCAGCCGGGTGACGGGATTGCCGGTCAGCGCCTCGCCCACCAGGTCCAGCGGGACCTCGGAATGCGGCAGCGACCGGGCGATGCGGTCGCGGACCTGCGCGATCAGCGCGGCGGGCGTGTCCTGCGCCCCCAGCGCCAGCCGATGCGCGGTCATGGTGGTGAAATAGCCCACCGTGTCGAACCAGGCCGGATCGTTGCGCCCCGAGGCCGAGGTGCCGATCACCAGGTCGCCGATGCCGCCCAGCCGCCCCAGCGCCGCGCCGATCGCCGCATAGGCCGTCGCGAAAAGCGAGGCCGCGTTGCGCCGCGCCGTGGCGTAAAGCCCGCGTGCGACCTCGGCCGGCAGGTCGATCCGGGTCCAGCCGCCCTGCGGGTCCTGTCCGCCCGGCGCAGCGCCGAGGATCGGGCGGGCACGCGGCGCGCCGCGCAGGTGATCCAGCCAGTAGTCCAGATGCGCGCGGTCCGTATCCGCCGCCCTTTGCGCGGCGGCGAAGCGGTGGAAGCCCGGCGGTTGGTCGGGCCATTCCGGCGCCAGCCCCGCCGCGCGCTGGCGATAGGCGTGGTCAAGCTGGTCCATCAGCAGGTTCAGCGACCATTCGTCCAGCACGATATGGTGGAACAGCATGGACAGCACCTGCTCGTCCCCCTCGCGGAAGAAGCGCAGCCGCAGCGGCAATTCGCGGGCAAGGTCGAAGACATGGCCGGCCTCGGTCCGGCGGTTTGCCTCGCCCGCCTCGGCGCTGGTCCAGAACCAGCGATAATCGCCCAGCCGCTCGACCGGGACCACTTCTTGCAGCGGCGTGCCGTTTTCCTCGCGGAAATGGCTGCGCAGCACGGGATGGCGGCGGATCAGGTCGCCGAAGGCCAGGCCGAAGACCGCTTCGTCCACCGGAGTCGGGAAACGCAGGGCAAAGGGCAGGTTGAAGATGCCGCCATAGCCGAAGGCGGCATAGGCCTTCCACAGCGATTGCTGCGCCAGCGACAGGGGCGCCGCCTGGGGCCCGGCCGCGTCGTCCCCGGCTGCGGGCATCGGTGCGGCCGGCGCGCTGCGGGTGGCGATCCCGGCCAGCGCGAGGGCGGTCGGATGGCGGAAGATGTCGGTGAAGCGCAGGGCGATGCCATGCTCGGCCTGCAGCCTGCCGATGATCCGGGTCGCGACCAGCGAATGCCCGCCATGGTCGAAGAAATCGTCCTCGGGCCCCATTCCGGGCGCGCCGAGCGCCTCGCGGAAGGCGGCTAGGATCAGGCCCGTCAGCGCGTCCGCCGGCTCGGCACCTGGCGCTTCTGGCGGTGCGGTCGGCTCGGGGCCGGGCTGGCCCGCGATCTGGCGCGCGCGGCGGCGGTCGGGCTTGCCGTTGGCCGACAGCGGCAGCGCCGGGATTGCAAGGATGCGGTCGGGAAGGTGCGATTGCGGCAGCCGTTCGCGCAGGAAGGCGCGCAGCGCGGCCGGTTCGGGCAGATCGCGGCCGGCGACCAGCGCGGCCAGCACCGTCTCGCCCCGCGCGTCGGGAATGTCCACGACCAGGGCCTGCGCGACGGCGGGATGGGCGGCCAGCTCGGCCTCGACATCGGCCAGCGAGATGCGCACGCCGCGCACCTTGACATAGCCGTTCACCCGGCTGTCGAACAGGATGGTGCCGTCGCCGCGCAGCCGCCCCAGGTCGCCGCTGCGAAAGGCGCGGATGCCCCCGACCTCGGTGAAGTCGGTCTGTTCCAGCGCGCCGTCGCGCAGATAGCCGAGCGCCAGGTTCACGCCCGTGGTGTGGATGCGGCCGGCCACGCCCTCGGGGCAGGGTTCGCCCTGCGGGTTCAGCAGCAGGTAGCGGTTGCCGGGCAGGGCGCGGCCATAGGGGATGATGCGGTCGTCCTCGGGGCCGATCCGGTGCCAGATGCTCCAGATCGTGGTCTCGGTCGGGCCGCCCAGCGACCACAGCGCCGCATCGGGCCGCAGCCGGCGCAGCCGGTCGATCACCGCCGGCTTGATGTAGTCGCCGCCCTGCGCCACCAGCCGCAGCGAGGTCAGCCCGTCATCCGGCGCACAGGCCAGCAGCATCTCGACGATGGCGGGGACCGAGCACCAGACGGTCACGCCGTGGTCGCGCACCAGACGGTTCCAGGCAAGGGCGTCCTTTTCCTCGGCCGGCGCGGGCATGACCAGTCGCGCGCCGGCGGCCAGGGTGCCGAACAGGTCGAAGACCGACATGTCGTGATGCAGCGGCGTGACCGAGATCACCGCGTCCTGGGCCCCGATCCCCCAGGCATCCAGCGTATGGCCGATGACATTCGCGGTGGCGCGGTTGTTCAGCACCACGCATTTCGGCCGCCCGGTGGTGCCCGAGGTGTAAAGGTAATAGGCCGCCGCTTCGGAACGGGACAGCGCGGCCAGTCCCTGCGGGATCGGGGCCGGGTCATGCGCTTCGAGGGTGCGGGGCGAGGCCAGCGGCCAGCCGGGCAGGTCGGTCCCGGCCACGACCAGCCGCGGCGCGGAATTGCGCAGCAGGTAGTCGCGCCGCTCGGGCGGCGCGGCGGCGTCGATGGGCACCCAGACCAGCCCCGAGAAGGCGCAGGCCAGCGTCAGCACCAGATGCTCGGGTCCGCGCGGCAGACAGATCGCGACCATGTCGCCCGGCGCGAGCCCGCGCGCGGCCAGCCCGGCCATCACGCGCCGCACCCGCAGGCCAAGCGCGCCGTAGCTGGTGCTGCGGGTGTCGCAGATCAGGGCCGTGCGGTCGGGATCGCCGTCGAACAGCTGCGCCGCGATGCGCTCCAGATGGCCGGGGCCGGCATGTTCCGCCCCGGCGGGGGCCGCGGGCGGCGGCGGCAGGAAATCGGCGCCGGCCAGGGTCAGCTCGTCCCGTTCGGCCAGCGCGGCGAAGGCGCGGGCGGCGGCGTCCAGCAACGCGCCGACGACCGCAGGCTCCAGCGCCTGCTCGACGTGATCGGCTTGCAGCAGCAGCGCACCCTCCGCATCCAGCGCCAGCCGCAGGTCCAGCGCGACCTGCGGGGTCTGCACCAGCCCGTCCACCAGCCGCAGCCCGGCATCGGCGGGCACCCGGTCCCAGCCCATGCCGTTGGTCAGCACCACCGGCAGCGCGATCCGACCGCCCATCTGCGACAGCAGCAGCCGGCTGAGGCCGATGCCCGACAGGCCGGGATGCGCCATTCCCTCCAACAGGTCCTCTTGCAGCCGGCGGGCATGATCCAGGAAGCTGCCCCGGTCGGCGCGATAATCGACGGCGACGAAGGACGAGCGGTTGGCCAGCGCCCCGCCCGGCGGCGGCGCCACCGGCACCGCGACACAGGGCGCCAGGTCCGGGGTCCAGCGCGCCAGCACCTCCAGCACCACGGCCATGGCGATGCTGTTGCGGGTCAGTTTCTGCGCCGCCGCCAGCCGGGCCAGGCGCGCCAGCTGATCGCGCGGGATGCGGCGGCTGTCGCGGCGCCAGCGCGGGCGGTCGATGCCGTCCAGCGGCTGCCGCCAGGGCAGGCAGGGCGGCCCCTCGACGCCGGCCAGACGCGCGCGCCACCAGGCGGCATCGGCGGCGCGGTCGGCCTGTTCGAGGGGCGGTGCGGGCAGGGCGCAGGCCGGGGGCAGTTCGGGCGCCAGCAATTCGGCGACGACCTGCGCGATCCCGGCGCCGTCCAGCGGCAGGGCGTCCATCTTGACCAGCAGCGCCTGGTCGCGGGGCTGCGGCATCTCGACCAGCACCAGCCGCCACAGCAGCCCGTCCAGCGGCAGCGGCGCGCGGGCGAACTCGTCCTGCAGGGCGGCCAGCCGTGCCTCGGCCTCATCGGCACCCATATCCGAAAGGTCGATCCGTTCCAGCGGCGGTTCGGCTTCGTCCAGCACGCGCAGCGCCGAATATTCAGGGTCGAGCCGGCAGCGCAGCGCCTCATGCCGCTCGATCAGCGCCTTGGCCCGGCGCGCCAGGGCTTCGGCATCCAGCGGGCCGCGATAGCAGCGATATTCCTGCATGGCGGTGCGGCCCAGCGGCAGCTCGGCCTCGCGGCCCAGCAGATAGGCCTTTTGCAGCTCGCCCAGCCGCCGCATCCGCATCGGCGCTGGCAACCAGTCCGACAGCGGCGCCGCCGCCAGATCGGGCGCATCGGCCAGCCGGCACAGCGCCGCGTGGCAGGCATCGAAACCGGCGCGCACCCAGTCCTCGGGCAACGCGTCCAGCCGCAGGTCCCAATTCAGCAGCACGCCCTCGGCCAGCGCGGCGACCTGCACGTCCAGCGCGACCTGCGGCGCCTGCGACACGCTCCAGACCAGCCGCCCGAACAGCCGGCCGACGCGCGGGCTGAGCAGCTGGCGCTGCGCCCCGTCCAGGTCGAGCCCGCTGGTAAAGACCACCGGCGCGGATTCCACGCCCTGGCCGCCGCGTGACATCTCGCGCAGCACGGCGACGCCGGGGCAGGCCTGATGCGACAGCGCCTCGGCGATCTCGCGCCCTGCCTCGCGCGCCAGTCCGGCCAGCGTGGCCTCGGGCCCGACCCGCAGGCCGAGCGGCAGGATATTGGTGAAATCCCCGACCAGCCGCGAGGCGCCGCGCATCACCGGGGCGCGGAAGAAGCCCGGCAGCGTCAGGCGAAAGGCCCGGTCGCCCGTCGCCCGCGCCAGCAGGGCGGCAAAGACCGCCAGGTAAAGCGCGGTCTGCGTGACCCGCAATTCACGCGCAAGCCCCCGCAGCGCCGCGGCCCGCGCCGGCGGCAGCAGGGCCGAGATCCGGGTGCTTTCCGGCGCGCCGGCCTGGTCGCGCAGCGGCAGCGAGGGCGGCGACGGCAGGTCGCGTAGCCGCGCCCGCCACCATTCCCGGTCCGCCACCTCGGCCGGGTCGGGGGGCAGCCGGGCCAGGTAGTCGAAATAGCAGCTCTCGGGTTCCTCGGACGCAGCGATCCCGGCCGGATCCTCGTAAAGCCGGGCCAAGTCGTCCATGACCAGCCCGAAGCAGGACGGATCGGCCGCGATCATGTCCAGGTCGATATGCAGCCGCTGTTCGCCGCCGGGCAGCAGGCTCAGCCGGAACTCTGCCGCTTCGCCCGAGGCGATGTCCAGCCGCTGATGCGTCATCCGCCGCCGTGTCGCGGCCAGCCGTTCCTGTGCCTGGTCCGGCGCCAGTTCCCGCAGGTCGTCAAGCCGCAAGGCGTGGCGGTCGTCTAGCGGCTGGATCACCTGCTGGCCCGCGGCCGTGACCCGCAGCCGCAGCATCGGGTGCCGGCGGAACAGCCCGCGCACCGCGCGGTCCAGCCGCCGCGGCTCCAGCCCCGCCGGCTGGAACTCGGTATGCAGATGCGCGGATACGCCGCCGCCCGGCCCCTTCCAATCGCGCCCGGTCCAATAGGCTGCCTGCATGGCGGTCAGGTCCATGTTCATCCCCTTGCGTCTGGCGATAGTGGTTGATAAAAATACTCAACTAATGGCGATGTCAAGGAACGGCCTTGGCTGCGCAGGACAGGACAGGACGGGATCGGAATGAACGACATCGGATCTATCGAAACGCTTGACCGGGCATGGCTGGAAGCGCGCGTGTGGGCCCTTATTCCCGACGAGGCGGATATTGGTTCCGATGAAAACCTGCTATTCTTGGGGCTGGATTCGCTGTCGGTGCTGAAGCTGGTCGCCGAGCTGAAGCAGGCGGGCATCACGCTGAGCGCGCGGGAACTGCTTCACGAGCCCAGCATCGAGGGCTGGTGGCGCCTGATCCAGGCGCGGCGGCCCTAGATCATGACGTGCGATCTGGTTGACACGTTTGCTCGGACAGACGGTCCCCAAGGCCCGCGTGACCTACACGGCATCGAACTGGATGGAGTCCATGGCTGTGCCCACACCCTCGTCGACGAACGCCCCCGATATTGCAGGGCGGTCAACCGCCGGGTCCGCGGAATCGATCCGGCGACGGGTTCTGACCCGCCTGCCCCAAGGGCCGGGATAGCCCTCATCCGGCCCCTCTGCATGCCAAGGGAGCAGGGCGCATGAGAGCTGCCAGCCATGCCGCAAGGCCCGAGCGCGGGGATGACGACGACCGGGCCTGGGCCATCATGGAACCCGTGCGTCGCCAGATCCGCCTTGCGATGGGGTTGGGCGCGGTTTCGGGACTGGCGGTCCTTGCCACGATGATCTGCCTGGCGATGACGGTCCTGGCGCTGCGCGATCATCCGGGCCAGGTGCCGTGGGTCTGGATGCTGGGTGCTTTGGCGGGGACGGTCGCCAGCTATCTGGCCCGGCTGGGTGCGTTCAACCAGTCCCACTATGCTGCCTTCCGGCTGGAGCGTATCCTGCGAAGCCGTCTGGCCGAACGGATGGCCGAGGTTCCCCTGGGCTATATCCAGGCCCTGGGCGCCGGCGGGCTGACCAAGGTGATCCACGACGACGTCAAGGCCTTGCACGTCTTCGTCGCCGACAGCACGCCGCTTTATGCCCGCGCCTATGTCACGCCGCTGGCCACGGCGGCGATCCTGTTCTGGCTCGACTGGCGGTTGGCGCTGGCGGTGCTGGCGGTTCTGGGCCTGGGCATCCTGTCGATGCGCGGCGCGCAGAAGCGCCGGCGCAACATGGCGCGGCTGTACAACGAGGCGCGCGAGAAGGTCAGCGCAGCGGTGGTCGAGTTCGTGCAGGCGATGCCGGTGGTGCGCAATTTCGACACCGGCCATTCCAGCTTTGGCCGGTATCAGCAGGCGCTCGACGCCTATCTGGCGGTGCTGGCGCGGTGGTATCGTGACTCGGGCCGTTCGGTCCGCATGACCTGGGCGATCCTCAGCCCGCTTCCGACGCTGGCCGTCGTGCTGTGGCTGGGGCTCTGGCAGGTCCGGGAGGGCGAGCTGGACGCGGTGCGGTGGCTGGCAATTCTTCTGCTATGCACCGGAATGGCCGAATCGGTCATGCCGATGATGATGCTGCGCCACATGATCGACAAGGTGCGGCTGTCGATCGCGCGCATCCATGACGTGCTGGCCGCGCCGCTGTTGCCGGTCCCGGCGCAGGGCCACTCGCGCCGGCCGGCGGATTCCGGCGTGGTCTTCGACGATGTGAGCTTTCGCTATGGCCCCGACGAGACCGAGGCGCTGCGCCATGTCAGCTTCGTTGCCGTACCCGGCAGCGTGACGGCGCTGGTCGGGCCGTCCGGCGCGGGCAAAAGCACCGTTGCGCGGCTGATCCCGCGGTTCTGGGACGTGACCGGCGGCCGCATCCTGATCGGCGGGGTCGATATTCGCGACATGGGCGCCGACGACCTGATGCGGCAGGTGGCCTTCGTCTTTCAGGATACCTTCCTGTTTTCCGACAGCATCGCCGAGAATATCAGGCTCGGTTGTCCCGATGCGACCGATGAGGAGGTGATCGCCGCGGCCCGCGCCGCGCAGGCGCATGATTTCATCGCGGCGCTCCCCCAGGGTTACGACACGCCGGCCGGCGAGCGGGGCGCGCTGCTGTCGGGCGGCCAGCGGCAGCGCATCACCATCGCCCGTGCGATCCTGCAGAACCGGCCCGTCCTTGTCCTGGACGAAGCGACGGCCTTTGCAGATCCGGAAAACGAGGCCGCGCTGATCCGTGCGCTTGGCGAACTCACCCGTGGCAAGACGGTGATCACGGTCACCCACCGCCTGCAAAGCGTCGTCCATGCCGACCAGATCCTGGTCTTCGATGCGGGCCGGCTTGTCCAGGCGGGTCGCCACCACGACCTGCTGGCACAGCCGGGGCGCTATGCACGGCTTTGGGCCAGCCATGCCGAGGCGCAGGCCTGGACCCTGGGACACATGAGGAAGGGAGCCGCCGAATGACCGGGCGCACCATCCCGGCCGGCCGCCCCGGCCCAACCGCGATCCGCGAGACCTGGCGCCAGTTGCAGGACAGCGTGGGCGAGGACGCCCCGCGCTTGCGGGCTGCCATTCTTGGCCTCTTGCTTGCCGCAGCGTTGCAGGGGCTGGCGCTGGCTGCCATCGCGCCGGTCCTTGTCGCAGCCTTCGACGGCAGGGACTGGCCGGGCGCATTGCGCTGGCTGGGGATCTGCACGATCCTCATGGTCGCGGCGACCGCGGCAAGGTGGTGGGCGCAGGGCTTCGACTTCAACGGCCGCATGGCCGCGGCCACGCATCGTGTCCGGCTGCGGCTGGGCGAGCAGATGCGGCGCATGCCGCTGGAAATGCTGCACGGCCACCGCACCGGCGAGCTGAACTCGATGGTCATCAACAACGTCGATGAAAACCTTCTGACCACGCTGACCATTCTCAACCTGATCTTCATCTCGGTCGTCACGCCGCTGGTGACGGGGCTGGCGCTGCTGGTGCTGGACTGGCGCGCAGGGCTGCTGGTCCTGGTGGTGTTTCCCGCCATCCTGCCCCTGTATCGCTGGCGCCGGCCCGCGATCGGGCGTGGCAAGCGCATTCTGGGCGCCGCCCACCAGCAGGCGAATGCGGATGTGCTGGAATACACGCAGGGCCTGCCCGTGCTGCGCGCCGCGTTGCAGGCCGGAGCGCGCGCCGGCAGGCTTGAACGGACGTTCCGCAAGCTGGAGGAGATCCAGATCTACGGGCATCGCAAGGGAGAAAAGCCGAATCTCATCGTCTCGACCGTTGTCGAGCTCGGGCTGGTCCTGATGCTTGGGCTCGGCGTGGCCTTCGTGGTCGCGGGAGAGATGGATCTCGCGCTTCTCGCCGCGCTTCTGGTGATCGTGGTGCGGCTGTCCGAGCCGCTGGCGACCTTCATTCTCTATACCGCGATCCTGGAATTGATCGAGGCAGCCTTGGACCGGATCAAGGCGCTGCTTGCCATTTCACCCCTGGATCAGGCATTGCCCGCGCGAACGCCGGCACACTGCGGCATCAGATTCGAAGCTGCCAGCTTTGCCTATGCAGGGGCCGATGCCCCGGCCCTGCGCGATGTCGATCTGACGATCCCCGAGGGCAGCCTGACCGCATTCGTCGGCCCCTCGGGATCGGGCAAGACCACGCTGGCGCGACTGATCCTGCGCCATGCCGATCCCCAGAAGGGCCGCATCCTGATCGGCGGGGCGGATCTGCGCCAGATCCCCGAAAGCGCCCTGCGCGGGATGCTGTCCGTGGTGTTCCAGGACGTGCATCTGTTCAACGACACCGTCATGGCCAATATCCGCATGGCCCGCCCGGATGCGACCGAGGCCGAGGTCCGCGAGGCTGCCCGTGCCGCGCAATGCCTCGATTTCATCGAGCGGCTTCCGCTTGGCTGGAATACGCCCCTGGGCGAGATCGGCAGCCGCCTGTCAGGAGGGGAGCGTCAGCGCATCTCGATCGCGCGCGCGCTTTTGAAGGACGCGCCGATCCTGATCCTGGACGAGCCGACTGCGGCACTGGATACCGAAAGCGAACGTGCCGTTCAGCGCGCCATCGATGCCGTCGTGCGCGACCGCACGGTCATCGTGATCGCCCATCGGCTGTCGACCATCGCCGGCGCGGATCAGATCGCTGTCGTGGATGACGGGCGCGTCGTCCAACTCGGCACGCATTCCGCGCTGCTGGCGCGGCCGGGCCGCTACCGCGCGATGTGGGAGGCGCAGCAGGCGGCGAAGATCTGGTCGGGTCGGGCGTGATCCGGACAGGAACACCCGCTGATAACGCAATGATGCGTTGGCAGTAGCTGGATGTCGCTGCGTCAGGACGGCAATGGCGATTGCCGGGGGGAACTTTATCGTGCCGACACTACAGCCTCTGCCTGCGCTGATTACTGCTCCGGCGCCGGTTTGCGGGCGATCATCGCCGGGCGACCGATGCACGGGAACAGGCTGGCCTAAGGCAAGGGGATAGCGGTTGTCGGTGCCTCCAGGCGGTATCCTGTCGGCCGCGTTGTTCGCGGGCATCGCCTGCGGAAGGATCATCGCCCGGCCACATCCTAGGCAGGGGTGCATTGCGCCATTGCCGGCGAAGGGCCCATGCCGATGCAAGAGACATGGGCGTTCCCTTGCGCCCGCTCAGCGGTAGCCGATATTCATGACATAATCATGCAGCAGGTTTTCCTCCTCCCGCACTTCCTGCAGCAGCGTCTGAAGAACATCGCGCGCATTCAGCACGCCGAGCGGGTGGCGGTTTGCATCGACGATCGGAATGTTCTTGAAGCCGCGGGCCTTCATGATGTCCCAGACATCCTGCAGCCAACCGTCCGGGGTCACGGTGGTGACGTCGCGCGTCATCGCCTCGATGACAGGTGCGGTGCAGCTGGCGCCGGTACAGCGACCTGTCTGGCGCACCACGTCGGTCTTGGTCAGGACGCCTGCCAGTCGGCCGGCAGCATCGCAGACCAGCAGCATGTCGCAGCCTTCGCCAAGCCGCCTTGCCGCCTGCAGAAGCGCCGCGTTCACATCGATCGATTGCAGGTGCCGGCGCGCGGTGGGCAGAAATTTCTGGATAAGCACGTGAACTCCTTCCTATGCCATCGGCGCGATGCGCAGCACCGAAGCGATGCCGAACACGACACCTGCAAAGCAGGCCAGCTGGATCGCCGCCGCGGCGACGAACCGCGCGCCAGAATGAATGTAGTCCTCGGCCAGAACCTGGAGCCCCAGCGCCGCATGATGAAAGCCGGCCATCAACAGCAGGATCATGAGCCCGGAATTGAGCGGCGCCGCCAACCAGGCCACCAGCTTCGCGTGATCCGCGGCCGCGCTGCCGGCCAACGCCAGGGCGAACCACAGGACCAGCGGCACCAGACCCGCGGCAGAGACCCGCTGTGCCCACCAACGACCCGTGCCATGCCCCGCTGCTCCAAGGCCGCGTGCCCGTGCGAATGGCGGGATATGGCGGATCGTCATGCCAGCCCCCATGTCCACAACGCCAGCGTCAGGATCAGGCTTGTCCCCACCACCGTCCATCCGCCGGCATAGATCGCGCGCAATTCGAAGCCCCGGCCACTGTCCCAGACCAGATGCCGGACGCCGTTGCAAAGGTGGTAAAACAGCGCCAGCGTTACAAGAAAAAGCGCAATACGGCCAGGCACGGACAGCAGCAGCGCCTGCGCGCTTCCGAACGCATCCTGGCCCGAGGCGCCGGCCATCAGCCAGGCTGCGAGGCCGAGGGCGCCGAGGCTCTGCGCCACGCCCGAAAGCCGGTGCCCGAACGACAGGACGGAGGTCAGCTGTGGCCGGTAGTTCTGCATGTTGGGTGATTTTGGACGGCGGTGAGACATGGCGCTTCCTTCGTGTCAGCCTTGCCGCTCGATCATTTTCTTCTTGATCTCGGCGATGGCGCGGCCGGGGTTCAGCCAAGGCTCGATCATTTCGTATTGGGCGAGCAGATGGGTCTGGTCGGGCACCAGTTCCTTGATCGCTGGCAGGTTGGCCAGCAGAAAGATCGTCGCAGGTTTGGCCCGATCGGCTATCGCCCAGGTGCAAGCGGTCCAGTTCGTGGCATCGATCGTCATGGCGCATGACCCGCATACGCCCTCGCGGCACGAACGCCGGAAAGTCAGCGTCGGGTCGATCCTGTTCTTTATCCAGATCAGCGCGTCGAGCGGTATCGGCCCGCAATCGTCCAGATCGTCGCGGAACGTATCCCGCCGCAGGCCGGCCATGCCGTCGGGATCGAGGCGATGGATGCGCAGCGTTGCGATCCGCGCAGCACCCCCGGCGCGGGCCAGGAAAGCGCCGCGGCCGCTTCAGGCGCGGCACCTCGTGCGGGCGAGCGACGATCATGGCGCCTTTCCTAGCAACAGGGATGTCCGGCGCGGCGCGTCGATGCTGATCGCGATGGGGTCGCTGGCAGGGAAGGTTCCCTGCAACGCCAGGTCGAGAAGCGTCTCGATATGGGCCGCCTGTCCCGGATCACGCCCGCTTCCAGGCGCCCCGTGATCCGCGCCGGCCTCCGGCCTCCGGCTTCCGGGGCCGGATGATCCGGCGAAATCCACCGCGCCGCAGGTCAGGATCCTGCCGCTTTCGTCCGCGGTGATCCGAATGCGGCGGCTGGACGAGAAGAAGATCAGCCGCACCGTGCCGGCATCCTTGCCCGCGCCGCGCTCGAACCGGCTGGTGATCGTGCCGTCGCGCATGCCCTGCCGCAAATCATCGGCGCTGATCCCGAATGCCCTGGCCAGGACGGCCGCGTCGATCCGGGCGCCGTCTTGCTGCAATTCGATCCCAGGCATCGCCGCCTCTCTTTCCCGGCCTCACTCGGCCGCCACCACGCGCCCTCCCGGACCCGCTCCGGGCCAGGCGCAATCCTCGAGCGTCGTACGGTCCAACTCGGCCATGAACGCCTCGCGCGCGGCGGAAAGCTGCGGCCGCAGGCGGCAGCGCGGCCTCAGGACGCATTCGCCGCCATCGGCGCGGAAACATTCCACGATGGCGAACTTGCGCTCCAGATGGCGCACCACCTGTCCCAGCGTGATCTCGTGCGCCGGGCGCATCAGCCGCAGCCCGCCGGACCTGCCGCGCTCGGACCGCACGAAGCCGCCAAGCCCCAGGTCGCTGACCACCTTGGCCAGGTGATGCTGCGAGATGGCGAACTCCCTGGCGATCTGCCCGGTCGAGATCGGCTTTTCCGGCGCCCCCGCCAGCCGCATCAGCACCCGCAATCCGTAGTCGGTAAAGGTCGCAAGACGCATCGGCTCTCCTAATTGGTATTGACAATACCGATTATGTGGGAGGATATTCGGTATTGCAAGTACCGAATATAAGGGCTTCGCGCATCCTCCTGACCCGCGGCGCCCGACTCACCATCAGACACCCCCCGCTCATGGAGACCGCCATGCCCCAGACCACATTCCCATTGCACGACCGGACGGTCGGCGAGATCGCCGCGCGGCTTCCCGGCGCGTCCGGCGTGTTCCGCCGCTTCGGCATCGATTTCTGCTGCCACGGAGAGGTGCCGCTGGCAGAGGCAGCCAATCGGCGCCAGCTGGACCTTGGCGCGCTCGAGGCGGTCCTGGGCGACCTCGATCCCCTGGCGATCCCCGATGCGCCACGGGAGACCGGGGCGCTGATCGACCATATCCAGACCCGCTATCACCAGGCGCATCGCCGGCAGATCCCCGAACTGATCGCGCTTTCGCGCAAGGTCGAGGCGGTCCATGCCGGCCACCCGGAGGTGCCCGGCGGCCTGGCCGACCTGCTGCAGCGGATATGGGGCGAGTTGGAGGTGCATATGAAGAAGGAAGAGTTGATCCTTTTCCCGGCCATGCGCCGGCAGGCGGCGGACCGGATTGCCGTCCCCATCGCCGAGATGCGGCATGATCACGACGATCACGGCGCCTTCCTGGCAGAGCTGGCGCGGCTGACGCAGGACCATACCGTGCCCGAGGGCGCCTGCCGGACCTGGCAGGCGCTTTACGCCGGGACCGCGCAGCTGCGGGCCGACCTGATGGAGCATATCCATCTGGAAAACAACGTGCTGTTCCCGCGCTTTGAAAAGGGCGCATGAGCCTGCTGCTGGAAGCCGGGCCGCTATTCATGCAATCCCGCGACGCTTGCCGCCGGCCCCGCATCCAATGCCCCGAAGCCCGCCCCATGTGATCCAATCGAGGAGGAGGTTCCATGTTCCGATCCAGTTGCATCCTTGCCGCCTCGCTGGCGCTGCTGCCGCCTGCCAGCCTTGCCCAGACCGGCCAGTCTGCCACGGGCGCAGCGGTGGCAGAGACGTGGCTGCCGACCCTGCAGGTCGATACGCCGCAGCAGGGCTTCGATCTGGCCATCGTCATGGCGCGGCGGGCGGTCAGGACGACCCAGCCCGATGTCGCGATGCTGAAGGCGCAGCGGTCACGCTATGCCGAGGATGCGGCCAGCCTGATCGACGTCTCGGCCGTGGCGGCGGCCTGGTTCGCGACCATCGCCGCGGCCAACGACTATTGGCGCGAATGAACCTGAAGGGAGGACGACCATGGCCGACATCTCCATGCCCAAGGCCAGCGCCGCGCTTGGCGCGAAACGTCACGCGCTGGCGCCAGCCATCGACGATGCCTTTCTGGCGCTGTCGAAGGTGGTCTTCGCCGACGGTGCGCTGGACAAGCGCACCAAGCAGCTGATCGCGGTCGCCGTGGCCCATGTCACGCAATGCCCCTGGTGCATCGAGGGCCATGTCAAGGGCGCCCGCCGCGAGGGTGCCACCAACGAGCAGATCATGGAGGCGATCTGGGTCGCGGCCGAGATGCGCGCCGGGGCCGCCTATGCCCATGCCAACAAGGCGCTTGCGGTTCTGGATGAGATCGATGGCGCGTGAAGCCTGCCCATGCCCTGCTGCCGCCCCTTGGGGAACATGGCTACGGGTCGAGGCCTGTATGAAGGGCGCGGCGGCAGCCCGGCGGATCACCGCGAGGCTCGATTCCACCCTTGGCCTTGCCGATAGCCGCAGGGCCGGCCAGGTCGGCTTGCCGCCGCGCCCGACCATCCGCGTATCCGCAGACCGGAGCCAGCACAGATAAAGGACAGGACCATGTCAGCCCAGATCAGCGACAGCATCGAAGAGAAGCGGGGCTTCTTCACCCGCTGGTTCATGTCGACGAACCACAAGGATATCGGTGTCCTCTACCTGTTCACGGCGGGTCTGGCCGGGCTGATCTCGGTCACACTCACCGTCTACATGCGCATGGAATTGCAGCATCCGGGTGTGCAATACATGTGTCTGGAAGGCATGCGGCTGGTCGCCGACGCTGCGGCGGAATGCACGCCGAACGGCCATCTGTGGAATGTCGTCGTGACCTATCACGGCATCCTGATGATGTTCTTTGTCGTGATCCCGGCGCTGTTCGGCGGTTTCGGCAACTATTTCATGCCGCTGCATATTGGTGCCCCGGACATGGCTTTCCCGCGGCTGAACAACCTGTCATATTGGCTCTATGTCTGCGGGGTCTCGCTTGCCATCGCCTCGCTGCTGTCGCCGGGCGGCTCGGATCAGCCGGGGGCAGGGGTGGGCTGGGTTCTGTATCCGCCGCTCTCCACGACCGAGGCCGGCTATGCGATGGACCTGGCGATCTTTGCCGTCCACGTCTCGGGCGCAAGCTCGATCCTGGGCGCAATCAACATCATCACCACCTTCCTGAACATGCGCGCCCCGGGCATGACGCTGTTCAAGGTGCCGCTGTTTGCCTGGGCGGTCTTCATCACCGCCTGGATGATCCTGCTGTCGCTGCCGGTGCTGGCCGGGGGTATCACCATGCTGCTGATGGACCGCAACTTCGGCACGCAGTTCTTCGATCCGGCCGGCGGCGGCGATCCGGTGCTGTATCAGCACATCCTGTGGTTCTTCGGCCATCCCGAGGTCTACATGCTGATCCTGCCCGGTTTCGGCATCATCAGTCACGTCATCTCGACCTTCGCCAGGAAGCCGATCTTCGGTTATCTGCCGATGGTTCTGGCCATGGCCGCCATCGCCTTTCTCGGCTTCATCGTCTGGGCGCATCACATGTACACGGCCGGCATGTCGCTGACCCAGCAGACCTATTTCCAGATGGCGACCATGACCATCGCGGTGCCCACCGGCATCAAGGTCTTCTCGTGGATCGCGACCATGTGGGGCGGCTCGATCGAGTTCAAGACGCCGATGCTCTGGGCCTTCGGCTTCCTGTTCCTGTTCACCGTCGGCGGCGTGACCGGGGTCGTCATCGCCCAGGCGCCCTTGGACCGCGTTTATCACGACACCTACTATATCGTGGCGCATTTCCACTATGTGATGAGCCTTGGCGCCGTCTTCGCGATCTTTGCAGGCACCTATTACTGGATCGGCAAGATGTCGGGCCGGCAATACCCGGAATGGGCGGGCCAGCTGCATTTCTGGATGATGTTCATCGGCTCGAACCTGATCTTCTTCCCGCAGCACTTCCTGGGCCGCCAGGGCATGCCGCGCCGCTATATCGACTACCCGGTCGAGTTCTCGTACTGGAACAACATCTCGTCGATCGGCGCCTATATCTCCTTCGCCTCCTTCCTGTTCTTCATCGGCATCGTGTTCTACACGCTCTTCGCCGGCAAGCCCGTGAACGTGCCGAACTACTGGAACGAGCATGCGGACACGCTGGAATGGACCCTGCCCTCGCCGCCGCCCGAGCATACCTTCGAGACCCTGCCCAAGCCTGAGGACTGGGATCGCGCACAGGCGCATCGGTAGGCAAGGCAGACCTTCGGAAACGACCGATCGTATCCAACGGCCCCCGACTCGAGCGGATGTCGGAACAGCCGATGCTGACGCATATCAGCCAAAGGCATCATACCGTGCGAGGCGGATAGGCACCAAAAGCAGCGTTGCAAGCGGTGCCGCAGAGGAGGGGTAGGAGATAGGGCCGGACGATTCCCAAGTGGTGTCGGCGCGCCAAGGTAGCGGGTGCTGGAGCACCGGCACGGAAGAGAATGTCCATGGGAGCGGCAGTATCTGATACGCCCCACAACTCCCGGAATAACAACTTGGCAATCACGTCACGCGGCATCTTGACGCGATTCGATATGTTTACACAAGCATATCGTGATGATACCTCACGATCGTCGGTGGCGTGGAACCACGCGATCCAGATATCACGGGGGGACCAGGGTGCCATGCGTCGCGCAGTTTCGAATGGTGGGATAGCGATTTCTTTTTTCTGCCTGGCCACAGCAGGTCATGCGCAGACGCTGCCCAGACAGGACGCCATCGTTCTTGACCAGGTCGTCATCCAGGGGGGCGACGACAGCGGCAAGAGCGGGGTGCGCGCGAAAACCGCGACGATTGGTCCGCTTGGCCGGCGCGAGATCAAGGACACGCCCTATTCGGTCAGCGTCATCGACAAGACGCTGATTGAAAACCAGCAGGCGACAACCTTGCCCGATCTGTTGAAATACATGCCCTCGACGCAGATGGAGGCGCGCGGCGGCGGCGATGTCGGGCGTCCGCAATCGCGCGGCATGCAGGGCACGCCGGTTTTCAACAATCGCCTCGATGGTATGAACATCGTCGCCACCACTGCGCAGCCCATCGAGATGTATGAAAGGGTCGAGGTCGTCCACGGCCTCGCCGGCGCCTATTTCGGCCCGGCAAGCCCCGGCGGACTTTTCAACTTCACCCGCAAACGGCCCACGCAAGATCCCTATAATCGCATCAACACCGGCTTTACCGGCAAGGGGACCTGGCTGGCGCATGGCGATTTCGGCGGCCATGCGGCAGACGGCATGCTCGGCTATCGCATCAACGTGCTGAGCGAAGAGGGAGACGGCTATGTGAAGGGCAGCGATCTGGATCGCTCGCTGATCAGCGGCGCCTTCGACATCAACCTGACCGACCAGACGACAATAGAACTGAACGCCAGCCGCTACCGTTTCGACAAGTTCGGCTTTCCCGGCAGCTTCAGCTACGACAACAGCGTGACCCTGCCCGATGCGCCGGATCCGACCAAGGTCGGCTACGGTCAGAAATTCGCCGGCTACGGGCTGGAGGACACGCTGGTCGGCGGCCTCGTCAAGCATCGGTTCAACGAGGATTGGTCCTTGACCGCCGGGATGCAGCATCAAAGGGTCAGCCGCTGGTTCGTATCTGTCTCGAACGCGCTTCTGGACGACGACGGCAATTATAGCAACAGCATCGATGGCGGGGTCAGCGGCCAGTTCCGGGTCACCAGCAATATCGCCGTGCTCAACGGCACGCTGTTCACCGGCGGGGTCAAACACGACGTCCATCTGGGCACGACCGGCGTGAACTGGGAAAACTACAGCCCCCGCAGTGGCAATCCGAGCGTGCAAGGCTATCTTGGCGATGCCAGCATCGACAATCCGGTCCAATGGGACGCCCCGACGGGTCTGGTGCGCAACGGGCCGCGCTACAGATCCTTCAGCAACAGATCGCAAAGCCTGGTGTTGGGTGACAGCATCACCTTCAACGGGCAGTGGTCGGCCATCCTGTCGGGCAGCTACACTTGGTTCGACGTCAAGAACTATGACGAAACCGGCACGGTCACGCAGAAATACAGCGAGCGGGGTTTAAGCCCCAGCGTGGCGCTGAGCTACAAGCCCGCCGAAAACATCACCACCTATGTCGCCTATGTCGACACGCTGCAAAGCGGCGGTACCGCGCCGACCACGGCCGCGAACGCCGGACAGGTGCTCGCGCCCGAGCGCAGCAAGCAGGTCGAGGCTGGGGTCAAGGCCGACCTAGGCGGCCTGGATGCTTCGGTGGCGGTGTTCCGTATCGAGCGACCCTTTGCTTTCACCGGCGAGGACAATGTCTATCGCATCCAGGGCGACCAGGTGAACAAGGGGATCGAACTGGAACTGCGCGGCCAACTGCTGGAAAACCTCAATATCCATGGCGGCGTCACCCTGCTTGATCCCAAGCTGAGGAATACCGGCAACCCGCTGACCAGCGATACCGATGTGGTGGGCGCGCCCAAGGTGCAGGCCAACCTGTTCATGGAATATTTCTTCAAGAGCCTGCCCGAGCTTTCGGCCAGCGCCAATCTGCACTTCACAGGCAAGCGTGCGGGCAACAACATCAACAGCTTCAAGGTCGACAGCTATGCCACCCTGGATCTTGGGCTGCGCTACGAACGCCAGATGACCAAGGATACCACCGCGGTCTTCAACCTCGCGATCAACAACGTCTTCGATGAGCATTACTGGGCATCGATCTTTCCCGGCAGCATCGATGGCGCGACGCGGGGCGCGAACAGCGCCTTTCTGGGTGCGCCCCGCGAGGTCAGGCTCTCGGCCAGCTTCAAGTTCTGAAGGATCGGCCCATGGGTAATCTGATCGATTGGGACCTTCTGGACCGTCTGCTGACGCCCCCGGTCTTCGCCCAGTCGCCGATGTGGGATGCTTTCGCGGATCGCTACAACGGCTATGTCGCGATGCAGTCCGAATATACCGGATTGCAGATCGACATGATGAATATCGGGGTAGACGAAACCGTGCTGGATGTAGGCGCCGGGCCGGGCAGGATCGCCATTCCGGCCGCCGCCCGCGCCCGGTCGGTGACCGCGCTCGATGTCTCCCGGCCGATGCTGGATCATCTGGAACGCAACGCAAGGCAGGCGGGGCGCGACAATATCCGCAGGCTCGACCTTGCATGGCAAGACGTCGAGCCGGACGGTAATGTCGAGGTGCATGACATCGTGGTCGCCGCGCGTTCGCCCGCGATGAACGACCTGCGCAAGATCGATGCGCTGGCGCGCAAACGTGCCTATGTGACGCTGTTTTCGGGGCCCAGTCTCAAATGCTTTCACGACAGCTTGGTGGCGGGAATCGAGCCCGCCCCGCCGTCAGCGGCGGCCAAGCCTACGCCGATGCCGGGATATGCGCTGGTCTTCAACCGCCTTGTGGCGATGGGGCTTGAGGTGAACGTCGGTTTTGTTCCCGACGGCTTTTCCCAAGTCTTCCCGGACTGGGATGCGGTTCTGGACGGGTTTTCCTGGCTGGGCATCGGCAAAACCGACGAGCCGCGATTCCGCGACAACATCGCCCCCTATCTGAGCCAGACCCAAGACGGGCTGGCGCTGCGCATGGAAACGCGAACCTGCATCCTGTGGTGGGACAAGGTCCATCCGGCGGGTTTCGGGACGTGATCGGGTGACGGCACGTTCCCCTACGCTGACGTTTCTGGCGCTTCTGCTAGCGGTGAGCGTCATATTCGCCTTCGGGATCGGGCGCTATCCGATCGGCACCCGCGACCTGTTCGATTTCGTTCTGGCCGCGACCGGGCTGGGCCGGATGGAGCAGGACCGCTACGACCTGTTGAGCAACCTGATCCTCGACATCCGTGCGCCGCGCATCGCCGCAGCGGTGCTGGTCGGCGCGTCCCTGGCCACGGCGGGGGCTGCGTTTCAGGCGGTGTTTCGCAACCCTCTGGTTTCGCCCGGCCTGCTGGGAGTGCTGGCCGGTGCCGGTTTCGGTGCGTCCGTGGGCATCCTGATTTCGGGAAACTGGGTCGTCGTGCAACTGCTGGCCTTTGCCTGCGCCATTCTGGCCGTGCTGTTCGCGCTCGGGATTGCGAACCTGTTCGGCAATGCCTCGCTTGTGATGCTGATCCTCGGCGGGATCATCAGCGGCGCGCTTTTCTCGGCGCTGCTGACGCTGGTCAAATATGCTGCCGATCCGGGCGATCAACTGCCCGCGATCACCTATTGGCTGATGGGCAATCTCGGCACCGCACGTATCGAACAATTGCGATGGGCCGCCTTGCCGGTGTTCGCGGGTATCCTGATCGTCTGGATGCTGGGCCGCGCGCTGGACGCAATGTCGATGGGCGACGATGAGGCCCATACGCTTGGCGTTCCGGTGGCGCTGATCCGCTATGCCGTCATTGCCGTTGCGACGATGGTCTCGGCGATCTCGGTGTCGATGGTGGGCATCATCGGCTGGATCGGCCTGATCATCCCGCATATCGCGCGGCTGATGATCGGTCCGATGAACATGCGCCTGATCCCCGCTTCGGCCCTGCTGGGAGCGTCCTTTCTGGTCGGTGCGGACATCCTGGCGCGGTCGCTTTCGGGTATCGAGATCCCCATCGGCATTGTCACCGAGATCGTCGGCATCCCGATCTTCGTCCTCGTCCTGTCGCGCGTCCGCCGGGGCTGGACATGAGCAGGGTCGTCATCTCTACGCAGGGTCTGGGTTTCGACCGCGACCGGCGCGTCATCCTGTCGGACGTCGAACTCGCTATCCGCGCGGCCGAGATCGTCGCCATATTGGGCGCGAACGGAGCGGGGAAATCGACGCTGCTGCGGCTTATGCTGAAGCTGCTGCGGCCGGCGCGCGGCAGCGTCTCTCTGTATGGCATGCCGCTTGCCGCGATGCGCCGCCGCGACATCGCCGCTGCCGTCGCCTATGTGCCCCAGCATCATACGCCGCCCTTTCCCTATACGGTGGCGCAGGTCGCGGGGCTGGGCAGGCTGGTGACCTCGGGCCTGCTGAAACTTCCCGGCGCGCGGGACGAGAAGCGGGTCCAGGCGGTTCTGGAACGGCTCGGGATCGCGCATCTGGCACAGCGCGACTACACCGGCATCTCGGGCGGCGAGCGCCAGCTTGTCCTGATCGCGCGGGCGCTGGTCCAGGGCGCCCGCATCCTGCTGATGGACGAGCCGGACGTGGGCCTCGATTACGGCAACCAGCGCCGCTTGCTCGACCTGATGCGCGCGCTCGCGGCCGAGGGCCATACGATCGTCTTTACCACCCACCATCCCGATCACACGCTCTATGCCGCCGACCGCGCGGTGCTGATCGACGGCGGGAAAATCCTCGCGGATGGCGGGCCTGCCTCGGTCCTCACGCCGCAGGTCATCCACGCGGTCTATGGGGTCCGGGTCGCCCGGGTCGGTCACGGTCCCCACATTATTTTTGTCCCGGCATGAGGAGAGGATGATGTTCCGGATCCGGCATCTGGCCACGTGCATCGCCTGTGCAGTTGCCCTTCTGTCCCAACCCGCATCGGCCGAGATCATGCGCGAGGTGGTCTATTACGGCGACCGATCCGTCAGCCTGCCGCCCGAGATCGATCGGATCGCCACGAATTGGGAGGCGCAGAACTCGATCCTGACCATGCTCGGCTATGGCGACCGCATCGTCGCGACCACGCGCATCGCGCGCTCGATGCCGCTGATGCAAAAGTTCGTGCCCTCGATCAAGGCTGCGGCGCTGACCACGCTCGGCGACGGCACCGTCAATGTCGAGGAGCTGATGGTGCTGAAGCCGGACATCCTGTTTTCCTCGCGTGCGTTACCCGACGCTGTTTCCAGGCAGCTTCGGGGGGCGGGCATCGCCGTGGCGTCCTTTCGCAGCAATTCCATCGACGCGCTGGTCGAGCGCGTGTTGATCACCGGCGAAATGCTTGGGCCGGATGCGCTTGAAGTCGCCAGGAGGTACCAAGGCTATTTCGACGACAACCGCCGCCGCGTCGCCGAGCGGCTGGAAGGCATCCCGCCCGATCGGCGCGTGAGGGTCTACCTGGCCTCGGGCGCGCCGCTTTCGACCTCGGGACGACCGTCGCTGAACCAGGACTGGATGGATCTGGGCGGGGCGATCAATATCGCGGAAAGCTGGTTCGGAGACATGCCCTATGCCTCGGGCATTGCCTCGCTTGAGAATATCATCGCCGGAAACCCTGATGTCATCATCTCGATGAATGCCGAGGACGCCGAGGAAATCCGCACCAACCCGCAATGGCGCAACGTCAAGGCGGTGCGCGAGGGCCGGGTCTACGCCAATCCGCGCGGGCTGTTCTGGTGGTGCCGGGAAACCTCGGAAGGGGCGCTTCAATTTCTTTGGCTGGCCAGCACGCTTTATCCCGACGCTCTTGCCGATATCGACATGCGCGAGGAAACCCGGCGTTTCTATCGCAAATTCTATCGCATCGAACTGACCGACAACGAGATCGCCGAGTTCCTGAAGCCGACATACTGACGCAGCAGTCCGGGATGATCATAGAGACAGCAGCGATGAATTCGCGGACCTTTGAACCAAGCTTCTTTCGAAGTGGATGCCTTGGTCGGTGGCGCAATCTTTCCGCCCACCCGTGCGCGAGAGTTTCGTCGCATCGGGCAATATGCCGCAATATGCCCTTTGCCTTCCCTTCGTTATGCTTGAATGAATATAACGATTCGGTGGGATGCGAGGAGGAGACGGGCGTGGTGGTTCGTGCGTCTCATCGGGACCCAAGCTGGGGTCTTGGAAAAGAACGGCTTCAGGCGCTCCATCTGCGCATCGGTCAGCCAGAAAAGATTGCTCATCGATCAGGTCTCCTTGCGGAGCCTGAATCACGCCAAACACCTGAAATCAATGGGTCTGGAGCCTAAGAAGGCGCCCACGAAACATGGGGCTATTCAAAGCGTAGCCACACTCCAGAACGCAGCTGGAAAGACCTGCCTTCACAACCTAATTTCCGGCACCTCCCCTGCGATCAGCAGGTCCGCGCCGGTCGCGGCCTCGATCTCGCCAGCTGAAACGCCGGGCGCGCGTTCGCGTAGCGCGAGGTCCTCCGGGGTCGGCTCCATCACCACAAGCTCGGTCACGATCAGCGTCACGGAACGTTACGAGGTCAACCTCCACCTGCTTGCCCACTGTCGTGGATCCAGGTATGACGCCGCGAACCGCAAGGACTCGGGTGCGATTCCCGGGTGGCTCTTCCGGCCGCCGATCCGCCGGACCATTCTGAACAAACCCGATCCCACAGGCCCGCCCTTTCCCAGGCGGTCTTCGTCCCGGGTATGGATCACGCATGAATTCTCTTACCTCATACCGGCACGAATGGCTGGGCAACATCCGCGCCGACCTGCTGTCGGGCTTGGTCGTCGCCCTGGCCCTCATCCCCGAGGCCATCGCCTTCTCGATCATCGCCGGTGTCGATCCGAAGGTGGGGCTTTACGCCTCCTTCTCCATCGCGGTCATCACCGCCATCGCCGGCGGGCGGCCCGGCATGATTTCGGCCGCGACCGCGGCAACGGCGGTGCTGATGGTGACATTGGTGCGCGACCACGGGTTGCAATACCTGCTGGCCGCCATGGTGCTGGCCGGGCTGGTCCAGATCGGCATGGGGCTGCTGCGGCTGGGCTTCGTCATGCGCTTCGTGTCGAAATCGGTGATGACCGGCTTCGTCAATGCGCTGGCGATCCTGATCTTCATGGCGCAGCTGCCGGAACTGGATCCCGCCCGCGTGCCGCCGCTGACCTACCTGCTGGTGGCGGCGGGGCTGGCGATCATCTACCTGTTCCCGCTGCTGACCCGCGCCATCCCTTCGCCCCTGGTCACCATCGTCGTGCTGACGGCGCTGAGCCTGGCCTTCGGCTGGGACGTGCGCACGGTGGGCGACATGGGCGCGCTGCCCGACACGCTGCCCGTCTTTCTGCTTCCCGACGTGCCGCTGAATCTGGAAACGCTGACGATCATTCTGCCCTATTCGCTGGCGGTCGCCGTGGTCGGGCTGCTGGAAAGCCTAATGACCCAGAACCTGGTGGATGAGTTGACCGACACCAGGACCGACCGTAACCAAGAATGCATCGGCCAGGGACTGGCCAATACGGCCACCGGCTTCATCGGCGGCATGGCCGGCTGCGCGATGATCGGGCAGTCGATGATCAACGTCAAATCCGGCGGGCGCGGGCGGCTGTCCTGCTTCGTCGCGGGGGTATTTCTGTTGATCCTCGTCGTGGGTCTGGGCGATCTGGTGGCGCGCATCCCGATGCCAGCGCTGGTGGCGGTGATGATCATGGTCTCGGTCGGCACGTTTTCCTGGTCCTCGATCGGGAACCTGCGGACGCATCCGCGATCATCCTCGGTGGTGATGCTGGCAACGGTGGCGACAGTGGTCTGGACCCACAACCTGGCCATCGGCGTGCTGATCGGTGTGCTGCTCTCGGGCATCTTCTTCGCCGCCAAGATCGCGCAGCTTTTCCGCGTCACCTCGGCCCTGTCGCTGGACGGGCGCAGCCGGACCTATCGCGTCGAGGGGCAGCTTTTCTACGGCTCGGTCGAGGACTTCATGGCCGCCTTCGACTTCCGCGAGGCGCTGGAGCGGGTGGTGATCGACGTTTCCGCCGCCCATATCTGGGATATTTCCAGCGTGCAGGCACTGGACATGGCGGTGCTGAAGTTCCGCCGCATCGGGGCCGAGGTCGAGGTCGTCGGCCTGAACGAGGCTTCCGAGACCATCCTCGACCGCCTGGGCAGCCATGACAAACCGGGCGCGCTGGACAGGCTAAACGCACATTGACGAGGATGGAGATGAGCGATCGTATCGTCGCCTTGGTGGACGGGTCCGACTATTCCAAAGCACCTGCCGTCATTCCGGCGAGCTGTCCAAGCCGCTGTGGCCCCTATTGAGATCCCGCAGGTGCTGGGCCGGCCTAGAAACAGGGGATCGATGCGTCGATGACCAGCCCGGCCAAGATCCGTTGCTTTTACGTTCTGTCGTGCCGACAAGGAAGTCGTTGTTGCCACGCCATTTTTCGTGGCGCACTGGCTCCGTTCCGGGTTGATCCCAAACGCCACATTCGTCCACTCTCGTCCTGAAGAATTCGTTGTTAAAGAAGAAGAACCAGACTCAACCCCAGGACCAACTTAAACAAAGGAAAACATTTACCGTAGGGGTTGGGCGGCAGGGCCGGCATTTTGCTTTTCTCGGTCGACCCCGGAAGCTGGTAAACGGCCTCAGTTCTGCCCAGCCGCAAGAGGACCAGGGACGTGAAATTTCCCATTCACGCAGCACCCTCGCGCCGTCGCAGCTTGAGGGCGTCCGCCAGCCACAGCCGGGCCAGCCCGTGATACAGCGGTTCGGGCGACAGCAGGCGCGACACGCCAAAGCCAAGCATCGCGGCGGCCATGATGGGCAGGGCATGTTCCTGCGTTGCGGTCATCTCCATGACGATAACGAAAGCGGTCATCGGCGATTGCACGACACCGGCGAAATAGGCCGCCATCCCGAGCACCGCCGCAAAGCTGAGCGAGGCCGAGAACAGGCCGCCGATCAGATTGCCCAGCCCCGCACCGACCGAAAGCGACGGCGCGAACAAGCCGCCCGGAATACCCGATACGGTCGAGGCCAGCGTCGCCAGCAGCTTGGCCAGGAAAAAGCTGGCGGGCAATTGCTCACCCTGCACCGCCAGCCGCGCCTCGCCGTAGCTGGTGCCAAAGGCCATGCCGCCGCTGAGCAGCCCCGTCACCGCGACCGCCAGACCCGCCGCGCCGGCGACGACGACCAGCTTGCGTCCGGGCGCCAGCTTCCAGCGCCGGATGCGCCGGGTCAGGGACAGCACCGACCGGCTGAACCCGGCACCAAGCGCACCGCCGGCAATTCCCACCACCCCGACCAGCAGCCAGTCGCGCGGGAAATTGCCATAGGCCACGGCCTCGCCGAAATAGGTGTAGCTGCCCGAGATCGCCAGCGCCGCGATCCCGGCGATCACCACTGTCGAAAGCACCAGCCCATTGGTGCGGCTTTGATAGGTGCGCGCCATTTCTTCGATTGCAAAGACTATACCAGCCAGCGGGGTGTTGAAGGCGGCTGCGATTCCGGCGGCCGAGCCCGCAAGGATCAACCCTTTGGCCTGGGCCAGATGCCCGACGCGCGCGCTGGCCAGCATGATGGCGGCGCCGATCTGGACGGTCGGGCCCTCGCGCCCGATCGAAGCGCCGCAGAGCAGGCCCCACAGCGTCAGCAGGAACTTTCCGGCGGCGATCCTCAGCGTCAGATACAGCCTCCGCTCCTCGCCCTCCAAGGCGCGGGCGGCGATGGCCTGCGGGATGCCGCTGCCCTGCGCGCCGGGAAAATATCGTTGCGCGACCCATCCCGAAGAGATGAAGCCCGCAGGAAGCGCCAGAAGCAGCCAGGGCGAGGTTCCCCCGGCCGAGAGATGGCGGAACGTCTCGGTTGCCAGGTCAGCGAGCTTGGCGAAGGCGGTGCTGACCAGCCCGACCAGCAATGCGCCGCACCAGAAGACCATCCGCCCACGCCATTGTTCCCGGCTCGTGATCAGCGCGCGCGAGCGTCGGAGGATGCGAAACCGGGGGCGAGGCATGGGCATGTCGGATCCTGTGTCGCCAAGCAGGCAGAGAGCAGAAGGCCGGAATGAGATCTTCCCTGCATTCCATAGACCTGGTGGAGAAGACAAATGCAAACCGGGCCGGACATGACCGCCCGGCCCGCCCAGCCTCAGGTCAGTTCCCGCTTTTCGGCCAGCAGGCCCTTGAGAATGGCCCAGCAGGCGCCCAGCAGCACCAGCGTGAAGGGCAGGCCGGTCGAAACCGCCATCGCCTGCAAGGCCGTCAGCCCGCCACCCAGAAGCAGGGCGATGGCGACCAGCCCTTCGAAACTGCACCAGAAGATGCGCTGCGGCACCGGCGCGTGGATCTTGCCGCCCGCCGCGATGGTGTCGATCACCAGCGAGCCGGAATCCGAGGAGGTGACGAAGAACACGATCACCAGAACAATGCCGATGAAGCTGGAAATCGCGGTCAGCGGCAGCTGCGACAGCATCTGGAACAGCTGCAGTTCCAGCGCCGCATCGGTCACACCCGAAAAGCCGGCCAATGTCTCGGAAATCGCGGTGCCGCCAAAGGCCGTCATCCACAGGACCGAGATCAGCGAGGGCACGATCAGCACCGCGGTCAGGAACTGCCGCACGGTCCGCCCGCGCGAGACCCTGGCGATGAACATGCCGACAAAGGGCGACCAGCTGATCCACCAAGCCCAATAGAAGGCGGTCCAGCCATGGCGGAAGTTGTCGTCGGTGCGCCCGAACGGGTTGGACAGCGGCAGGATCTTGGCGCCATAGGCGGCCAGATTGCCGAAAAAGCCGGTCAGGATCTGCCAGGTCGGCCCGGTCAGGATCACGAAAAGCAGCAGCAGGACCGCAAGGATCATGTTGATCTCGGACAGGCGCTTGACGCCCTTTTCGACGCCCAGCACGACCGAGGCCGTGGCCACCCCGGTGATGATGACGATCAGCACGATCTTGGCGGTCAGCGCGGTGCTCCAGCCGAACAGGAAATGGAAACCCGCCGATGCCTGCTCGGCGCCGATCCCCAGCGAGGTGGCCAGCCCGAACAGCGTCGCCATCACCGCCAGCACATCCACGACATGGCCCGGCCAGCCCCAGACCCGTTCGCCCAGAATCGGATAGAACACCGAGCGCAGCGTCAGCGGCAGCCCCTTGTTATAGGCAAACAGCGCCAGAGCCAGCGCCACGACCGCATAGATCGCCCAAGGATGCAGGCCCCAGTGAAAGATCGTCGCGGCCATCGCCAGCCGCCGCGCGCCCAGTTCGTCCCCCGGCGCGCCGTCCAGCGGCGCCCAATCGGTGCGCACGCCGTTTTCGACCACCGGCCCGCCCAATGCGGCGGTGAAATGGCCCAGCGGCTCACTGACGCCATAGAACATCAGGCCGATGCCCATGCCGGCGGCAAACAGCATCGAAAACCAGCCGGTCAGCGAGAAATCGGGCGTGGCCTCGGGGCCGCCCAGCCGGACCGAGCCCAGCGGCGACAGGATCAGGCCAACGCACAGCAGCACGAAGACATTGCCGGCGATCAGGAAGAACCAGTCGAAATTGCTGGTAACGACGTCGCGCAATCCGCCGAAGAACGGCCCCAGCACCGAGGGGAACAGCAGCGTGGCCGCGGTAAAGACCACCACCGCGACGCCGGAGATCATGAAGACGGGGTTGTGGATGTCGAAGGCGACCGGCTTGACGCCTTCGATATTGTCCTGTCCGATCTCGTAATCGGTCGCGATGATCTGGGTCGGGCCCTCGGGCGGCGGCAGGGCCTCGATGCCGGCGTCGGCGATCAACGGTTCGGATGGGCTTATCTGTGACATGCGTCCCTTTCTCATTTGGGTTCGATCGGGCGCCGAAAGCTTCGACTCGACGCGAAATGCGCCTGGGGACCCAGAGTTTCACAGTTTCTTTATGATTGCCATCCGCAGCCGCCTGACAGTTGAACTGGGACATGGCGATGCTTGCATCATTCGAAATTCTTCCGCTGGCAGATCAAGATCGTCGTTTCTTCGAGATCCGCGAGGTGGTTCGTCCCAGGAATCGGTATTTAGCCTTGGGGATATGGGACCGGCTGACAAAATAAGGCGTTCGATCGCCGAAAGCTCCGGAGGACCGCAGCGTAGCCCAGGCGATAGTGGATTGCGATTGGCGGTGGGCTTTGCTGTAGTCAGGCGAAGGCACTTCTGAGGGAAGCAATGACGTCTTACTGGAATGGCCGACAGGCACGGCCCGACAACCTCCGGCTGTTGACCCATGAGGGTGCCTGGAAGGCGTGGGCAGATGCTGAAGAACCGATGCCGGCGGATCCAGAGCATCGGCTTCGCGGGTGCCGCTCCATCGTGACGCAGGCACTTCAGGACGTCTTGCACTCGACTAATGTGATCATCCTGCTCGGCTCAGGCGCATCGTTTTGTGCGCGAAATACGACAGGTCCTAATGCTCCGGGCATGCGGGATTTATGGGTTGGGGTGCGGGCAGCTTGCGAAGCGCACCGCGCCGGTGAATTCGATGCGGTAGTGAGGGCGCTGGTTGGAACGGCACCCGGAGTAGATCCGGACGGCAACCCGAAGACTGGCAACATCGAACGACTGCTCAGCCTGTGCAAAATGCGCCTCGAGCTTCTGTCGGTGAAAGAGGAAACCTTGAAGAATGCGCGATCGCTGGTGGACGATCCCGGGCCAGAGGAAGCCGCCGCCGTTGCGGAAATGGAAAGTCTCTCAGCGTTCGTGTCGCTGGCAGAGGAAGCGGTCCTAACCAAGGTCGGCTTCGTGAATGCGACGACGGAGCTTTCGGCGCATACGGAACTTCTTACGAAATTCGGTCGCAGGAGTGCTGACAAGCCCCGGGTCAAGATTTTTACGACGAACTACGACTTGTGTATCGAGGAGGCGGCACTCCGGCTCAATGCGGTTCTCGTGGATGGATTTTCGCACAGCGCGCGGCAGCGATACAATCGAGACAACTTCGATCATGATATCGTCCGCCGGCGCAACGGCACCGCACGCGCAGACTTCGTCGACGGTGTCTTCCAACTCTACAAACTGCATGGCTCTGTCGACTGGAGACGTGTCGGCGACCACGTCTTCCGCAGTTTGGATATGGATTTTGAGCACGGCGCACCCGTCCTGATCTACCCCCGGTCTACGAAATATCAGGAGGCGTTCGATAGCCCCTATCTCGATATGTTCGCGGCATTGCAGGCCGGGTTAAGGGAGCCCGATACGACACTGATCATCGCGAAGACCCCGCCCCACCGGACGGCGCTGTTGCGCAAATCAGCCGATGACCGGACTTCCCCTTTCCCCGGGCACACCTATCCTGCAGCCACGGTCATCGGGATACCGAGTGCTGTGAAGCGGTTGAGGACCGCCGCGCGGATCTGGACCTCTGCCACCTGGCGGTCGAAGTCTCGCGACATCAGCCGCTGGCCGAGCAGCTTCACGCAGTTCATTTTTGTTTCGACCCTGCTGCGGCGGTGATACCCGCTCCAGTTCCGCCAGAGCGCCCGGCCCAAGCGCTTCGATGCTCGCAGGATCTCGTTGCGCGCCCGGGCTCCGGCTGTGTCCGGCTTCCATGGCCTCGCATTCTGTCTCGGCGGCATGATAGCTGCAGCATCGCGGGCGGCGATGGCGTCATGGCAGGCACGGGTGTCATAGGCACCGTCGGCGGTGACGGTGGCGATCTCCTCCTCCGCCGGGATCTGGGCAAGCAGGTCCGGCAGCATCGGCGCATCGCCAACACTGCTGGAGGTGACCTCGACGTAAGCGTTTGCAGGGGATCACGGGCGGCTTAGCTTGCCGGCCTGAAGTTCCAGGGCAGCAGGTCGTCGATGCGGCTTTGCGGATGACCGCTGGCGATGGCGGTGAGCGTGGCCTTGAGGTAGGCGAAGGGCTCGATGCCGTTGATCTTGCAGGTTTCGATCAGCGAGGCGATGCGGCCCCAGGCGATGCCGCCTTCGTCGTGACCGGCGAAGAGTGCATTCTTGCGATTGAGGGCCATCACCCGTTCATTCTGCCCATGTCGGGCAATTTGTTGAGGTGCATTACCGGTGGCACGCGCTTTTTGGCCGACAGTTTCGGGTTGAGCGTGTCGACCGACGCAAGTCCGGTCAGTTTGTCCATATCGAGGTTCTGCCTGGCATCTTCATGGTCGTGGCCGCGTGGATGCTCGACCCGGCGGCTTGCACCGGAATGGACCTCGGCACGCCGCGCGTATCGCTCGCGGCCCTGTCGGATCTCGATGACCTTCTGACTCGGCGCGGTCTTCGGCGAAGCTCTTCCGGTGATATCATCGCCGGAAAGGAACAGACCGATGCAAGACCTGCCCACCGGGCCGTCGCGCCCCAGGCAATTGCAGATGCAGTTCGACTCGGAGCGGTTGCGCGGAATGAGCCCACGGGAGCGCCAGCAGGTATTGACGCGCCTGGCCATTCTGCTGGCCGAAGCAGCGGGAGCGAGCGAGCTGGAGGGAGGCGATGATGGACGGTGATGTTCTTCCACCGGCCATCCTGCAGCGCAAGGCGGTGGTCTATGTGCGCCAATCGACCCCGGCCCAGGTGGAGCTCAACACCGAGAGCCGGCGACGGCAGTATGAACTGGTCGAGATCGCGCGTCGTCGTGGTTTCAGGACCGTGGATGTGATCGACGACGATCTCGGCCGCTCCGCCAGCGGCATGGTGGCCCGGCCCGGCTCGAGAAGCTTGTCGCCGCCTTGTGCGCCGGGGAAGTCGGCGCCGTGCTCTGCTTTGACGCTTCGCGGCTGGCACGCAACGGCAGGGACTGGCACCACCTGCTCGAACTGTGCGGGCTTGTCGAGGCGCGTGTCATCGACCTCGATGGCATCTACGATCCCTGCCTGCCGAACGACCGCCTGCTGCTCGGCATGAAGGGCAGCATCAGCGAGTTCGAGCTTGGGGTGATCCGGGCGCGCATGCTTGACGCCGCCCGGGCGAAGGCGCGCCGTGGCGAACTTCGGATCAGCGTGCCGATCGGCTATATCTGGCATCGCGAGGCCGGCCTCGGCCTCGATCCCGACTTCCGGCTCCAGCAGTGTCATCCGGCTGGTCTTCGAGCGATTCCGCCAACTCGGCAGCGCACGGCAGACGCATCTGTCGCTGGCGGCGGAGGGGGTGTTCTTTCCGCGCCCCTCGGACGGCAAACGCCTGACCTCCTTCGATTGGACAGCGATCCGCTATCGCAACGTCATCGGGCTGCTGAAGAACCCCTTCTACGCAGGGGCCTATGTCTATGGAAAGAGTGAGAAGCGCATTGAACTGGTCGACGGTCGCGCGCGTAAGACCTACGGCCATGGCAAGCCGCCTGAGGCGTGGGACGTGTTGATCCGTGATCATCATGCCGCCTATATCGATTGGGCGGAATACGAGCGGAACCAGATGCTGCTCGCAGCCAACGCCTATGGACGTGCGGGAGGACAGAAGTCCGGGCGGGGCGGCCGTGCTCTTCTTGCCGGCATGCTGACCTGCGGGCGCTGTGGCCGCGGTCTGGCCGTCGCCTATGTCGGCGCCCCGCCCGGCCGTCCGACCTATCGCTGCGATCGGCCCAATCTCATGCTCGGCCTGCCGCGCTGTCTCAGCTTCGGTGGATCCCGTGTGGACGCCGCGATCGCATCGGAGATACTGCGCGTGGTCGAGCCGATGGCGATCGAGGCCGCACTGGAGGCGGAGCGGATGCACAGGGAAGGAGAGGCCGAGCGCCGGCGCGTAGCCGAACTCGACCTGCAGCAGTCAGAATACGATGCTTCGCTGGCGGAACGGCGCTATGCTGTCAATCGGCGTTGAATGGTGCCCCCTTATCGGCGTCCAAAAGTGACCCCTTTGGCGCGCGGGTGAGCAGGCCCGTGGCGGCGTAGCTTTCCAGCTGGCGCAGCCGACGCGGGCCTGCGTTTTGGAGGGCGGTCAAGCTCGTGTTTTGATGCGCCAGCTGTCGTTGCCGGTTTCGACGATGTCGCAATGGTGGGTGAGACGATCGAGCAGCGCGGTGGTCATCTTCGCGTCTCCGAAGACGGTCGGCCACTCCCCGAATGCCAGGTTGGTGGTGACGATGACGGAGGTCTGCTCGTAGAGCTTGCTGACCAGATGGAACAGCAACTGACCGCCGGACTGTGCGAATGGCAAGTATCCGAGCTCATCGAGGATGACGAAGTCGAGCCGCATGAGATGCTCGGCCAGGCGGCCCGCCCGCCCTGCACGGGCCTCGGCCTCGAGCCTGTTCACGAGGTCCACAACATTGAAGAAGCGGCCGCGAGCGCCGTTGCGGATGGCAGCGCGCGCGATCGCCACGGAGATATGGGTCTTGCCGGTCCCGGTGCCGCCGACCAGCACGACATTGCGCTGCTGGCTGAGGAATTCCCCGCTGGCCAGCCCGATTTCAGATGCCGCAGGAAGGGGCGGTAGTTCACGGCGATGTGGGCGCCCGCACCCAGCACGAACAACCACGAAAGCCATTCGTGGACGAAGGTGACGTAGCCGGGCACGATGTCGAAGAACATCATGACGCCGGTTCCGAACATCAGAACCGAGGCGCCGATGGTCAGCGGAGTCGCCCAGCGGCGCATGGTTATGGCTTCGGCCATGTCGGAACCTTTCGAGTTGGGCGGGTGCAGGCCGGGGAGCAGGCGTCAGGCCAGCCTTTCCCGTCCTGCGGATGGGCCATCCGCAGCGATCCTCGCTATTTATCACCGCCTATTGTGTATTATGCACATAATTGAGCATGCGGCCCACGTCAAGCTGAAACGTGCAAAATACGCATATGTGGCATCACGGGTCAGCTCTCTTTGATGAATCCGATCCCGCCGGAGATAGTGCCACGACGGCAATACCGGCCAAGGCCAGCCCGACAAGGGCCATGGCCCACCCGGTGAAATGCTGGCCCTCGATCAGCAGCCCCCCGGCAATCGGTGCGACGATGTTGATCAGCGCGGCCATGGACTGGGCCATCCCCATCGCAGCACCCTGCGAGGTGGCGGGCACGATGAGTGAAAGTGCGGCGACAAGCGTGGGCCGGGCCAAGGCGATGCCTGTTGCGGCCATCACTATTCCGGCCGCCAACGCCGGGACCGTGCCGACAAGGCCGATGATCATGAACCCGATGGCGAGGAGGCTGAAGGAGGCCATGGCCAGCGTCCTCTCGCGCAGGGCCTTGCCAAGGAGCGGCATCACGACGACCTGCACCAGAATATTGATCGCTCCGGCCGCAACGAACACGAACCCGATCTCTGTCGGACCGAAGGGCCGGCCTTGCCATTGGAAGCGGGCGTGCAGCACCAGGGCGAATTGCGATCCGAACAGGCTGAACGCCATGAACAGCAGGGCGAGCGCCGCAAGAAGGTGCTTCACCTGCGGCAAGGCGAGAAGACCGCCGATCTGCGCCAGGAAAGGTGCTGGCGCTGGCTTGTGGATCGGCTGCTGTCCTTCGGCGGGAAGCAGGAGGCAGGTTGCCAGGATGCTGGCCAGGGAAACGACTGCGGCGACTCCGAACGGCACGGCCAGTCCCATCGGTGCCAGAACACCTGCCAGCGCCGGTCCGACCATCGTGCCGACACCCATCGCGGCACTGACGAAGCCGATGGCCTGTCGCCGCTTGTGGGGCGCAGTCCGGTCCGACACATAGGCGGTCGCGATCGAGATGTTGCCTGCCGACAGGCCGCCGAGGATTCGAGCGGCGAACACGACGGCAAGATTGGGGGCCAGGGCGAGCAGGAGGAAGCTCGCACAGGTTCCGATCTGGCTGGCCACCAGCAGCCGCTTGCGGCCGAACAGGTCGGAGGCTTTCCCGAGGATCGGCGCGGCCAGCAACTCGCACAGCGAAAAGCTGGCCAGCAGCAGGCCGATGGTCAGGGGCGTGGCTCCGAACTCGCTTGCGTAGAACGGCAGCAGGGGCAGGATCATGCCCAGACCAGCACTTTCCACCGCGACAACCGCCAAGATCGGGGGCAGGGGACTCCGATCCGGCGCGGCGGGCTCCTCGGGCATCATCGGACTGTTTCCTTGCATGGGAGATCAGTCGGCCCGCGCCGCCGTTTCCGGGTCCACCGCCGGCAGATGTCGCCAGGCGATGGCTGCGGTCAGTGCGACGAGGGCGATGATCACGCCGGTCCAAAGGCCGTAGAGCGCCTGTCCTATCAACAGCCCGGCGAAGACCGGGGAGGCGACATCGGTGAGCGCGATCAGGGATTGGGTGGTGCCGATGACGATCCCTTGCCGTTCCTGCGGAGCATGGACCGACAGAGCCGAGAAGAACGTCGGGCGCGCCATCGCATCGCCGAAGCTGACGCAGAGGATAGCGAGAACGAGGACCGGAAGCGTTGTCGCAAGACCCACCGTCATGTAGCCGGTGGCGACGATGGCACAGATGAATATGATCAGGCGACGTACGGTGAAGAACCGTCCCAGCCAGCGCAGCAGGAACAGTTGCACGAGGATGTTGATCGCTCCGTCCGCCGCCAGCACATAGCCAAGCTCGCGCGGGCCGAAGGGATTTTCCGGTGTGACGAAACTCGCCTGGAGGTAGTTGGCAAGCTGCGAGCTATACATCCCGTAGGCGAAGAAATAGCAGAGCAGCACGACGACCAGCACGCGGATCAGCGGCGAGCCGACGATTGACCTGAACGAGACCTCGCGCGATGCGTCGGGGGTTTGCGATGCGGCCGGGCTGCGCTTCAGCCAGAGTGCCGTGACGGTGAAGCTGACAGCAGACAGCACCATCGCGGCGTAGATCGGTGCGGTCAGCGAGATGTCGGACAGATAGCCGGAAATGCCTGCCCCGACGATGCCGCCCAGCCCTACCCCAGCGTGGAGGGTGCCGATCGCCTGTCTTCGATTGGCGGGCGAACTGTGGTCGGCGGCATAGGCGGCTGCGGCGGCAAAGGTTCCGCCGGTGAAGCCGAACAGCATCCTTGCCAGCAGGACAGGGATAACGGCCTGAGCCAGGCCCAGCAGCAGCAGGCTGACGAAGGCTGTGGCTTGCGTGGCGAGCAAGATCCGCTTGCGCCCCAGCCGGTCGGAGAGTTGGCCGATCAGCGGTGCCGCGACCAGGTGGGTCAATGCCTCGGTGCCCATGACGATGCCGAGGATCAGCGGTGTGCCGCCCATCTCCTGGATATAGAATGGCAGGATCGGCAGGGTGGAGGCGGCGCTGGCAGCATAAAGGCTGACGACCAGGAAGACCGGCAGCATCAGCCGCCAATCGAGTCTTTCCGGGGCGGCATCGTCCGCAGTTGCTGCGTCGTTCATCTCGCGATTCCTTCTGTTGGCGCGCATCTGCGTCGCGAATGAGCGTCGGGAAGTCGGTTGCTGCCGCCCGCTCAATGTGTATCATGCACATAAATGTGGCATGCCTCCGGCGTCAACAGAAAACGTGTATCATGCACATTATATTGACGCAGCGCTTCCCGCCATGATATGTGCTTTATACACACATCAAGAAAGGAAGCCGCCATGAAGGCTCTGGTTGTGCAGGACTACGGCCGGTCGCCGGCCTATACCGATTTCCCCGATCCGGCCGTAGGGCCGGGCGAGGTTCGGGTTGCCGTCAACGCCGCCGCGATGAGCCAGGTGGTCAAGGGACGGGCCGCAGGCAGCCACTACAGCGCATCGGGCGGGCTGCCCTTCGTCGCTGGCATCGACGGTGTTGGTCGCCTTGATGACGGGCGCCGGGTCTGGTTCGTCCTGCCGCGCGATCCCTTTGGCAGCATGGCAGAGCAGACGGTGGTGCCAGTGGCGCAGTGCCTTGTCTTGCCGGACGATCTCGATGACCTGACGGCGGCGGCCATCGCCAACCCGGGCATGTCATCCTGGGTCACCTATACCGAGCGGGCGCGGCTTCAGCCTGGCGAGACCGTTCTCGTCAACGGCGCTACCGGAACCTCGGGCAGGCTTGCCGTCCAGATCGCCAGGCACCTGGGGGCGGGGAAGATCATCGCCACCGGCCGCGACGCCGAGGCTTTGCGCGAGGTCGCCGCTTTGGGCGCGGACGTGACGATCCCGCTTACGGAGGATGCGGCTGCCTTCGAGGAGAGGTTCAAAGAGCAGTTCGCGCAAGGCGTCGATGTGGTCGTCGACTACCTTTGGGGGATGAGCGCGGAATGCCTGCTGATCGCTGGGGCCAAGACCGGACGGCCCGGCACTCCGATCCGCGTGATCCAGATCGGCTCGGTCAGCGGCGCGACCATCACCCTTCCGAGCGCGGTTCTGCGGGCTTCCGCGATCGAACTCATGGGCGCCGGTCATGGCGCCGTCCCGCTCGACCGTCATCTTGCGGCGGTGGAGGCGCTGCTGAAGGCGGTGGCGCCCGCGAACCTGAAAATCGCGTTCCACGCAGTCCCGCTATCAGACGGCACTCGAGCCTGGGATCGGGACGACAGCCGCAACCGCACGGTGTTCGTGGTCTGACATCCGGCTCGCTCCGGGCCTATCCTACTCGCTTCGGGTAGGCTCGGCGCTCATGCTGTCGGCGAGCATCTTCATCAGCCGGATCAACTCGTCGAAATCGTCACGTTTCCAGTCCTTGAACAGCGAAAGCACCATCTTCTCCCGCGCGGCATCAACCGCGTCCGTCGCGGCCTTGCCTTTGGTCGTGATGACTGCCTCGCGCACCCGCTTGTCAGAGGGGGAGGCGCGGCGTTCGACCAGCCCGATCTCCTCCAGCCGGGCGATCTGGCGGCTTACGGTCGTGTAGTCGCGCCCGACACCATCGGCCAGTTCGACCACCCCGATCGGCCCCCGCCGCTCGACCGTGACGAGCAGCGGAAACAGCGCCCTCTCCAGCGTAAGCCCCGCGATTTCCAGCAGTTGCGCATCCCGCTCGGGGCGGTTCATCAGGCTGGCGATGTCCATCAGCGCCCGATGCAGCTCGGGCAACATCTTCCTGATATGTGTATGATGCACTTTTATCGTTGACACGCGCAGACCCTCCATAATATGTGCATCATACACATTGGAGAGAACGATGAAAGCGCAAAACCCTGTTGCGGTGCTGATCTGTGGCGCCGGTGCGTCGGGTCTTACCCTGGCGGTCGATCTGGCCCGTCGTGGCGTGGCCTTCCGCATCATCGAGAAGATGGACCAGCCCTTCGCCGGCTCGCGGGGCAAGGGCATCCAGCCGCGGACGCAGGAAGTGTTCGCGGATCTGGGCGTCCTCGACCGTGTGGTGGCGGCAGGCGGTATCTACCCGTCGATGCGGGAATATCGCGCGGATGGCACCTGGATCGAGAAAGACATGGCTGAGCGGCATGACCCGACGCCCGCCGAGCCCTATCAGATCGCGCTGATGGTTCCCCAGTTCCTGACGGAGCGGGTGCTACGCGAGCGTCTGGCCGAGCTTGGCCACCGCGTGGAGTTCGGCACCGAACTCGTCGGGTTCGAGCAGGACGAGAAGGGCGTCACCGCGCGGCTGGTGGGTCCGGATGGCGAGGAGACCTTAACCGCCCGCTATCTCGTCGGCGCCGATGGTGGCCGCAGCTTCGTGCGGCGCACGCTTGGGGTGGAGTTCCCCGGCAAGACGCTGGGCGTGCGCGCCATCGTCGCCGATGTCGCGTTGACCGGCCTTGGACGCGATGCCTGGCATCAGTTCAACGATGGCGACATGCAGCGGATGGTGGCGATCTGCCCGCTTGCCGGGACCGACCTGTTCCAACTTCAGGCGCCCATCCCGCCGGAGGGCGAAGCCGATCTCTCTGCCAAGGCGCTGGAGGGAATGATACTGGATCGGACAGGCCGCAGCGATATCCGGGTGCATTCCGTGGCCTGGGCTTCCGCCTATGCCATGAACGCGCGGCTCGCCGAATGCTTCCGGGTCGGCCGGGCGTTCCTGGTGGGGGACGCCGCCCATATCCATCCGCCGACCGGCGGTCAGGGCCTGAACACCAGCGTGCAGGATGCCTGGAACCTCGGGTGGAAGCTGGCAGCCGTGCTGCATGGCGCGCCGGATGGGCTGCTCGACACCTACGAGGCGGAGCGGCGCCCGGTGGCCGAAGCGATGCTGGGGCTTGCGACCGGCCTTCTTGACGCGATGAAACGCGGAATGACGCGGCGCGGCCGCGAGACCCGCCAGCTCGACATCGGATACCCCGAGTCGCCGCTGGCCCTCGATCCCTCCGGACGGCCCGGTATCCTGCTCGCCGGGGATCGCGCGCCCGACGCTCCGCTACGCGGCGCTGCTGGACTGTCCCGCCGCCTGTTCGACCTGTTCAGCGGCCCTCACTGGACGCTGATCGGCTTCGAGGCTGAGCGCGACATCATTGCGCCGAGAGGCGGGCTGCACATCCACCGGGTCGGCCCCGGCCAGGAGCTTGAGGACGAGGACGGCCACCTGCACGCCGCCTATGGCCTGGCACCCGGCGAATGGGTGCTGGTGCGTCCCGACGGCTATGTCGCCGCGATCGTGTCCATGCAAGATGTGGCTCTTTTGGAGAGTTTCCTTGCCGAGGTAGGAGTGGCGGGAGCACGCTCTGGAGACCTGAAATCGTAGCCCCGTGATCTGTTGACATTGATCGCTTGAAATTCAGTTCATGCTGGTGGTTTCGAGCGCAAATATGGGCGTTTGCCTACGCGGCTGTTCGAAATATCTCTCGAAGTATTTCTGGCTCAACCTGGCGGAGCATGGGAAAGATGAGAGTGCTTGGTGGCAAGTGAAGATGGTTGTCCGCCCCCGCAACCAGAAAACACAAAGATATCAGCGTGTTAAGCCTCCCTCGGGAGGCTTTTTGCATTTGGGCTTCCTGAAGCCCGGAAGCATATCGGAAGCAATCGATCGGAAACCACAGCGGGAAATCGGCGGTGTCACATTGCCGTGATTAATGGCTTGCCGTCGCTTGATCCATATCCGCCACTAGGCTCTTGAGCTACTCCTTCTCGTCCACGAGCCGCGTTAGCGGCTTGCCGTCGGGCAAAACAATGCCGACAAACTTCGCCTTCGGCTTGTAGAGTGCGGCGAGGCTCAACTCGTGCTTTCGGCAGACCGGCCCCCCCATTCTTTGATCATCCCGATAATCTGCGTCTCGGTGAAACTGCTTTCATGTCATCCGCTCCCTCTCGGATGTCCCGCAAGCTCTACGTCGCAGCGAAGGAGCTTCTGGGGGTAGGTCAGCATGCAGAGAGAGCAAAGACATAGAATTATAAAATAGTGATAACAATATAAATATATTGACCATTTTGGGGTGGGCATCTAGCATCAAGTTAACTGAAAGCTCGGCGCAGGGAGAATAGAGTTGCCCGCACCTCTCACCGATACTGACATCGAATTTCTTGTGAGTTCTTACGAGCGGATGTACCGCATCCGTCAGTTCGAGCAGTCTGCGCTTGATCTTAGCACCAGCAAGGAAGCTCTTATCGCGGGGTCGGTGCATCTGTGCGCCGGTCAGGAAGCGGTGCCTGTCGGTGCAATGGCCGCACTCGGCCCGTGTGATCGCGTTATCGCAACTTATAGAGGTCATGGCTGGGCGTTAGAAACGGGCGTTCCCGCCCAAGAATTTTTTGCTGAGCTTTGCCACCGTAAGGCAGGTGTGAATGGTGGACGAAGTGGCTCTGCCCTGGTCACCGCGCCGAATCAGCGTTTTATCGGTGAAAACTCTATAGTCGGTGCGGGCGGGCCGATTGCCTGTGGCATCGCCCTGGCGGCAAAGATGGAGGGCGCGGACCGCGTCTGCCTTGTGACATTCGGTGACGGGGCCACCAGCCAGGGCGCTCTGCATGAGGCTTTCGTCTTCGCCGCCGCCTATAAGCTTCCCGTGATCTTCGTCTGTGAAAACAATGGTTGGTCAGAGATGACCCCGACGCTTTCAATCACGGGGCTCGACCGTCTGGCCCGGCGCGCGAATGGCTATGGCATGGCATCCGCCACGATTGACGGCACCGACCCGATGGCGGTCAAGGACAGCATTGCCCTTGCGCGGGCGGCTGTGCTTGGCGGCAAGGGGCCTGCGCTGATCGAATGCCGGGTGCCGCGGCTCTGGGGGCATTACAACCGCGATATCGAGCATTACCGGCCGAAATCCGACCGTGAAGACAGCCGCGCCCGCGATCCGCTGGCGCTGCTGGAGGCCCGGCTCTGCGCTCTCGGTGCCAGCAGCGCGGAAGAGCTGGCGATTCTGCGGGGGCGGCTCGACCGTGACTGGAGCGCGGTTCTGGACACTGTGAAAGCCATGCCGCTGCCCGATGCCGCCTCTGCCGCAGATCATGTTGTGGCACCGATCCCCGCCGCCCCGTCCGCGCCGGATCAGCAGGGGGAGAGCCGCGAGATCACCTATATCCAGGCTGTGAATGAGGCCCTGAAGCGCGAGCTGACCGAGCACTCCGAAGTGATGGTTTTTGGCGAAGATGTCGGCCATGCAGGGGGGATCTTCGGTGCAACCCGCTATCTGCAAAGGGATTTTGGCGCGGAGAGGGTCTTTGACACCCCGATTGCCGAAGCCGCGATTCTGGGGTCGGCGGTCGGGCTGGCGCTCGAAGGCAAGCGGCCTGTGGTGGAAATCATGTGGGCCGATTTCCTGCTGGTGGCGCTGGATCAGATCATAAATCAGGCCGCGAATATCCGCTATCTGACGCGCGGCACCCGGACTGCGCCGATTGTCGTGCGCGTTCAGCAGGGCGCGACGCCCGGCTCCACCGCGCAGCATTCACAATCGCTGGAGGCGATGCTGGCCCATGTGCCGGGCCTGCGGGTGGGGCTGCCGTCGACAGCCGATGACGCCTATCACATGCTGCGCGCCGCAATACATGGCGCGGATCCGACCGTCATCATCGAATCCCGTGCCCTTTATCAGCGTACAGGGACGGTCTGGCCGGATGCTGCGCGTCAGGCCACCGCAGGGGCGACCCTGCGCCGCGCGGGGACGAGCGTGACCCTGCTCGGCTGGGGCGCAGTCATGCCCGCGGTCGAGGCTGCCGCCGATGCCCTGGCCGAGAATTGCATCGACGTTTCTGTTCTGGATCTGCGCTGGCTGTCACCGGTGGACTGGGGTCAGCTCTGCGCCACCGTTTCCGCAACGGGCGGTCGCGTCGTGGTGGTGCATGAGGCCAATTTGACCGGCGGTTTCGGCGCGGAAATCGTCGCCGGGCTGGCGGAACGGCTGGGACCAGGGGCGCTCTCTTTCCGCCGGGTCGCGACGCCGGATGTGCGGATGCCGGCTTCGCCGGTCCTTCAGGCCGCGCTGCTGCCCGATGCGGCAAAGATCATGGCCGCCGCGAAGGATCTTCTGCAGTCGAATCTCCTGCCCCAGAACGAGGAATATGTCTGATGACCGGCAGCAAAGAGAAAAGCGGACGTCTCCAGATCAACTCCGTGGTGCGCGGGGTCAATATCCTGACCGCCATCGCGCGCAGCGATCAGGGGCTGAGCGTGCGCGAAATTGCCGAGGCCATTGGGGTTGAGCGGCAGACGGCCTATCATCTGGTACATACGCTTGAAGATACAGGATTTATTGCTCGCGATGATCAGCGTAATTACCGCCTTGGCCTGCGGGTCGGGGCGCTCGCCGAGGCTTTTGGCCGACAGTTTTCTGCCCCTGATTATATGCTACCGCTGGTGCGCGGTTTGGCCACGGAAACCGGCGAGACCTGCTATGTCGTCGGCTGGTGGCAGGGCGAGATCGTGATCATCGAGGTGGCCGCTGGTGCCAATGCGATCCGCGCAGCCGAGATGCCGCATGGCCAGTATCTGCATGCCCATGCGCGGGCAGCGGGCAAGGTGCTACTCGCTTATGCGGCCACGGCCCGCATGGCGGAATATCTGCTTAATCATCAGCCGCTGGCAAAGCTGACCGAGAATACCATGACCGATTTCAAATCCCTCCAGGCCGAATTCACCCGTATCCGGGCCGAGGGCATCGGTTATGACAATGAGGAATTCGCCCGCGGTACTTCCTGCATGGCGATGCCGCTGGAAGCTGGCACCGCCCCCTATGCTCTGGCCTTGTCCGCACCAACCGAGCGCTTTCATGCCTTCCGTGAAACCTACCAGCAGAAACTGGCCGCGCTGGTTCAGCGCAACTGAGAGACAGATCCCATGACCATCACGCTTTTTGATTGTAAGGATGTCGCCGCCGCTTTCGGGAATTACGCGCATGGCGTGGTCATTCCGCCAAGTGCCGTCACCATCCATCTGGCCGGTCAGGTCGGGGTGCGCCCGGATGGCACGATCCCCGGTGATGCGGGAGAACAGACCCGCATCATCTTCGAGAATTTCAGGATTATCCTAGAAAGCCGGGGCTTTGCTTTCAGCGACATCGTCAAAATGAACTACTTTGTTGTCGAGGCTGAAGATCTCCCTGCAATCCGTGCGGTGCGCGACAGTCTGATCCCCGCGCCCTTTCCAGCGGCCTCTCTGGTGTTGGTCAAGGCGCTCGGGCGGCCAGAATGGAAACTCGAGATCGAATGTATTGCGGCCCGGACCGGGGCGGAATGATGCGCAATTCTCTGGCCCATACCGATCTGAACTGCCTGCTGCATCCCCAGACCGACCCCGCCGCGCTGGTGGCGCAGGGGCCGCTGATCCTCGAAAGTGGCGATGGCGTTTTTGTCACTGACAGCAGCGGGCGCAGCTATCTGGAGGGGATGTCCAGCCTCTGGTGTGCTTCCCTTGGCTTCAATGAGCCGCGTCTGGCCCGCGCGGCGGCTGATCAGATCAGCCGCCTTGGTACTTACCACACTTTTAACCGGCGCTCGAATCCGGCGGTGATCGAACTGGCGGAGCGGCTTCTGGCGTTGTCTCCGATGCCGGATGGCAAGGCGTTGTTCGCCAATTCCGGCTCGGAAGCGGTCGATACGATGATCAAGCTGGCCTGGCTCTACCATAGCGGGCGCGGTGCGCCAGAAAGGCGCAAGATCATCAGCCGCCGCCGCGCCTATCATGGCAGCACCGTTCTCGGGGCGACGCTCAGCGGGCTGCCCTCGATGCGTGGTGCCTTTGCCTGGCCGGATCCGGGCGTGATTTTTGCCGAGGCGCCCCATTTCTACACCTGCGCAGAAGCGGGCGAGAGCGAGGAGGCCTTCGTCGACCGACTGGTGGCCGAAGTCGCGGCTCTCATCGCCGCCGAGGGGGCTGGCAGCATTGCGGCCATGATCGCAGAACCGGTCATGGGGGCGGGCGGCGTCATAATCCCCCCTTCCGGCTATTTCCCGAAACTGGCGGAGCTGCTGCGCGAGAAAGGTATCTTGCTGCTCAGCGATGAGGTGATCTGTGGCTTCGGACGCACCGGTGAATGGTTCGGCTGCCAGACCTTCGGCTTTCGGCCCGATATGATGAGCGTCGCCAAGGCGCTGTCTTCGGGATATCAGCCGATCGGGGCAACCTTGCTGACCGCGGAGATCCACGATGTGGTCAGCGCCGAAGCCAGCCGTCTGGGCGTGCTTGGCCACGGCTTCACCTATGCCGGGCATCCCGTCACCAGCGCGGTCGCGCTTGAGACGCTGAAGATCTACGAGGAAATGGATCTGCTGGCACAGGTTCGGGCGCGGGCACCGGCCTTTCTTGACCATATCAACGCGCTGGCTGGGCATCCGCTTGTGGGCGAGGCCCGCGCTGTCGGCCTGATCGGTGCAGTGGAACTGGTTGCGGATCGCGCCACGCGCCGACCCTTCGCGTCAGAAGCCGGTATCGGCGCGCGTCTGGTCACGCTGGCACTGGATCAAGGTCTGATTGTTCGCAATCTGGGCGACGCCATAGCCATTTGCCCGCCGCTGATCGTCACGACAGCCGAACTGGAGCTACTTTTCAACCGCCTGCGACAGGCGCTGGATGCTCTGGCCCTTGAAACCGCCGCGAGCCAGGTGGAGGACCGGCATGATCAGTGACATTCTTGATCTCGATGCGACAGCGCAGGCTGCGGCCGTCGCGAAGGGCGATGTCAGCGCGGCAGAGCTGGCCCGCGCCGCGATTGCGAGGATCGAGGCCGGGGAGCCCGTGCTCAATGCGGTGACGCAGCGCTTTTTCGATCAGGCGCTCGATATGGCATCAGCCGATCTGCCGCCGGGGCCGTTTCGCGGCGTGCCCTTTCTGGTGAAGGACTTTTACTGCCATATGGCGGGAACCCCGACCACCGGCAGCGCAAAGCTGCTGGAGCACAACTTGATCGACCATGACAGCGCACTGATGGCTCGCTATCGCCAGGCGGGGTTTGTGACGCTCGGCAAGACCAATGTGCCGGAAATGGTCACCATGGGCACGACCGAGCCGGTCTGGCGCGGCCCCACGCGTAACCCCTGGAATACCGGTCATACGCCGGGCGGGTCTTCGGGTGGCTCGGCGGCGGCGGTCGCGGCGGGATATGTCGCGGTGGCCCATGCCAATGATGGCGCCGGATCCATCCGCATCCCGGCCTCATGCTGCGGTCTCTTCGGGCTGAAGCCTTCGCGGGCCCGGGTCACGCTCGGGCCGGATGTTGGCGAGGCCATCGGTGGCATCACGGCGGAACATGTGGTTTCGCGATCCGTGCGGGACAGTGCGGCGGTGCTCGACGCCACCGCCGGAGCCCTGCCGGGAGACCCCTATATCGCCCCCGAGCCGCCGGAAGGCTTCCTTGCCGCCATCGCCAGACCGCGCAAGGGGCTGCGGATCGGCCTGACGCTCGATGCGCCGGACGGCACCAGCGCCGCGCCGGAATGTCAAGCTGCGGCTCTGCGGGCGGCGGTGCTCTTGCGTGATCTTGGTCATCAGGTCGAGGAGGTCACGTTGCCCTTCGACGGCGCCGCCTTCCGCGCGGCGCTCTCCACCTTCTGGCCGATGACCGTGACCCGGGGCCTCAGCGCGATTGCGGAGGCCCGGGACGCGGACCCCGAAGTTCTGTTGCGCGAGCTTGAGCCCTTTAACCAGCATCTCTTCGCTCTTGGGATCTCGCGCCGGGCGGTAGATTACATCCGGGATCTTGTGATCTTTCAGGGAATGGCGCGGGCCATGGGGCAGTTCTTTGCCACACAGGATATCTGGCTTTCGCCGGTCCTGCCCTTCACGCCGCCCCGGCTTGGCTATTTTGATGCGGGTGTCCTGGGCGGGGAAACGGCCTGGAACCGGGTGCTCGACTCCTTCATGTTCACTGCGCCCGCCAATGTCACCGGCCTGCCTTCTGCCAGCTTGCCGATGACCGTGTCGAATGAGGGGCTTCCCATAGGCATCCAGTTGACGGCGAAGCTGAATGACGAAGCGCTCATCTTCAACCTCGCAGCGCAGCTTGAAGCCGCAAACCCCTGGGCGATGCCTAGGCACAAGATCTAAACAAAAACCAAACACAACAGGGAGTTACAACATGGGTCATCGCATCCATCGGAGAGGCATGCTTAAAGGGTCGGCCTGGCTGGCCGGGGCTGCCGCAGTCTTGTCGGGCGCGAATGCCGCCCGGGCAGAGGCCTCGGGCGAGCCGGTCCCCATTGGTCAGGCTGCGCCGCTGACCGATTTCGCCGCCGCTGACGGCGTGGAATTCCGCAACGGGCTGATCATGGCCTGCGACGAGATCAACGCGCTTGGCGGCATTCTTGGCCGCCCGCTGGAGCCGCATTTCGAAGACACGAAACAGATGGGCGACGCAACCAATGTGCAGGCCGTGCAGCGCCTGATCGACCGCTACGGCGTTCATGCCGTGATCAACGGCTATAATACCGGATCGGGGTCTGCAGTGCAGGACGCTATTGCGGATGCCGGCATCATCTATATGCACAATGACACCTCCAGTGGGCATGGGGTGCTGATCGGCTCTGACCCGGAGCGCTATTTCGGTTCCTTCCAGACCGATCCGTCGGAAACATGGTATGGCTCGGGCCTGCTGAAGTTTCTATCCTCCCTGACCGATGGCGGAACATTCGCGCCCGCCAACCGCAAACTGGCGATCATTCTTTCAGCGGGGACCTATTCCTCGAACATTGCCAATGTGGTGCGAGAGGGCGCGGCGGAGCTTGGCTGGGAGGTCAGCCTCTATGAGACTGTAAATGTGCCGATTTCGGAATGGGGGCCAACGCTGTCCAAGCTGCGCCAGGACCCGCCCGGCGTGATCGTGGTCACGCACTATTTCCCGGCTGATTTGGCGCAGTTCATGGTTCAGTTCATGACCAATCCGACGCCGAGCCTGATCTATATGCAATATGGCCCCTCGGTGAAATCCTTCCGCGACATCGCCGGACCGGCCGCCGCAGGGGTAGTCTTCTCGACCGTGATCGGCGCGCTGCAGGACGAGATCGGCCTTGATTTCGAAGCCCGCTACAAGGCGCGTTTTGGCGATGACGCGGGGCATAATTCCGGGGTCCAGTCCTATAATGCGGCTTGGATCTGGGCGGCTGCGGCGGCACTCGCCGGTGGCTCCGGTGCCCCGGGGGAGGAGGAGCAGAACCGCAAAGTGGCCGAACGCATCCGGGCGATGATTCACCGTGGCCCGAACGGCACGACACGTTTCATGCCCGGCGAGCAGGCTGCGGCCTCTTATCCGGGCGGCACGGATGATCCTTCGCTTGGGATGCCACATCAGTTCCTGCAGATCCAGGACCATACTGCAGAGCCGGTCCTGATCGCCCCTTGGCCCTATGCAAAGGCCGGTTTCATCACGCCGCCCTGGATCAGGGGGTGAGAATGTTTCAGGTCAGGGAAACACCTCTCCTGTCCTGCCGGAATGTCACGAAGAAGTTTGGCTCGCTGGCTGCTGTCAGCGAGTTGAGCTTCGACCTTGCCGCCGGTGAGGTCCTTGGCATCGGGGGGCCGAATGGGGCAGGAAAAACCACGCTTTTCGAGATGATCTCCGGGCAGACCGCTGTCACATCCGGCACGATTGCGCTTGAGGGCCGCGATATCACCGGGCTGTCGCCTGTCGGGCGCTGCCATGCCGGACTGGCCCGGGTGTTTCAGCTAAATACCGGTTTCGACAGTCTGAGCGTGCGCGAGAACGTGCTGGTCGCGGCCTATTACGGCAGGGCCCCGCGCCGGATCCCCGGCTTTCGGGTGCCCTCAGAGGTCAGCGACCAGGTGCAGGATGCGCTGTGCCGCGTGGGCCTCGAGGCAAGCGCGGATCGCGCGGCGGCCAAGCTTCCGGTGATCGACCGCAAGCTGCTGATGATCGCCGGAGCGCTGGCGATGTCACCGAAACTCCTCTTGTTGGATGAACCCGTCGGCGGGCTGACACAGCGCGAGATCGACCAGGTGGCCGATGTCGTGGGCCAGGTGGCGGCGGATGGGGTGACGGTCGTTCTGATCGAACATGTCATGCGCTTTCTGGTGCAGCTGTCCACCCGTGTGATGATCCTGCACCATGGCAGGAAGCTTTACGAGGGCGATGCGGCGGGTATTTCCCGCGACCCGGATGTGGTCGAGGTCTATCTTGGCCAGAGCGCCGGCAAGGATGTCGCGCGCCTCGCCGCAGACCGGACGGAGGCGCGCCATGCCGGATGAACTTGTGATCTCGCATCTGACCGCCGGCTATGGCCATCAGTCTGTCCTCCAGGATCTGAGCTTGCGGGCAGAGGCGGGCCGGCTGACCGCCCTTATCGGGCCCAATGGCCATGGCAAGACCACGCTCTTAAGAGCGATTTCCGGGCTGATCCGGCCGAAGTCCGGTGAAATCCGCCTCGGGGCGGAACGGATTTCCGGGCTGGGCGCCGAAACCATCGTCGCGCGCGGGATTGTCCATGTGCCACAGGGCGATTTGCTCTTTCCCGATATGACGGTTCTGGAAAACCTGCGCATGGGCGCCTTTCTACCTGCGGCCGCCAGGCAGGAAAAATCCGTGCTGGAGGAGGTCTTCACCCTCCTTCCGAAATTGCGCGACCGTCAGAGCCAGATTGCGCGCACTTTGTCGGGCGGCGAGCGGCGGATGGTTGGCATCGGGCGCGGGCTGATGGCCTCGGGGCGGGTGCTGATGCTGGATGAGCCCTCGCTGGGGCTGGCCCCCATCGTCATTGAGCAGATTTACGAAGTCATCGCGGGTCTGCGCCGCGCCGGGCGCAGCATTCTCCTCGTCGAGGAAAACGCCATGCGGGCCGCTGTCATCGCCGATCAGGTGCATCTGCTGGACCATGGCACTCTCGCCTGGAGCGGCACCGGCGCTGAGCTTTCGGGCCGATCCGAGCTTCTTGAAACCTATCTGGGGGTATGAGCGATGGATGTTCTTTTACAGATTCTCGCCTCGGGCCTGACGCTGGGCGCGGTCTATGCGATTTCCACGGTTGGGCTGGCGCTGGTCTTCGGCGCGATGAATATGCTGAATATGAGCCATGGCGCGCTTATGGCTCTGGGCGGCTATATGGCCTGGTTCATGGTGACCGGTTTCGGCCTGCCGCCGGTTGCCGGAATGCTCGCGGCGGTGCTGGTCTGTGCGGCGGTGGGGGTGCTGATCTATCTGCTGATCGCAAAGCCCATGCTGCAGTCCGAGGGGTTCGAGACCCGCATCTTCATCGCGACCATCGGGTTTGGCGCCATGCTGGAGAGCGTAATCCTGATGGCCTTCGGGCCGCAGCCAAAGCCGCAACCGTTAGCGGTGCAGGGCGGGTTCTCCCTCGCAGGGGTGCATCTGCCGATCCAAAATCTGCTGATCCTTGTGCTGTCGATGCTGCTGATGGCCGCGCTGGCGCTGCTTTTGCAAAAGAGCCGGATCGGCAGGGCGATCCGCGCCACAGCGCAGAACCGTGATGCCGCGCGGCTGATGGGGGTGCGGATTGGTGTGGTCTATGCGCTGGTGCTGGGAATTTCCGGCGGGCTTGCCGCGATTTCCGGAATCACCGTGTCATCGCTGTCCAGCCTCCTGCCGAATATGGGGGGTGATCCGATGCTGAAAGCCTTCATCATCTGCGTGGTCGCCGGGCTTGGCAGGGTGCCTGGCAGTGTGATCGCTGCCCTGTTCATCGGTCTCTTCGAGGCAGTGGTGCAATATACAATCGGGGTTCGCTTCAGCTTTGCGCTTTTGCTTCTTCTCGTCATCGTGGTGCTGATCTGGAAGCCTCAGGGCGTGTTCGGGCGCCAACAGGGGGTTCGTCTATGACTGCCATGCGTCGTGATCTTCTTCTTTACGGCCTCTTCGCCTGTGTTGCGCTTTTCTGGCCTATGATTTCTGGGATGCGTTACTCGATAACCCAGACCACCTTTTTCTTTATTTGGGCCACGGTGGTGGTGCAGTGGAATCTGGTCTTCGGGATCGGCGGGATCTTCTCGCTGGCCCAGGTCGCGATCTTTGCCATCGGCGCCTATGTGACCGCGATGCTTGGCTATTACCTCGGTACATCTATGCTGCTGGCAATGCCTGCAGGCGCGGTTGTGGCAGTGGTCGCGAGTATCATCCTCGGCATCGCCTGCCTGAGGCTCTACGGCCCCTATGTCGCGCTGCTGACGATCTGCGTTTCGCAGGTCCTCTATGTGCTGATCGTGAATGATACCGATTGTTTTACCAATCCGCCGGCGGGCTGTATGCCGCTGATGGGCGGGGTGCGCGGCTTTTCCCGCTTTGGCGATCTGGGGTTTCGCGACTGGCTGGGCGCGGGCTTCTATGTCGGCAACTACTATGTTGGGCTTTTGTTGCTGAGCGCCGCGATCCTCTTCTCGATCATGATCATCCACAGTCCTATGGGGCTCGCCTTCCGGGCCTTGCGCGACAACCCGGTCTATGCCGCTGCCCGGGGCGTTGACCGCTTCCGCTATCAACTCTGGATCTTCGGTCTCTCGGCCTTCTTTACCGGCCTTGCCGGTGCCTTCTATGCGGTCAATACGGGCGTGGTCGGCCCGGTGGTGTTTTCCTTCCAGCACCTGCTCTTTTTGCTATCGATGATCATCGTGGGCGGAATAGGCACGGTCTGGGGGCCGGTGATTGGCGCGGCCGTGCTGATGCTGGCGGATGAGGCTATGCGCGAACTTGGGGACTTCCGCGATATCGGCATGGGGCTGATCCTCGTTGCCTGTGTCGTGTTGATGCCCAGGGGCCTGACCGGCCTGTTCCACGACATCTCGACACGTCTTGCAAAGTCATCTGGGACCGAAGGAGAGAAATCATGTCAGCGCTGAAGCCCGTGACCATGACAGAGCAGCTCCGCCAGCTGCGCAGCGGTGAGACGACTGCAGAGGCCATGATGACCCGCGCGATCCGGCGGGCCGGAGATTTAGGTCATCTCAATGCCTTTTTGACCGTTGAGCCTGACCTGGCGCTGCAACAAGCCCGAGCCGTCGATAGGGCGAGAACAGAGGGGGCGAAGATGCCAATACTGGCGGGACTTCCGATCGGTGTGAAGGATAACATCGATGTCGAAGGATGGGTCACTAGCGGTGCCACACCCGCATTGGCCCAGCTGCGTGCAAAGGCGACGGCGCCGGTTTTGCAGAAGCTGCTTCAGTCTCAGGCAGTTCTGCTAGGTAAAACCAATCTGCACGAACTGGCTTTCGGAGTCACGAATACCAACTTTACCCCTATACCGGCGGTCCGAAATCCGCATGATCCGGCCCGGATTAGCGGGGGTTCCTCGGGTGGTACAGCTGCCGCTATTGCGGCGGGTATTGTCTCTGCCGGGCTTGGAACAGATACCTCTGGTTCTGTTCGCATACCTGCCGCGCTTTGCGGTATCGCGGGCCTTCGGCCATCGGTCGGCGCGGGAGGCACTGAACGCAGATATTCCTCGCAGGGGGTTCTGCCAATCAGTCACACCAACGATACGCCCGGCCCGATGGCGGTGTCTGTCGAAGATTTGGCGCTTCTGGACGCTGTAATAACTGGAACTGATCCGGTCACTGCCAAATCGCTCAAAGGCGTGCGCTTGGGCGTCCCCGATTGTTTCTGGATCGACCTTGATCCTGATGTTGAACGTGTCTGCCGTGAGCTATGTGGCAAGCTCGCGAAGGCGGGGGCTGAGCTGGTTTCTGTTAGCCTGCCTAGGCTCCGTGATGTATGGCGGCAGGTATCCGCGCCGGTTGTGCTGCATGAGCCGCGCGAAGATATTCCCGTTTGGCTCGCTGCAAATGGCCGATCAGACATCTCTATCATGGATATTTTTCGTCAGATTGTGAACCCTGATGTGCGAGCCGCTTTTGAGGTTGTAACCTCGGAAAGCTCTGACAAAAATTATCGTGATGCAATTCAAAATTATCGTCCTGAGCTGTGCCGGATTTATGATGGAGCGTTTCAAAAAAATGGCCTCGCGGCTTTGATTTTTCCAACGGTTCCAATTCCAGCAACATATATCGACATCGAAAGCGCGTTCGGAAAAGTAAAGGTAAACGGTGAAGATCGGGAGATTTTTGATACGCTTGTTCGAAATACTGATCCGGGTGCTAACGCTGGATTGCCGGGATTGAGTATTCCTGTTGGATGGACGCAGAGTGGTTTGCCGGTTGGAATTGAAATTGACGGGCCGGTTGGTTCGGATCGGGATGTTCTCGGAATTGGAGTTTCAATCGAGCGTGAAATTTCAAATCAAGTGTAAGTCTGTCGGTTATTTTAATGTGAATTTTTGGTAAAAAACTCAAGGGTGTGGCGCTGAGTGTGCGGCATGACGCATGAATTGTTTGTCATGAATTTAATTTCAAGAGATGCGGCCAAAATAATTATATTACTATCAAGGGATACGTGATGATAGTGTGGGCCGAGTATGGTTTCGGAAATCGATGATGAGATATCCTCCGGGGCTGGTTCGCAGAAGTGGCCCGGTCCCGGACTACCTTTCGATCTTCGCGCCTTGCGTTATGCAATTGCTGCTGCGGAACATCTGAGTTTTAGGTCATGTTGACAAATGGCGGACCCAAAGGCGTATCGGCGTGATATCGATGAAGCCCAGGAAGCTCTCCGCAGTCTTGTCGTAACGGGTGGCAACGCGGCGGGCGTTCTTAAGCTTGTTGAAGCACCGTTCGACAAGGTTTCGAAGACGATACAAGGACCGGTCGACGGCAATGCGTTTTTTTCGTGATTTGCGCATGGGGATGACGGGCAAGACATCGCGTTTTCCCATGGATTTCCGAATGCTGTCAGCATCATAGCCTCGGTCGGCCAGCAGAACACTTGGTGTCGGCAGATTGTCGGCCATGACCAGATCGAAGCCGAGATAGTCGGAGGTTTGCCCCGCGGTGATCTCCGTCCTCATAGGCAGCCCTGCTGCGTTGACGAGGAGGTGGATCTTGGTCGTGAAGCCACCACGCGAACGGCCAAAACCCTGTCGCGGAGTCCCCCTTTAGCGCCCGCTGCCTGATGATGGGCGCGGACCACGGTGCTATCGATCATTTGCAGTGCATGCGGGACCGCGGCACGATTGAACTGGTCGGCATGGGCAGTATCGAAAACTCGTCGCGGGTGATCGTGGATGGCGCGCTTGATCTTGAAAACAAGGGCAACGAAATCGCGTTCTGGGGGGTGTCGGATGCCTATAATGATGCGAAGATCCGCAATCTGGCCGGGTCGGGTTCGGTCTTTATCTATGATAGCGATCTAGTGCTGACTGCGGCACAGGACACGTTCAGCGGGACTATCAGTTCTGTCGACAGCGAGGGGAGGCACCTTAAAGGCGGCCTGACGGTTCAGGGCGGTGTGCAGACGCTGTCGGGTGCGAATGTCTATTTCGGCGCGACCAAGGTCGACGCCGGTGCTGGGCTGGTCCTGACCTCGACAGGAAGCCTTGCAAGCGACGTGCTGGTTTCCGGTGGCTTCGTCAACGATGGCGATGTCGCGGGTGATACCATCGTGCAGGATGGCGGTATGACCGGCGGTTCCGGCAGCTATAGCGCGCTGACGGTCCTGGGCGGCGGCACGGTGGCCACCAATGGCAAGACGCCCCTGACGGTCGGAAGCGAATTTACCCAGAAGGCCGGCTCTACGCTTGTCTTCGCGCCGGTCGAGAACGGCATCCAGCCCGCTATCGCTGTCGGGGGGCGGGCCGTGATCGAAGACGGGGCAAGCATCACGCTGGACCGCGTTACGACCGGTCGGCTGGCGGTGGGGCGCGAATATGCGCTGGTTACCGCTGCGGGTGGCCTTGTCGGCAACTATGGCAGCCTGACCGGCGATCTGGTCACCGATGCGCCTTTCCTGTCCTTCGCGCTGGACAAGACTTCTTCCGGCGTCGCGCTGGGGGTTGAACGGTCCGATATCGTCTTTGCCGAGGTTGCGCACAGCGCCAACCAGATTGCCGTCGCCAACGAGCTGGAGGCGCTTGGCAGCGGCAATGAGTTGCATGACGAGGTTGCCTATATGACCGCTGCCGAGGCTTCGGATCTGCCTGCGGCCTTTGATTCGCTCTCGGGTGAAATCCATACCGCGATGCTGGGGGCAGTGGCCGAGGAAAGCCACTTCCTGCGCGATGCGGTGAACGGGCGCTTGCGGGCCGCCTTTGGCACGGTTGGCGCATACAAAGGGGGCGTGCAGGCCCTGACCGCATATGGGCCTGTCTCTGCCGAGGCGACCACCGACGGCCCGGTCTATTGGGGCCACGCCTTCGGCGGCCGGGGTGAGGCCGATGGCGACGGCAATGCGGCACGTCGTGACAGCCGGACCAACGGTGTGGTTTTGGGCTATGACGCGCCGGTTCAAAACTGGCGTCTGGGTGGCGTTCTGGCGATGAGCGACAGCTCCTATGGGTTGGACGGCCGTGCCTCGTCGGGTTCGGGCCGGGGTATCCACCTCGGGGTCTATGCCGGCACGCAATGGGGGCAGACCGCGCTGCGCAGCGGGCTTGTCTATTCGACGCTTCGGCTGAAGGCGAACCGCAGCACCAGCCTTGGCACGATCAACGAAAGGCTGTCGTCCAAATATAACGGGCATGTCTGGCAGGCCTTTGCCGAGGTCGGCCACCGGCTCGACCATGGCACGATGGCGCTGGAACCCTATGCCGGGCTTGCCCATGTCTGGATGCGCACCGACAGTTTCGCCGAAAACGGCGGTGAAACGGCGCTTGCCGGTGCGGAAGGCAAGATGGACACGACCTTCGCCACAATCGGGGTGCGCGCGGCCACGACCATCGAGGCGGCGACCCACAAACTGACCGTCAGTAGCGGCATCGGCTGGCGTCACGCCTTTGGCGACGCGCGCCCGGAGCTGGCGATGGCCTTTGCAGGGGGCACGGGCTTCAACGTGGCGGCGGCGCCGATTGCCCGCAATGCGGAGGTGCTGGATATGGGGGTCGATATGGAACTTGGCCGCAATACCAATCTGAGGCTGGACTATCAGGGCCAGCTTGCCACGGATGCGCGCGAGCATCGGCTGGGCGCCACTCTCGGCATGCAGTTCTGACGCCGTGTCTGAATACCAAGGAGAAAGCAATGGCATCTGGTTACATAACTATCAGAGGGGGGCTGTACCCCCTCCCTCTGGCCGCTTTGCTGGCCGGTCTGTCCGCCCTGCCGGTTTTTGCGACGGAAAAACACGCGCTGGGATTTGATGTCGCCATCAGCCTGTCGTCCAAAGCCGAAGCCGCGCTCAAGTCCACCCATGAGGGGATCTCGTTGTCGGCCACTTATTATGGCGAACCCCATCCCGGTGATGAGAAACACACCAACGCAATGGGGATGGTAGATCTGGGAGCCGAGGATATCAATCTTCCAGACGGTGCGCGGACGGTTCATGTGACCGGTAAAACGGTCAGCGCCGATCGACTGCGGCTGATCAGTGGCGGGCCGATGGTGAACGTCAATCTCTTTTCCTCGCGCAAAAGCCATGATGACAATATTCTGGCCTGCGATTTCATCGACGGTGCCGTTTCCAGCTTGAGGTCCGGGCCGGTGTATCTGCGTTGCGGCCTGATCACGGAAAACCCGGAAACCGAGGTCAAGCCATGACTCCGGCAGGCAGAGATGAAACGGGGCGGAACATGCACCGAGGCAACCGACAGTTCCTTCAATAGTAATAACAGGAGACAATAATATTATGCGCAACTGGCTTCTTGTTCTGCTGCTTGCAATTGGCCCTTTGGCGGCCTGCGACGATTCCGGGTCTGATGGATATACCGGCGGTCATGGTGTCGGCCTTCTGGTGGACGATCCCGATGATCCCAATAACTGGCCGCTCTGTTCGGATGGTGCGCGGCATCCGGATTGCAGCTACGCGCCGCTCGGCTATTGACGAAACCTGCGTATACGCCGTCGCCATGAGTGGCGGCGTATCGCGGCAGTCGTCGCGGTGCGGGGTGAATACATCAAGCGATTAAAGGAGACGGCATGCCCGGGGCATATTTCACGCAACAATGGAACGGTGTGGGAATGGCACTAGGGGCGCTTATACGGAGCACCCGGACTGAAGGCTGCGTAATTCTTCGGGGCCGGTCGGTTCTGGTCTGCGCCGTATCCGGTCTGGCTCTGATGACCTTTTCCTTTTCAGCCGGCGCTGATCCGGTTCAGCCCATCGGGATTCCGCTGAAGCATGTGCCGTCGGATGACGACGCAACGGATTTCAATTCACTTGGCATAATGGTCGGAGTTAATGACGCGCATCCGCGGCTTTATCAGTTTGATACCGGCTCTGATTTGTTTGTCGGGCAGTTTGACGAGGCCATGTCCGATGTGCAGCCGCTGGCGGGGCACAAGCCCGATCTGTATGCCTATGGTGACGGCTCTTATGGCTATTGGATGCAGGAAATCCAGTTCGGAAGCATTGCCTACTATGATCCGGACGCGCCGGATAAACCCGTGGCGGTCATACCCGGCAAACATGTTGCCGGGCGTATCATCGACTGGGTCTACAGTCAGGGTAGCGACGGTTACAAAAATCACAAGGTATCGGCCACGCCGATCGGGTACAGTGACGGGGTCGCGTATTACGCCGATATGGAGGTGCGTGACCGCATAATACATGATCAGCCAAGCGATCACCCACCATTTTACGGCACATTCGGCGCGGGAAATTTTACAGACGACAAAACCTATATTTCGGCCCCCGCCAGTCAGACAAAAACTGGCTATGTCATAGCCGCCAATGCGAATATGGGGGATAGTAAGACGCCGGGTTGTGCGCCCTGTCTTTCCCTGCATCTCACCCCGCAGATACGTGCGCAATTCACGGCGCTGATGCCGTGGGGAAAGCTGGACTATGAATTTTCCATGCGGCAGTTCCCCGGTTCCGGCGCAAACGCTTCGAATGTGCATGACGGGAACTACCGCTATACAATATCTGTTCCGGTTGGGAAAAAGAAGCGGGCCATTGACTTCCGTGGGCCCATTCTCTTTGATACAGGAACACCTGAATTCATTTATGTTGATTCCGATGGGATGCTGGCGAAATTCCGGTCTAAAGGTTATCGACTTGAAAAATATGGCGATGATACCGTTGATATCAAGTTCTATGGCTTTGACGATAAGCTGAACGATCTGGAATATGACGATGTTGATATCAGCCGGTTGTCCGATGAGGGCAGCGGGAATTCTCTGACCATCGGGTTGCCTTTTTTTCAGTCGAACTCGATGATGTTCGATCTGGAAAACCGCATAACCGCCTTTACGCCTTATTTCGTCACTGCCAGCGATTTTTCAACTGACGCCGGTGTGAATATTCCACATCTCGGTGTTGTCAACGGGGATGTCGGCAGCGTTGGATGGGTTGGCCTGGCCGGCAATCTGTCCGGGCAGGGTGATTTCACGATCGAAAAAGATTCGAATGTGCGCATGACCGCCATCAACACCTATACCGGAGCAACACGCATTGCCAAAGATGGTTATCTGCATCTGGCCGGGCTTGGCAGTATCGAGAAATCTGCGCATGTTTTCAACGAAGGAAATTTATTTATCGACCAGAAGGGCGCTTACATGACGCAATGGGGTGTGGATAAATCCTTCGGTGACGCCGTTATTCGCGATATTTCGGGTGGTGGTGACATTGTTCTTGGCTCCAGGCGCCTGGTCGTGACGGCAGCAACAGGGACGATAGGCGGTTCGATTACCGACTATGATGACAATGGCAAAAATCTCGGCGGCGGGCTGGTGCTTGCCGGAGGTAAACTGACCATTGCGGGCGACAATGATTATTCCGGCCTGACGGAAGTGGCCAGCGGCGCCGAAATGCACGTCACCGGCCAGCTTGCCGGCGATGTCTCGGTCCACGGGAAGTTGAGCGTGGACGGGCAGGTGTCCGGCACGGTGACGGTCCACGAAGGGGGCGAGCTTTCCGGGAATGGCGCGATCAGCGCTGTCCACCGGGTAAGCCGCTGAACTCGTCGTCGAGCGCCTCGGCCATGGCCGCCAGCCATTTCGGGCTGCATTCTGCATGCCGGTGATGGCGGCCGCCGACACGGTTCGGATTCGATCCTGTTAGCTGTTTGATCCAGTGGTTTGCAGGTGAACCTGAAGCGGCGCCGATGCCAAGCGAGAATACAGAAGAGTTCGAGCGGGTTCTCACCCAGCACTGAGCCGGCTCAGTGCTGGGTGAGAAACAACAGCCGGATTCACTACGACTAAATCACACAGCGCATCGAAGCTCAGGTAGGTTGCGGCGGTTGCGCGCCCCCGCAACAAAAAATACACGTAAGATCAAAGACTTCAAAGCCGAGCATAACGCTCGGCTTTAGTCGTTTGGATTTCTTGTCAACACCTGGTCAACGTTTTGCGAGCCCCCTTCGACGGGGCGGATAATCGTCGCCGGAGCCATCCGTCACTTCGGAACATCATCCCGAAACCTGTCCATCTGGTGCATTCGCTCGTGCAGGATCGTCACGATGCCGACGTCCCCGTTCGACAGACGCCGCCAGTACACGAAATGATGCGCGTGCCGGAAGTAGAAGCCTTCGACCCCAAACTCGGCCGGGATGGGGCGTGAAACAACGCCATGGCGTTCGATCTGGTCGAACGCCGCGAAGAGGTCGGTGATGTACCGATCCGCCTGCTCGGCGCCCCACCGGTCGCGCGTGTATCTGTAGATCTCGTCAAGCCGCAGCGATGCGGCCTCCTGGACGCGAATGGCCACGTGGTCAGCCCCGGTTCCGGGCGATGACCTCGGCCGCCGTCAACGGGCGATAGCTCTCCTCCGGAGCAGCGAAGGCGCGTGTCAGCTCAGCCTTCAGGCGATCAAACGCCTCCCGCTCTGCCCGCTCCTTGTCGCGTCGGATCAGGTCGCGGACGTATTCGCTGATGTTCTCGTAGGCCCCGTTCTCTCCGACGTTCGACGCCACGAACTCGCTCAGTGCGCCGCTGATGCGGACTGTCATGGTCGTGGTCTGGGACATGGTGGCCTCCATCTGCTTGTCTTCAAGATAAACAAGGATGAACACGTAGGCAAGGCACGCCATGTAGCCAATCTCCGCATCACCTGCGGAGATTGACATTTCTAATCTCCGCAAGTGAGCTCGGCTACGCTATCAAAATCGCCGCGCTGCGGCTATCAACCGATTGAAGCAGCCTGCTCCGGAAGGCCCCAGACAGCGCGAGCGAGCGTAACAAGTGAACGCTGACGCTGATGAACGGCCCCTTCATTCCAAGTGGAGTACGGCTCGACCGAGGCGACCGCCCGGTCAATGCGAGTGTTCGCACCGACCTTTGAGCGGGGCGAGCTATCGCGAGATCGCCGGCGCGATCTACGGCGCAGACCGGGTCCGCGCAGAGGCCTGGAAGACTTCCGCGCTGCGTGACGCGGTCATGGGCTTCGTCAGGGATGCCCGCGCCATGATCGGGGGCGGTTATCGCCGCCTGCTGCGGCGGCGACGGCGGAAGTAGCTGTCGGGACTGTCGGGACGGTGGCCTTCCAATCCTTCGCGCAACGTCGCAAGGTCTGCCCCGAACCAGATGCCCGCCTCAATTCCGCTTCCCGAGAACGATCATGACCAATACGCCGGATTTGCTACGACTGATCGCGACAGTCTTCATCGCGGTGACCTGCGTGGTCATCGGAGATACGGCGGGCAAACTGCTGACCGGCGGCGGGGTGGATCCCTTTATCGTGGCATGGTCGCGGTTCCTCCTGGCCGCGCTGATGCTGCTTCCGTTCAGCGGATTGACCCGGCAGGAACTGCCGGCCTTGCTGGACTGGCGCGTTCTGCTGAGGGCGGGATTCATCGTTTGCGGGATCTGCTGCATCCTGACGGCCCTGAAGACGGAACCGATCGCCAATGTCTTCGGAGCCTTCTTCGTCGGCCCGGTCGTGTCCTATGTCCTGGCGATCCTGTTTCTGGGCGAGCGGCCATCGGCGCAGAGAAGTCTCCTGCTGGGACTTGGCTTCGCCGGCGTGATGCTTGTGGTGAAACCCGGTTTCGGCAGCTCCGCCGGCATGGCTTTCGCCCTGGCGGCGGGAACATTCTACGGCGCCTATCTGGTCATGACCCGCACCCTGGCGGGAGCCTTCCGGCCGCGCTTCCTGCTGATCTCGCAACTGCTGATCGGAGCCGTGGTCCTGACGCCCTTCGGCCTGCAATCCGATTTTCCCGTGCCGGACATGCTCCTGCTTGCGCTTCTTCTGGTCAGCGCCGTCGGCTCGGCCCTGGGCAACTTCCTGCTGGTGATGGCCAGCAGGAAGGCCGAGGCCAGTCTGATCGCGCCCCTGGTCTACAGCCAGCTGATTTCGGCCACGGCACTCGGGATTGTCGTCTTCGGCGATTGGCCCGATCTCGTATCACTGGCGGGGCTGGTGCTGATCGCGATCTCGGGGCTGGGCTCGCTGCTGGTTCACCAGCGTGCGGGCAGGGGGCGCCTATCGACCCCGCCTTACCCGCGTACGCCGTGATGTCGCTGGACGTCTGGAACCGTCGGCATGGAACCTCGGTAATCCTGCGACGGCGAAAGTAGACGCGGTCCCGCTGTCTTCCGCAGGCGCCTTTGCGCGATCAATCCGAAGCAGTCCTTGCCTGAATGAACCCTCCGGCGGCGATGCCCTGCTCGTAGGGGCGGCTGGCCGTGATCCGTTTCGGGCTCTATGCTTCGGAGGACTATGTCCGGCGAAACGGCTACCCGGATGTGCCGGAGGATCTGCATCGGCACCAGGTCATAGGCTGGACCGAGGACCTGACCTATCTGGCCATGGCCAATTGGCTCGCGAGCCATTGTCCTGGGGTTCGCCCATCACTGCGCCTTACATCCTTTGCCGCCCAGGCCGAGGCAGTCCGACAAGGCGCCGGCTGGGCGGTGCTGCCCGACTTCATCGCCGTCCCTGCCGGCTTTGCGCCGGGAATGCCCGATTTGTTCCGCTCGGAGTCCGAACTCTGGCTGCTGACCCATGCACAGTCTCGGGCGCTCCAGCGCGTAAATCTGGTGCGAGATCGTGTCATCGTCGCGATAAGGGAGGAATTGAACCAGCTACAACCGCAACACTCGGCGTGAGCCCGATCCGTGGCGCGGATACGCTGTCCCTGCTTTCACGATACCGTATTTCGCGACATTGCGGATCTGGTCGATCGGGGGATGGTTGAGAAAGAGGATGTAAGTAGCCGCAGCACCAGCTGCAGAGTGGTTGAGCGGACAGCGACCCCATGACCGAGCATGGCCTCAGCGCATTTTTGAGAGGCTCCGCCACTGGGGGACGGTGCTGCATCGTGCTGATCAGGTCCGCAAACTGGCTGAGAAGCTGGCGGCCCGCGGGGAGCGGCTGCATTTCTGCTATGAGGCGGGTCCCTGCGGCTATGGCCTCTATCGTCAGCTCGTCGAGCTGGGGCACGATTGCATCGTGGTGGCGCCGTCCCTGATCTCGATGAAGGCGGGTGAACGGGTGAAGACCGATCGCCGCGATGCCGTGATGCTGGCCAAGCTCCACCGGGCCGATGAGTTGGCGGCGGTCTGGGTGCCGGATGCCGCGCATGAGGCGATGCGCGATCTGGTGCGGGCACGTTCGACGGCGATGCAGGTAGCGGGCAAGGCGCGCCAGCACCTTCAGGGCTTCCTGTTGCGACACGGCCGGATCTATCCCGGCAAGAAGGGCTGGACGGGTGCGTATCGGCGCTGGCTGGCGATGGTGCGCTTCTCCGCACCACCGGATCCCTTCGTTGGATCAGTTAGCCGCCTCGGCCCGAGCCGCGCGGTCGAGGATCAGCGGCATCAAACCGTCCTTGGCCAGCGTCTCGACCTCAATGCTGGTCTCGATGGCGGCGGTGGCGTCGAATTCCTCGACCGTGCCCGAGGCACGATGGATCGCCACCGCGACAGGCGCGCGCGGTTGCAGCCGCGACGGATCGAGCGTGATCCCGATCCGGTCCGAGACCGTCAGCGCCAGGGACTGCGGCGATATTCCCGCGGGTAGGCGCAGCGGCAGGATGCCCATGCCGATCAGGTTCGAGCGGTGGATGCGCTCGAAGCTTGTCGCCAGCACCGCCCGCGTGCCCAGAAGCGCCGCCCCCTTGGCCGCCCAGTCGCGCGACGAGCCCATGCCGTAACGCTTGCCCGCGACGATGACGACCGGGGTGGAGCTCTCGCGGTAATGCTCGGCCGCGCGCCAGAGCGGCAGGATCCGCCCGTCGGGCAGGATGGTGCTGCCGGGCGGGATGTCCTCGGCCAGCAGGTTGCGCACCGATTTGTTGGTGAAGAGCCCGCGCAGCATCGCCTGCCAATTGCCGCGCCGCGAGGAGAAGACGTTGAGGTCGTCGGGCCTTTCGCTGCGCTCGATCAGGTAGCGGCCGGCCTCGCTGTCGGCCGGGATGGCGCCGGCGGGCGAGATGTGGTCGGTGGTGATGTCGTCGCCCAGCACCAGGATCGGCGCTGCCACGATCTGTCGCGGCCGCGTGCCGGCGAAACCCGCGAAGGGCGGCCGGCGGATATAGGTCGAGGCCGGATCCCAGGGAAACAGCGGCGCGTCCGGGGCGTCGAGGTCGCGCCAGAGCCCGCTCGCCTCGGCCTGGTCATAGGCGGCGGCATAGTCGTCGGCATCCTGCGCACGGGCCAGAGCCGCGTCGATCTCGGCCCCCGAGGGCCAGAGATCGGCCAGCCCCACGCCCGGCGCGATCTCGTCGTGCAGGATGTCGCGTTCGATGTCTCCGGCCAGGGCGAAGGCGACGACCAGCGGCGGCGAGGCTAGAAAGCCTGCCTCCAGCTGCGGATGCACCCGGCCGGGAAAGTTGCGATTGCCCGACAGGACCGCGACCTGCAGCCGTCCCGCGGCCTGCGCCTCGACGGCCGTATCGGGTAGCGGACCGGAATTGCCGATGCAGGTGGTGCAGCCATAGCCGACGATGCCGAAACCGACGGCCTCCAGATCCTCCAGCAGGCCCGCGCGCTCCAGATAGCGTTGCGCGGTGGGCGATCCCGGCGCCAGCGAGGTCTTGACATGGGCGGGCGGGCGCAGCCCCAGGCCGCGGGCCTTGCGCGCGACCAGGCCCGCGGCGACCAGCAGGCGCGGGTCGCTGGTATTGGTGCAACTGGTGATGGCGGCGATGGCGACGGCGCCGTCCGGGGCCTGGCCCGGCGGGGCGGGGAGGGGCGCATGGCCGCGCATCGCCGCCGTGGCCTGGGCGGTGGCCGAGGCCGGGATGCGGTCCTGCGGCCGGCGCGGACCGGCGACGCTGACCTCGACCGCGCCCAGGTCCAACGCGACCACTTCGGTAAAGACCGGGCTCTGGCTTGGATCGAACCACAGGCTCTGGCGGCGGCAGTATTCCTCGACCAGCGCGCAATGTGCGGGCGTGCGGCCGGTCTGGTGCAGATAGGCGATGGTCGCCTGATCGACCGGGAAGAAGCCGGAATTGCCGCCGAATTCCGGCGTCATGTTGGCGACGACCGCGCGATCCCCGGCCGAGAGCGCCGAGACGCCGGGTCCGAAGAACTCGACGAAACGGTCGGCCAGGTCGATGCGGCGCAGGGTTTCGGTCACGGTCAGGGCCAGGTCGGTCGCGGTCACGCCCTCGCGCAGCCGCCCGGTCAGGCGCACGCCCACCACTTCGGGCACGCGCAGCATCACCGGCATGCCGAACATCACGCTTTCCGCCTCGATTCCGCCGACGCCCCAGGCCAGCACGCCGATGCCGTTGATCATCGGCGTATGGCTGTCGGTGCCGATCAGCGTGTCGGGCATGATCCAGCCGTCGCGTTCCGTCACCACCGTCGCCAGCCGTTCCAGGTTCAGCGTGTGCATGATGCCGGTTCCCGGCGGGTGGACGCGGAAATTCGACAGACTGTTCGTGGCCCATTTCATGAAGCGGTAACGCTCGGCATTGCGGCGGTATTCGTTCTGGATGTTGCGGGCCATGGCGCCGGGCGCGGCATAGGCGTCCACCGCCAGCGAATGATCGGTCGAGACATCGACCGGCAGCACCGGGTGCAGAAGCTGCGGGTCATGCCCGGCCTCGGCCAGGGCCGAGCGCATGGCGGCGATATCGACCAGCGCCGGGCCGCATGTGGTGTCGTGCATCAGCACGCGGCCGGGCAGGAAGGGGATCTCGGCCTCCGAGCGGCCGGTTTCCAGCCAGGCGAGGATCGCGGCACGGGCGGCCTGCGGGTCGGGCGCATTGCGCAGCACGTTTTCCAGCAGCAGGCGATGGATATGCGGCAGGCGGATCAGGTCGGCACCCGCGGCGGCGGGCAGGTCGATGATCTTCTGGCCCCGAATCGTGCTGGCGAACGGCATGCGCTTCCTCCCTACTGATGAGAGAGGGATAGCATTATCTAATTATGAAATGCAATTACTCAAACAACGCCGCCTTGATGTTCCCGGCCTCGCGGATATGGCTGTAAAGGAAGGTCGCGGCGGCCTGCATGTCGCGCTGTTCGATCAGGTCGAGGATCTGCAGATGCTCGCGGCATTGCTGCGGCAGGCGCGAGCGGTCGTGGGTGATCGAATATTCCATCAGCCGGCGCACCCGGTTCACCCGCCGCACCGCGTCCAGGAAGAATTCGTTGCTGGCGCAGGTCATCAGCATCTCGTGGAACTCGATATTGGTGCCGAACACCTTTTGCCGGCTTTCGCTTTCATAGCTCGCCAGCAGTTCCTGCTGGTGGCGGCGGGCATCGGCAAAGGCCGCTTGGTCGATGCGGAAGCTCGGCAGCAGCAGCGCCTGCATCTCGATGGCGGCGCGGAACTGGTAGGCATCGGAATAGGCCTTGCGCGAGGTCAGGATCTCGCGGAATTCCCAGCCGTTGCCGGGCAGTCGCTCGATCCAGCCCTCGTCGGCGATCTGGTGCAACACGCGCAGCAGCCGCCCGCGCGCCACGCCGTAAAGCCGCATCAGCTCGTTCTCGCTGAGCCGGTCGGGCAGCCGGCGGGCCAGGCAATCGGCGGCGATGCGGTCGTAAAGCGCGTCATCGGCGGCCGCATCCGTGTCCATCTCGGGGATTTCATCGGCATTGCAGGCCAGGAAATAGCCGCGGTTCGGCTCGGACTGGACGATGCCCATCTGCTCCAGCTTCTTCAGCGCGCTGACGATGGGCTGGCGCGAGACCTTGAAGCTGTCGGCCAGAAGCTGGGCCGGCAGGTGCTGGCCGGCCTGCATGTTCTGCGCCCGCGCGTGATCGACGATCCGGGCGATGATCTGGGGGGACAGGCTGACGCGCGCCATGGGCTCTCCTTCGGATTGCCCGCAATATCAGGGGCGGGATACCGTCATGCAAGAGGCGCGGCCCTGCGGCCGCGCCTTGTCTGCGATCAATCCTCGTCCTGCCGGAACCGGGCCAGGCCCTTGAAGAGGAAGGGGGCGACCAGCGCCAGCGTGGCAATGGCGATCATCGTGGCCGAGCCGGGATGCTGCAGCAGGATCATTGGGTCGCCCAGGCTCATCTGCAGCGCGCGGCGTAGCTGGCTGTCGGCGAGCGGGCCCAGGATCAGGCCCACCACCACCGGCGCGACCGGATAGTCGTATCGCCGCATGACGAAGCCCAGCAGGCCGAAACCGACCAGCAGCATCAGCTCGACCACCGAAGGATTGGCGGCGATGGTGCCCATGCAGGCAAAGACCAGGATGCCGGCGTAAAGCCAGGGCAGCGGGATCTTCAGCAGCCGCACCCAAAGCCCGACCAGCGGCAGGTTCAGCACCAGCAGCATGATATTGGCTATGAAGAGTGAGGCGACGAGGCCCCAGACCAGCGCCGGATGCTGCACGAAAAGCAGCGGGCCGGGTTGCAGGTTGTATTGCTGGAACCCGGCCAGCATGACTGCCGCCGTGGCCGAGGTCGGAAGGCCCAGCGTCAAGAGCGGCACCAGCGTTCCCGCGGCCGAGGCGTTGTTGGCCGCCTCGGGGCCGGCCACGCCCTCGATGGCGCCCTGGCCGAATTCCTCGGGCTTTTCCGCCAGCTTCCGCTCCATCGTGTAGCTGAGGAAGGTCGGGATCTCGGCGCCGCCGGCTGGCAGGGCGCCGATGGGGAAGCCGACCGCCGTGCCGCGCAGCCAGGGCTTCCACGACCGCCGCCAATCCTCGCGCGACATCCAGATCGAGCCCTTGATCGCCATGGGCTTTTCGTCGTTGAACAGGTGGCGCGAGGCGACGAACAGGCATTCCCCCAGGGCGAACAGGCCCACGGCCAGCGTCGTGACCTCGATCCCGTCCAGCAGGTTCGGCACGCCGAAGGCCAGCCGCGTCTGCCCGGTCAACTGGTCGATACCGATCAGCCCCAGCCACAAGCCGATGCCCAGGCTGGTCAATCCGCGCAGGGGCGACGAGCCGAAGGTGGCCGAGACGGTGACGAAGGCGATCAGCATCAGCCCGAAATAGTCCCAAGGCCCGAACTTCACCGCCACCTTAACCAGGATCGGCGCAAAGAACGCGAGCCCCGCCGTGGCGATCAGCGCCGCGACGAAAGAGCCGATTGCGGCGGTCGCCAGCGCCGGGCCGCCGCGACCGCGCCGGGCCATCTGGTTGCCCTCGAGCGCCGTGACGACCGAGGCGCTTTCGCCGGGCGTGTTCAGCAGGATCGCGGTGGTCGAGCCGCCATACATGCCGCCGTAATAGATGCCCGCGAACATGATGAGCGAGCCGCCCGGGTCCAGCTTGAAGGTGATCGGCAGCAGCAGGGCGACCGTCAGGGCCGGGCCGATCCCCGGCAGCACGCCGACGGCAGTGCCCAGCAGGACGCCGATGGCCGCGAACATCAGGTTCATCGGGTCCAGCGCGGTGCCGAAACCATGCATCAGGTGGATGAGCGAATCCATGGCGCCCCTCTCAGAACAGCCGCTCGAACGGGCCCATGGGCAGGGCCAGCGTCAGCAGCTTGTTGAACAGCAGGAAGATGACCGTCGCCAGCACGAAACCCAGCGCCAGATCGGCCGGAAACGCCTTGCGGCCAAAGGCCCGGGCCGTGAAGGCGAAGAGCAGGGTGGAGCCCAGGATGAAGCCGGCCCCGAACCATAGCGCTGCGACCAGGCTGCCAAGGCCGAGCGCGACCCAGCCCACCGCTTTCCAGTCGCTGGGGCTGGCGTCGCCCTGCCAGCGAAAGGCGGCAAGGATGTGGCCGGCGCCCATGAGTGCAAGGAAGGCCGCGACGAAATAGGAGGCGGCATCGGCCCCCATGCCATAGCCAGCACGGATCTGCATGGTACTGGCGTCGCGCCAGGTGACGAAGGCCAGCGCAAGAAGCGCTGCGCCGATGACGAGCGTGGGCCTGTGCAGGCTGCTGGCGGTCGGTGTGGACAAGACGTTGCCTCCCATCGTCAGGGGCACGGGGGCGCAGGGCCCCCGCTGCTGTCAGTCGGCGAGGCCGATGGAATTGAGGATCGAATGGACGCGCCCGGTCTCGGACGTCAGGAAACCGGCGAATTCGGCCGAGGGGGCGTAATAGTCCGACCATCCGCGCGCCTTGATGAGTTCCTGCCACTCGGGCGACTGCACGGTCTTGCCGACAGCCTTTTCCAGCACGGCCTTGTCCTCGGCGCTGATGTCGGGGCCGGCGAAGATGCCGCGCCAGTTCACCAGCTCGATGTCGATGCCCTGCGCTTTCAGCGGCTGGGCGGCGATGCCCTCGATGGGCTCGGGATAAGAGATTGCCAGCGCCCGCAGGTCGCCGGATTCGATCTGCCCCTGCCATTCGCCATATCCCGAGACCCCGGCCGTCACCTGTCCGCCCAGCATGGCGGCCAGCGATTCGCCGCCGCCGGAATAGGCGATGTAGTTCACCTTGGCAGGGTCGATGCCGGCCGCCTGGGTCACAAGTGCTGCCAGGATGTGATCCGCGCCCCCGGCCGAGCCGCCGGCCCAGATCGTGCGCTCGACATCTTGCCTGATGCCCTCCATCAGGTCCGCCATGGTCTGATAGGGGGACGACGCCGGCACGACGATGACCAGCGGATCGCCGGTCAGCCGGGCGATGGGCGTGACCTTGGTAAGGTCATGGGGCGCCTTGTTGGTGATGATTGCGCCGACCATGGTGATGCCGCCGACCAGCATCTGATCCGGGCTGCCCTTGGCGCCCTGGACGAATTGCGCCAGCCCCACCGTGCCGCCCGCACCGGGGACGTTGACGACCTGCACGCTGCGCGCTTTGCCGGTTGCCATCATCACTTCTTGCAGCGACCGCGCGGCCGCGTCCCAGCCGCCGCCGGCACCGGCCGGGGCGGTGATCGTCAGTTCAAGATCCTGCGCTTGCACCGACGTTGCGGGCAGAACGGCAGCAGCGGCCATCATCCAGGCTGCCGCCAGCCCGGAGTGAAGATATGTCATGGTTTCCTCCCTTGAGTCGCCGTAACCGGCTCGACTCCATTAATGCATGATGAGATTATAAAATGCAATAATGCAAATCGGGAGCGGTAAGAAGGGCTCTACCGGTCCGGCATCACCAGCCGGGCAGCCACTGGGGTATCCCGCGCGAAGAGCGTTCCTCGCGCTGGACCATGGCCGATATCTGCTGTCTCGCCATGACCGGCAAGAAGCCTGACCCGACCGAGGCGCTTTATGTTCAGATCCTGATCGGCCTGCTGATCTCAAACGGGCCAGGGTCGATCACGGCGCAGGGTGCCAAGGGCGCGGTTTCGGCGGATGGGCCGCAGACGCCGGACCGGGTCCAGATCAACAAGGCCATGGTCGGTTTTCTGACCCATTCCGGCTACAGCCACGGCGGCAACGGATTCGAGGGCATGGCCTTCCTGCTGGATCAGTTCCGCGACAAGGGGCTGAAGGATCCGACCGATCCGAACCACGGGCTGGACCTGACCGCGATGGCACGCGACTTCGCCTTGGCCTACAAGCGCGACAAGGCGACGGCCAAGGAGCTGGGGACCGAGGTTCGCGCCTTGCCGGGGGTGTGAACCGCGACGATCAGGACCGCCCGGTCTATGGCGGTACACCCTCCGACTTCGCCGTGGTGCAGGCGATCCAGGAGATGAAGGCGCGCAGGCTGCGGGTAACCTTCTATCCCTTCATCCTGATGGACGTTCCGCCCGGCAACACCCTGCCGAACCCCTATTCCGACAACGCCGCCGAGACCGGCCAACCTGCCTTCCCGTGGCGGGGCCGGATCACCTGTTCTCCGGCTGCGGGGTTCGCGGGGAGCGTCGACAAGACCCCGACGGCGGCGACGCAGGTCGCGGCGCTATTCGGCGGGGCTACACCCGCGAACTTCTCCGTATCTGGCGAAACCGTCAACTGGACCGGCCCTGCCGGTGACTGGGGCCTGCGCCGGATGATCCTGCACTATGCCCATCTCTGTGCGGCCGCCGGGGGCGTCGATGCCTTCCTGATCGGCTCGGAGATGCGCGGGCTGACCACCATCCGCTCGGGCGCCAGCAGCTACCCCGCCGTGCAGGCCTTCCGTGATCTGGCGGCAGCCGTGCGCGCCATCCTCGGGCCGGGCACGAAGATCAGCTACGCGGCCGACTGGTCGGAGTATTTCGGGCACCAGCCAGGCGATGGCAGCGGCGACATGTTCTTCCATCTCGATCCGCTCTGGGCCGATCCCGAGATCGATTTCGTCGGCATCGACAACTACATGCCACTGTCCGACTGGCGCGACGGGTTCGAGCATGCCGACGCCGCCGATGGCTGGCCTGCCATCTACGACCGGGCCTACCTTCAGGCGCACATCGCCGGCGGCGAAGGGTTCGACTGGTTCTACTCCTCGGCCGCCGACCGCACCGCGCAGGTCCGCACCCCGATTACCGACGGCGCCCACGACAAGCCATGGGTCTTCCGATACAAGGATCTGCTCGCCTGGTGGTCTAACCCGCATTACAACCGCCCGGGTGGGGTCGAGAGCGGCACGCCGACGGCATGGGTGCCGCAGTCGAAGCCGATCTGGTTCACCGAGCTCGGCTGCCCGGCCATCGACCGCGGCACCAACCAGCCGAATGTCTTTTTTGATCCGAAGTCGTCAGAGAGCTTCACGCCGTACTTCTCGCGCGGCTGGCGCGACGACGCCATCCAGCGCGCCTATCTGGAGGCGACGTATCTCTGGTGGGGTCAGGGCGCGAACAACCCGCTGTCTACCGTCTACGGAGGCCGGATGGTGCATGTCCCCGAATGCGCCGCCTGGACCTGGGACGCGCGGCCCTATCCCTTCTTCCCGGCACTGACCGGCGTCTGGACCGATGGTCCGAACTGGCGGCTCGGCCATTGGCTCACCGGGCGGCTGGGCGCGGTCTCGCTCGCGGCCCTCGTCCGGCACCTGTGCCTGCGCGTCGGGTTGCCCGAAAGCCGCATCGACGTCACCGGCCTGTGGGGCGCGGTCGAGGGCTTTGTCATCGGGGCGCTGGAAAGCCCGCGTGCCTCGATCACCACGCTTGCACGGCATTTCGGCTTCGATGCCGTCGAGACCGAGGACGTGATCCGCTTTGTCATGCGCGGCCGGGCCTCCATCGCGACCGTCGCGCCCGACGATCTTGTCGCCACACGCGAGGGCGACGTGCTGGAACTGACGCGCGGCCAGGAGACCGAGCTGCCGCAGGCGCTGAAATGGCAGCTGGCCCGTGCCGACGAGGATTACGACGCCGCCCTCGTCGAGGCGCGGCGCATCACGGTGGACACGACCCGGATCGCCTCGGAATCCTTCCCGATGGCGGTGCCGCCCGAGGAGGCCGAGCGCCGCTGCCGCCGCGCACTGATGGAGGCGTGGGTGGGGCGCGAGACGGCGGCGTTCCGCCTGCCGCCCTCGCGGCTTGCGCTCGATCCCGCCGACGTCATCCGGCTCGCCCATGACGGGCGGGAGATCGAGTTCCGTCTCGTCTCCGTCGCGGATGCCGAAGCCCGCGGTATCGAGGCGGTCCGCCAGGACCGGGCGACCTACGACCTGCCGCCCGGCGATCCCCGCGCGGCGTCGCTGACGCGCGCTGTCGTGTTCGGGGCGCCGGATGCGGTGCTGATGGACCTGCCGCAGCTGACCGAGGACCAGCCCGCGCATCGGCCGCTGGTCGGCGCGCACGCCGTGCCCTGGCCGGGCGAGATGGCGGTGTTCCGCAGTCCTTCGACGGACGGGTTCGAACTGCTGACCAGCTTCGGCGCGCGAGCCCGCCTCGGCGCGCTGGTCTCGGACTTCTACGCGGGGCCGACGTCGCGCTTCGACCTCGGCAACGCTCTGGTCATCGATCTGCTGACCGGCACGCTGGAGAGCGTCACCGACCTGACCTTGTTCGGCGGTGCGAACGCGCTCGCCGTCGAGAGCGCACCCGGCGCTTGGGAGATCGTGCAGGCGGGCGTGGCCGAACTGCTGGCGCCCGGTCGCTACCGCCTGACCCGGCTCCTGCGCGGCCAGCGCGGCACCGAGGGTGCGATGGGCAACCCGACCCCGGCCGGTGCCCGCATGGCGGTGCTGGACGCCTCGTTGAAACCGCTGCCCATCGCCGAGGCCGATCTCGGCATCCCCTGGAACTGGCGCATCGGCCCGGCGAGCCGCCCGGTCAGCGACGAGACCTATGTGGCGCAGAGCTTCACGCCGGTGGGCATGGGGCTGCGGCCGTTCTCGGTCGCCCATGTCGAGCAGCCATGGCGCACGCCGCGCACACCGGCCGACCTCACAATCCGCTGGACGCGGCGGTCCCGCGTGCTCTCGGCCGACAACTGGGGCGCGGTCGAAGTGCCGCTCGCCGAGGAAGTTGAAGCTTACCAGGTCGAGATCCTCGACGGCGCCGCCGTGAAGCGGGTGCTCGGCACGGGCACCACCAACGCGCTCTACACCGCCGCCCAGCAGACCGCCGATTGGGGCGCACCGCTCGGCCCCGGCAACACCCTCACCATTCGCATCTTCCAGCTCTCCGCCCTCGTCGGGCGGGGCGCGGCGCAGATCGTCACCCTCACCTTCTGAAGGCCATCCCATGTCCGACGCCACCACCCATCTCCTGCTGCCCTACATTCTGGCGGCGCAGGCCCAGAAGCATGTCACCCACAACGAGGCGCTGCGGCTGCTCGACGGGCTCGTGCAGCTCTCGGTTCTAGACCGGGATCTGACCGCGCCTCCCGGCAGCCCCGCCGACGGTGACCGCTACATTGTGGCGTCGGGCGCCATCGGGGCGTGGACAGGCTGGGACCTGAACGTCGCGCTCTGGACCGACGGGGCCTGGCTTCGCCTTCCGCCACGGACCGGCTGGCGGGCGTGGGTCGAGGACGAGGGGCTGCTGCTGGTCTACGACGGCGCAGGCTGGGTCGGGACCACTCCCGCTGCGCTGCAGAACCTTGCGTTGCTGGGGCTGGGCACCACGGCCGACCCGGCCAATCCGTTCTCGGCCAAGCTCAACGCCGCGCTCTGGACCGCGAAGACTGTCGCGGAAGGCGGCACGGGCGATCTCTTCTACACCATGAACAAGGAAGCCGCCGGTCGCGACCTCGGGCTTACCTTCCAGACCGGCTATGTCACCAAGGCGCTGATGGGCCTGTTCGGTTCGGACAGGTTCCGGCTCGCGGTCTCCGCCGACGGCAGCACCTTCTTCGATGGGCTGATCGTCGACAACGCGACCGGCATCGTCGACCAGCCCCGGCTGCCGCGCTTCAAGGGCCATACCAACTACGACAACTATGTCGCCGTCGACACCTGGACGAAGATCGGCATCAACAACACCGACTATAACGACCAGAGCGCGTTCGACGCCGGCAACAACCATTTCGTTGCGCCCGCCGCAGGCACCTACCTCTTCGGCGCCACGCTGCTCTACAAGGTCAACGCCAGCACCAATGCGCGCATGCGCGGGCGGCTGGTGCTGAACGGCTCGACGGAGATCTGGGGATCGCGGGGCGAGGTTTCCGGGGCGCACGCCTCCGAGGCGACGGCGCTCTGGCTGCAGACCATGGTCCCGCTCGCGCAAGGCGACACGGTCGAACTGCAGGGCACCTTCCGCGCGGCGGACGGGTATTTCGCTGCCGATCACACGAGCTTTTGGGGCGCGAAGATCGGCTGAGCGGCGGGAGGGGGATAGGTGAAAGACGGGCCGAGGATCTTTCCGCAGGAGACATGAGGCGCCTCGACCGCAGCGTCACGCCCGGCCCGGTTCACGGATTCACGGTTTCAAAAAGCGGCAGGGATTCGCTGCAGGCGGATGATCGCACGGGATGCCGCGTCTGTCCCGCGTCGAAACGGGCACAATTGTGCCCGGCTGCCTATGCCGGGGATCTCGGACTCTGTGGCCAAGCAAAGTGAATTCACGAGGAGAGCAAGAAAGCCGATATCATTGATCGGCCCCTGTGCTCTCTGAGTTTATGGAACTGTTGAGTATCCACGTCTGGGTACAACCCTCCGACTTCCAGTCGGACCTGCTTCAGCGCGAAGAATCGGCTTATGATCCTATCCTCCCGAAATGAGCCGCAGCCGGGGCAAGGGCTCATTTCGGGAGGATAGGATCATGCACTATGACACCGGCAAGCACTGCGTTTTCTATCATCGCTATCACATCGTCTGGTCGACGAAGTATCGCTACAAGGTGCGGATCGGGCCGCTGCGGCTCAGGGTGCGCGACATCTGCCGCCAGGTGTGCCGCGAGAACGGGGTCGACATCTTGCGCGGGGTGCTGTCGAGCGACCACGTCCACATGTTCGTGTCGGTGCCGCCCAGGCTCGCCATCTCGGATCTGGTGCGCAAGATGAAGGGCCGTTCGTCTTATCGGGTGCAGCGGGAATTTCCGCAGATCCGCAAGCGCTACTGGGGCTGCCGGTTCTGGGGTAGGGGCTATTTTTCAACCACCAACGGCGCCATCACCGAAGACATCGTACTTCAGTACCTCGAAAATCACATCGCTGATCCTACCGGCGCCAGCCGGTAGTCGTTCAGTGCTTCTGGTACCTCGCCTTGGTCCGCCTCCCAATCAGCAAGGTCCTGCCATCTGGAAGCTTCCAAGAGTTTCGCCCGTTCACGCTGCTTCCACATATGGCAGCTGCCGCCGCTGACGCGGAAGAAAAGCTGTAATCGCTGGTAAAGTCGAGGAAATCCTCTTCCTGCTTCAACACGCCCGAGTCGAGCAGCGTCTTGCGCAGGGCACTGGTTCCGCGCGGAATCGTGGCGGCTGTATCGACCCGCGCTCGGGAACCCGCAAGAACAACGAAATCACCGGAGGCCCCGAGCTCCATCTCGGCGGCGAAGCCCGCACCGCGGAAAAAGAACAGCAGGCCGGGGGAAGGGCTGAGCGCAGGAACGGAGGGAGCGATAGTCGCCAGGTCGGCGATGCGCCCCCTCATCTCTCGAAACAGATCCCAGCCCAATGCGCCGACCAGCGTTTTGGTCTGATCCACGAATTCGTCCATTGCCGCCCGGTCGGGAAGTGGCAGTTTGCCAGCATCCCCGGCGGGAAGCTTGCTGTTCGGATGCGACCAGCGTGGATTGCTGCCTGTGCTGCGGATCAGGCAGGCCTCGACATAGCGCGCATGGCTTTTCGTCAGGTTCTCGTCCTTGCTGATCTACCATCGCCCTGAACGGCACACCGCTGCTATCGGGCTGAGTCCGATTGTGGCGTCGGTTCTGTGCAAGGATCCGCTTACCGACACGGAGCTTGCCGTCCGCTTCGTCGGGGAGGCAGGATGGCGCATTTGTCGTATTATTCGTCCGGATCGTCGACCAGGCAACCCATGCCATGACAGCCTTGATAGTTGCCGTCCTCATCAAAGTTTGGCTCTCCCTGCGCATCAAATTGCGGCCTGGGGTCGATTTCATCGTCCGCGTCCGGATTGTCGACATAACAACCGATCCCGTGACAGCCGCTGTAATCATTGACCTGGTAATAGTTGTTGGTGGTCGTGTGGGCGTGACCTCGGTGGTTGTGCTCATCGCTGGTCATGCTGCCGACAAGAGCGCCGATAACGGCGGCGCCGACGACAGCACCGACGTCATGGCCGTGATCGTCATAAGCACGAGCATTTGCATCGTGACCACCACCACGGCCATGATGATAGCCGGCGACATCGGCAAAGACGCCGGCGCAGCCTTGGGCAACCCAGATGTATTGGCTTTTTGGATTGTAACCCCAAGTCTTGTTCAGAATGCACGAAGCGTTCGATATTTGATGGATGAGTTGCGGCTTCTTCAGCGGTCCAGCCCAGCATTCATCATATTTATGATTCCTCGAATGACACTCTACCGTGGCCTCGGCCATCACTGGAGCGGCTGCGGCGATGTTTATCCCCGCCCCCAACAGCGCAAAAATGGCGTAGCGGGCAATCAGATCGCGCCGCACAAGAGAAGCTGATTTTTTCCGTAGCATTTCCATGTCCTTATCGTCAGGATCGAAGCTCTGGCACCATCATGCACCTGATCGTTTCCTGCTTTGCTGACCGCGCCCCCGCGTGGCACCTTCAGTGGAAACCTGAAATCACCCGCATGTCGTGCCTCCCCCAACCATCGGCGGAGGAGGCATTGGAAGCGACTGTTCAGTAACCGAGGGGCGCGTTTCGGCAGTCTTGGCGCTGCGCCCCGTCCGAGCAGATCGGCCAATTGTCTGGATCATCGGGGTTATCGACCAAGCAGCCGACGCCGTGACAGCCATCATAATCGTCATAGCCACTGGATTCGTCACAGGCCGCCAGAGGGGCGATTGCCAAAAGCACAATAAGAAGTCCGGTCCGCATTGATGTTCTCCTGAGGTGGTATTCGTGTGAAAGCAGGATGACGCTGGCTGGTCTTATCGCGTCATCTGGGTTAGCGTCTCATTCCGGTCCTTCGGATGTTCCCGTCTCTAGAAACGCATACTGAAGGTGGCGCCAAGGCGGTGCTCGCGCGCGTCCGAGGCAAGCTGGCCCTGATAGTCCAGTCGCATGATTGCCTTCTTTCCAAGGTTCATGTCGACGCCCAGGTCCAGCACAGCCGCGTTGCGGGCAATTGCCGCGCCGGCGATGTCGAAGTTTGCGCCCCCGGCAAAGGCCATTGCCAGTTCCGGGTCAACGTCACCGAAGGCATGGCGCCAGCCGATTCCGCCGCTGACCGCGAGGTCATGCTCAGCAGATCTGATCGTCGTAGCCGCGCGCAACCCGATCATGGTGAAGGTCGTGTTCATCACCCCTTCTGCACCCCCAAGCGCCATGCTGCCGCCACGTTCGGCGAAGCTGTCTGTGCGCAACCGGACATGGGCCAGCCCGGCATAGGGCTCCAGTGCCATGTTGCCGTGATCGACACGGTGGCCGACCTCCGCAAACGCTTGCCAGACATGCCCATTATATTTCGACGAGAGCGGCGCGGCCATTTCACCGATGGCGGCGTGGCGATCTGTCTTCAAGCGGTAATCCGAATAGGTCAACCCGGCACGCAGGGCAGTCTGCCCCCATTCCGTGCCGGCATAGGCCCCGAGATGGATCCCGTTTCCTGATCCTGAGGAAACTCGATCATCCACGTCATACGAGCTGTCGCTCATCGCCAGCACGCCGCCCAGCCGCCAATCCTCGACTGGCGCATCATAGCCAAGGACAAGGCCGTGGGTTCTGCGGTCAAGCTGCGCAGCATTGCCATCGCCATCTGTCCGACCCCGGGCGCCAAAGGCATGGCCCCAATAGACCGGCCCATCAATCGTGGCGACGGCATCGACCGCCCCGTCGGCGGTCAAGGCCATTACGCCACTCTTCGAGGCGCCGACCGTCCCGAATGCTGCGCGCAGACGTCCGTTTACCGCATCGCGCAGAAAGTGGCTTTCGTCGATCAACGCCCCCTGCATTGATGCATGGATCTCGCCCGAGACCGAGTCGAAGGCGCTCGCCGCCTCAGAGGCACCTAGATAAAGTGCCTCATCATAAAGCGGGTTGCCGCTGCCCAGTGACTCCAGCCCGAAAGCCGAAGAAGCCTGGTTCGCGCTTTGTGCCACATCGGCGAAGGCGATATCCGAACGCCTCACCTCCAGCACAACATTGGCAGGAGAATTGTTCAGCGCAAAGCTGAGGAACGGTGCATCCGTCACCAGATCCCCCGCCAGCATGTTATAACCACCAGAGACGCCGCCAGTTGCGTCCAGCAACAGATACTCGCGTCCCAGCGACAGTCGCCCAGCCGTGGCGCGGTCAAGTGTTACGCTTGCGCCATTTTCGATCAACGCCTGATCCGAGACAGCGATACCGGGTTGGGCACCCCCAGCCACCGGACCGAATACGAGGGTCGAGCCTGCCTGCTGGGTAAAGCTTCCTTCAACCTTCAACGGTACCGCGCCGCCTGTGGCTACCGCGCCGCCATCGGCTACCGTCAAGCCGTGGAAGGTGCCCGTGCCGCCTGCCGTGCCGCCATTCTGCACGGTCGTATGATCATTCACGGTGCCGTCATTGGCAAAACCGCCGGAAACAAGAACCTTACTGGCAAGCGACCCTTTCGAGGTCAGGACCAATCCTGCACCGGTATTGATCCTGGTCGCACCGGTATACTGATTGTTGCCGGCCAGCGTCTGCACGCCACCCTGAACGATCAGGCCGCCGCCGTGATGCGTGTTTTCCGCGTCAAGGTCGGTGATCGTCCCTCTGAAACTGTCCTGCGCCGCCGTCAGCACCAGATTGCGGTCGTAAAGCAGCACCGTGCCAGAGCCGGACAGGCTGCGAATCCGCGCATCATTATACGCATCTGACACCCCCCAGAATGCGATGCGATTACCCTTGTCGCCGATGTCCAGCGTGCCATCCGCCACCACCCGCGACGAGGTTTCGATGCTGCCGATGCCGGCCAGTTCGAGCTTGCCATCCGTCTCAATCACGGTCTGACCGGTATAGGTGTTGGCATTGGAAAGCCGCAATTGGGCGTGTTTTGCCACCGTCAGATCGCCAGCGCCCGAGATCACCCCGGCCGCGCCGAAATAGCCAACGGTGTATTCGGTCCCGTCATCATCCTTCATGGGAAACGGGCTGCCCATCTCTGCCGTTACCCGCGACAGCCCGATTTCGTCCACAGCAGGGGTATCCGTGGTGAAATTGTTGGCGCTGACAAAATATGGCGTATAGGCGGTGGACTGGTTTTCCAGGTCATACATGACCGACTGGCTCACAAAGAAGTCCATACCAGCTATGAACTGCACCGGCGTGTCTGCGTTCCCCTCGATCTCGACGACATCAATGTTGGAAAGACCGACCGGCATACCCTCCCCCGCCACAAGATTCAGCGAAGGGATCGTCTTGTTGCCATCCTTGTCGATGTCGACCCTGACCCCGGACGCGACAAGGGCATTCAGACGCGCCGTGCTGATGGTGATCTGCCCACCGCCTGGTGTTCCGGTGTCCAGCAACGTGGCAACCTTGGTGAGGCTGGGGGCGGCATCATCGTCACCGAATGCCAGGGTGTAATTCCCCTCGAACTCGGCAGAGGCAGGTGCGCCAGATCCGGGGAAGTTAGGCAAGGTACCCTTGGCGTCGTCGCCATTCTTGTCGCCCCAGGGCATGACCGAGGTGAACTGTGCACGAACCGCAGAATTCACATCCACGATCAGGCAGGGGGAACAACCCGGTGTAAGACCCTGCTTGCCCGACTCGGTATTGCCGTTGGCGGCAATGACATAGCCCGTCTTCGTCGCCCGCCCGATCAGCCCCGATGTGCTTGCCCATTCGCGGCCCAGGTAGTCGCCGGCACCGAAGGTTCCCCAAAGGGTTCCGCCATCGTCAATGGGCTTGTCCTGTGCCATCTGCTTGCGGGCATTGAGGTCGGCATAATAGGCTGTCTTCGACCCATCCTCGTTGGTAACGACATAGACAGGATCCGCGCTCAGCATCGGCTTTTCCGGCCCCGTGTAATCGGCCGTGTAAATGACATCGACGATCCGCGCCACCTGATAGGTGGATTGCCCCGCAACCGGCAGGGTAAAGCTCTCGGAGCCGTCTGCTGCATGATAGGCGATGTCATCTACATCGACCTGCTGCAACAGGTAGCCATAGGTGCCGTCACCATAGAAATAGCCTCGGGGCTCAGTGCCCGGTGTTGGTTTCACCCCGCTGACATCGGAACCGAGCTGCATATTGGCGCTATCCGAACCGGTGTCGAACAGCATCTGCCGTCGCTGACCATCATTTGTGGAAACCCAGATGGTGATGCGACTGAGCTCGTCATTCCCCTTGTCGTCCTTAACATACAGGTAATCAAGTGGGACTGACCTTGGATCGGATAAGGCCGGAGATGATGCCAGGCCCAGCCCGACAAGCAGAGCCAGCCCAGCCGTCGACCCGCCAAGCCGTCTGAGCAGGAACTTGCGATTCCCAATCGTATTGCACGTCACCATGTCGCGTCTTTCCTTATGCGAAATCACCCGGCGCGGATGCCGCGACGCGCCCCGAAGTCGCACCCCGGTTTTCCACCGGTGTTCAACATCGTCTTCGCCAGCAGCCGCACAGCCAGGATCCGGTCATACCAGCAAGACAATACATATTCCTGGCGGTCGTCATCCCGCTATGACTATCATGATTCGCACATTTTATAACGGAACGCACATATTCGGCGGCTGTGCAGGTGCTCGAGGTTGCGGCTCGATGCTGTGGGATAATATGCCCGGACAAAGGCAGAGTGGGGGGCTATCGGCCTGTTTCTGTATACTAACTATTTGGAGAATAAATGATGAAACGACTTGGTGTCATGTCGATTGCAGCGCTGGCCATTGGCGGCGCGGCAAATGCTGGTTCGTATACGGCTCCGGTCATTGAAGCGCCCGTGATCGCGCCCGCGGCGCCTGCGCTGAGCCACAGCAACACCTGGACCGGTTTCTATGCCGGTATGCAGATGAGCTATTCGGATTTCTCGGTAAATCGCGACGGCGTCGATGACGCGACCGGCGGCGTCTACGGGATCCATGCCGGCTATAACCACCAGCTTCACAACAACATGGTCATCGGTGGAGAGATTACCTTCGATCACTCCAGCGCCGACAATGATGTCTGGCAGGTCGAACGTCTGATGACGGTTCGCGCCAAGGTGGGGTATGCCCATAATAATTGGCTGGTCTATGGCTTGGCAGGCTATGCGCATGTCCGGACCGAGGGCGCCGACCGTGCCCATGGAAAAAGCGGCGGTGCAGTTTTCGGCATCGGCGCCGATTATGCCGTATCCGACAAGTGGCTGGTCGGCGGGTCCTGGGAAGGCTATCGTTTCAGTGACTTCAAGAACGATCCCGACAACATGGAAGTTGATGGCGGGTCCGTTCGGTTCCGCGTGTCCTACCGATTCTGAAACTTTGCTCCTTGCGGAGCATCTTGGAAAGGAAACACGATGAAGCTCAAAATGCTATCCGCTATTGGCGTCGCTTGCACCCTTGCGGCATGTGCCGAGAACCCTGACAATATTCGTGCGGGCTATACTTCGGCTGCAACCTATCAGAACATGTCCTGCCAGCAACTGGCATCCGAGGCTATCACTGTCTCGAATCGCGCGCATGATGCGGCGAATGTCCAGCGCCGCCATCAAACCCGCGACGAAGTTGCTATGGCGGCGGGGCTGGTGGTGTTCTGGCCGGCACTTCTGTTCGTTCACGGGAATGACCAGACCACATCGGAGGTTGCACAACTGCGTGGTCAGATGCAGGCGATCGAGCAGGTTTCGGCCGCCAAGAATTGCGGAATGGTCTTCCAGCGGACATAACGCCTGGCCGGTCAAGGCAGGCACGACAAGCCGCTTGGAGAAGGCCCCCAAAGAACCCGCAGGCTCGCTTGCGCAGAGGCGAGCCTCTAACGTTATCGCGATTAATCTGGTTTTATAGGTTATCACTTGGGTTAATATTTCTCTTGCCGGAGATGCGAGGAATGCTGTCACTAAGAATATGGAGACGTCTATGAAACATATCGTCCTGGCAGCGATATTCTGCACGTTATCCCTGTCTGCCGCGCAGGCGGATCAGTGCATGGATAAGGCGGTGGACCAGGCTTCAATGAACCGCTGCGCGGCGCAAGCCTATGAGAAATCCGACGCGGATTTGAACAAGTATTTCCATGAAATCAGACAGCGACTGGCTGATGACGTGGACGCGCGGCATCTTCTGCGCGATTCACAGCGCGCCTGGATCACGTTTCGCGATGCGGAATGCGCCTTCGCCGCTTCGGCAACAGCCGGTGGCAGCGCCTATCCCATGGCGCACGATCTGTGCCTGGCCGACCTGACGCAGAAGCGCGCATATGAACTGCGACAGTATCTGGAATGCGAAGAGGGCGATATGACCTGTCCCGTTCCGTTCGCCGATTAACAGCTTGGGAGTGTATACAGTGAGAATGACGGCCTGTTTCACAAGCATCGTGATAGTCCTTGCCGCAACCGCCGCACCTGCCCTGGCTGAGGGGGTTGATCCCTGCGCGAGTATCGACACCAATCTGACCGATAAGCGCGCCAGAGAATATGCCCACCTGATCGTCGACGCCTTTTCCAAGGATCTGAAGCCATCCGAGCGTTTCAAACCCTCAGATGTCGAGGTTGAATCGTTCCTGGGAAGCGGTCACTGGAGCGCTGTGAACGCATCCATTCCCACTGCTGATATGGGAATGTTCTTTTTCCAAGAGGTTGGTGGCAAGAAGCAGTTCAAGGATGTGTGGGGCGGCATTGCCGAAGCTTCCGAAGTCCCACAAGTCATAAAATGGGCCGAAGATCTGGGGGCGCCACATAATCTTGCGACCTGCTTCGCCGACCAGGTCAGCTTCGACGATAGTGCAGATTCTCCATTCGGTTTCACGGTCGATCTGATCTTCTCGACCAAGGCAGAGGAACGTCTCACCGCGCTGCATGAGGAGGTTGTCGTATCAGCCTCCTACTATGGCGATCCTTCTGAAAAAGGTAAGGAATTCTCTGATGATGTCGGGCGATTTGACCTTGGCACGGAGACCGTGCAGGTGCCGGCTTCGCCGGGAATCGCTAAGATCAGCGGCAATCAGGTTGGCGAAAGTGACCTCGAATGGATAGAGGGCCGACCTAATGTCAATGTCAATGTTTTCACTGCTCGCATCAGCGGCGACGACAATCTCATAAGTTGCGATTTCATTGACGGCCCACTTGACGATGTCATTCAGTCCATGCCCGTCGCGCTGCACTGCACGCTGATCGAAGAGGAGGTCGATGCCGAGCTGAAGCCATGACATGCGCGCTTTGGGAAATCCCCCGGTTTCTCTGGCCACGACTTCTCATCGCAACCAATCGCACGCGTATCAGAATGGAACTGCCACCAACAGATCACCACCAAATCTGAGTTATGGTTGTCGGCGGCTGCTTGCAGGTCCTTCGATACCCGGAACTGCTCACAGCGACCCCGGCGACCACGATGGATCTCATGACCTCGAGGAGGATAGCCGGTTGACGCGTATATTGATGCCTGTCGTCATGTCACTGCTTCTGGCATTACTTGCGGCGCGCAGCGACGCGCAGGATGCGCCGCCGGAAGAATTGGTGGTCGGAGTCTATGTCAGCCCACCTTTCGTCGAGGAACACGACGATGGCAACTATTCCGGCATGGCAATCGATCTCTGGGAAACTGTTGCCGACCGGATGGATCTGGCTTTTCGCTATGCCACTTATCCAACCTTCGGCTCACTGGTCCGTGCCACGGCCAGTGGCGAGGTGGATGCGGCCGTTACCAATCTGACCATTACCCGTGAACGTGCCGAGCTCATCGCATTCACCCAGCCGTGGTATGATGCCGGGTTAAGGATCATGGTGCCCAGTCAGGGGGGGGGCGGGTTTCGAGGCATGCTGAACGGGCTTCAGAATGCCGGCCACCTCCGCGCCTACATATTTCTACTGTCAATGATCCTGATCGCTACTGTTGGCCTGTCACTTTTTGATCGGCGATTTGATCCGGATCATCCCAGACGATGGCGTGAATCCATCGCGGAAAGTTTCTATCAGGTGATGTTGATTATCACCTCGGGACGAACTGCGCGCAAGAACCTGTTCGGCTGGGTCGGGCGCATCTGGCAGGCTCTCTGGCTTATCGTCGGCGTCGCGGTCATCGCCTATATTACTTCTTCGGTGACGAGCGTCATGACCACCGTGTCACTGACCCAAGGCATCTCCGCGCTGTCGGACCTGCCCGGCAACACGGTTGGTGTCCTTTCCGGCAGCGTTGCTGAGCAATATATGCGTGATATGGGTATCGCCACGCGTTCATACGTCAATATCGATGCTTCGGTTGTCGCACTGCGCGAGGGGCGACTGGACGCGGTGGTGGGAGACGCGCCCATCCTTGAACATTATGTCCTTACACATCAGAAGGATAACCTGGCGGTTGTCGGCAACTTGTTTCATCCGGACAAATACGGCTTTGCCTTCCCGCATGAAAGCAACCTGACGACACCGACTACACTGGAGCTTCTGGACCTTCAGGAAGACGGTACGTTAGGGAACCTGAGGTTGGAGTACTTCGGCAGCAGAAATTGACCTTCACCTGACGATCAGCCAATCGTCTCGAACAGGCTAACAATCCAAATTGCCTCGTATATGATGGCAAATACGGCGAAAATGGCATGATAGCGGTCTGATCTCCATGCCAGTGCAGCTAAGGTGCCGGCGATCAGGATTGCTTGCCTGATTGGATAATACCAACCGTATCGGTGGTAATAATAATCGCCGCCTTTGATCAAGGTGTCGACAACGTCAACTGTCAGTAACATCAGCAACAGGATATAAAAACTACGCCGACGCTTCTTGAAATAGTCCTCAAAGCCAAGATACTCATCCATCTTATCTGGAAAGATGACGGCCGACATCGCGACGAACAAGAAGGCATAAAATATCAGGAAGATATATATGTTGAATGACCAGTCCTGGCGATGAGCGAGCGCGAATTCGAACCACCAGAAGTGGATGATGAACAAGACAAGAAACAAGGCCCATGTGAAGTGTGGAAGGTATATCCTCTCTCGGCCAGGGTGTTGTATGAAACGTGTCATCCCCGTGATTAAACGACTAACACTGAGCCCTAACACCATACCAAGAATAATGCGGACATGAGTGAAGACCTCAGGACCATTGATCGTGCCATGAATGTCGTTCATGCTATTTCACAATTATGAAGTTATGATCTCATATGCAGGGCGTCGTTATCGCTTCCGCCTCAACTCTCCCGGTGTTGTGCCGAAAAATTTCTTCATGACAACCATCATGTGAGACTGGCTAGAGAAGCCATGCGCGTTCGCTATCTGCGAGATGTGCGAATCTGTATTGGCAATAGATGACATTGCACGCTCGGCCCTCAGTTTCATAACGTATTGATGCGGGGACACACCCATCTCCACGCCGAAACTACGCGAAAAATGCCCGCAAGACATACCGGATATGTCGGAAAGTTCACTGATCGTTATCCTGCGATGGATGTTTTCGTGTATATGCTCGACAACCCTGCGCCGAATATGTGATGCCAGTCCGCCTCGCTTCGGGTTGTGATCCACTCGGTTGTCGGCATTGGTCATTCGTCTGATGAGGTGGGAAAGCAATGCCATGCTGAGGGACTCCAGGTAAAGATGATTATCCCCGTCATTGATGATTCCATTCCTTAGCAACATGGCTATTTTGTGTGCAATTGGATCCACATCTCCAACCTTGAACAATGGGGGATCTGATAATTCAAGATCGTATTCCCTGATGCTCAGGTTGTTCAATTTCTCAGGCGTGACAGAAAGAAGTATGTTCTCTTTCGGCTCCGACCATTCTGCTGTGTAGTTTTCTCCGGCTGGCACCAATTCCACCGTGCCCGGAGATGCGGAATATTCCTGACGGCGAGATGAGCTCAGCATGGTTTTCCTCCGTGCCTGCGGCGTCAGGAGGACGAGGATGAAATTCGAGCTGGCGGCAAACTCTACCTTGCCTTCCCTTGTTTGTGTTAGCATTAGGTCAACGTATGGGCTATAATATTTCCGACCCCATTGCGGGGGAAAAATATCAATCGCTCGGGGAGGCAAGCAATCTGATGAGTTTTGCCGGCTCTCAATCTTCATTTTCCATCCAGACAGTTCGGATGCGTCCCGGGCATCCCGGTGGTGGTTCCATTTGGGTAGCTACATTCGCACTTGGCGATCCGTTCGTATGATGCGTGGCCGTCCGTGCAGTGCACGACGTTGCGAGCCATGATGGGCCGCAGGGCAGCGAAAATCGCCGCGTGGCCTTCGCCCGCTCTCGCGCCTCGCCCTTCCCGGCCTGTCGAAGCTCTTGCGGTGTCAGTCGGGCGAGCAGACGGCCCAGCTTGGTTGGATCGAACCCAGGTCATGCCAAATCTCCGAAAGCTTGAAATTCTCGCATCCTACCCCACGGCGCCGAGAATGGCAAAAAGCAAGCCAATTGCTGACACCTTTTCCTGGCAGGTGGCATGCTGCTTCCAGGATAGGTCCAGCATGAGCGTGGTGCGCCAGGCGAAGAGCGTCAGATCGCAGCCGTCCTCGATAGTGACCCGGTCGAACTGGGTTTCGCCTTTGGCGAAACGGTCCTCGTGCAGGCGGATCGCGAACTTGATAATGCCATTATTCAGGAACTTTACGCACTCGGTCCCGACGAACTCGCGATCCGTGACCAGAAGCTGGAGCGTCGAGACCGGGAAATGCGCGAGACAGCGCGATCCGGGTCGCGGTCGTGCTGTTGCCCGGACCGTCGAGCTCGGTCCTGAACAAGGGAGCCCGGAAACGCCGGGAGACGACCACGAGCACGAGACAGTGCACGTCGCGCGCGGATCTTTCAGTTCGTCCAGACGAGCGCGAGCGTCCATGCTCCCGCCGGCCCGGTCAGTCGCGCGACGATGGGAATCACCCCTCCGGATCAATCCCGCCGCCCTCGGTCAGGACTGTGTCGCATAGCGTGATCCTTCGAGCCCGAGCTCAACTATCCCAAGGATTGTCGCAAGTTCTGCGCCACCGCATCGGCGGCCATCTTCACCGGCTCGGCGGCGAGATGGGCGTAGCGGGCGGTGGTCTGGGCCTGCGTGTGGCCGAGCAGCTTGCCGATCATCGGCAGGCCCTGACCGGCGGCGACGGCCGTCGAGGCGAAGGTGTGGCGCAGGTCGTGGATGCGGACGTCCTTGACCCCGGCGCGGGCGCGGACGCGCTGCCAGAAGGGCTGCAGGTCGCTCAGCCGCTTGCCGGGCAGGGTGCCGGGGATCACCCATGGGTTGCCCTTGATGCGCGGGGCGTCCCGCAGCAGCTCCACCACCGGCTGGCCGAGATGAACGATCTTGGCGCCGGTCTTGCTGTCGGGCAGGCGCAGGGCGCGGCCCTCCAGATCGACATGGTCCCATTGCAGGGTCATGATCTCGTTCAACCGGCAGCCGGTCAGGATCAGCAGCCGCGCGGCGAGGATGGCCGAGGTCAGCTCGATGCCCTCCGTTTCCATCTCGCGCAGCACCTCGCCGATGCGACGCAGCTCCGCCGCGCTGAGGAAGCGCTCGCGTTTTTCCTCCGGATACTTGCGGATGTGCTTGCGCGGGTTGGTGCCGTCCGGACGCAGGCCCCACATCTCGGCGTAACCGAACATCTTCGAGACCACCTCGAGGCAGCGGTTCGCCTGATAGGGGATGTGGCGCAGGTCGTGGTGGAACTTCGCCACATCCGCCCGGGTGATCCCCGTGACCGTCAGCTGTCCAAGTGCAGGCAGGATGAAGCGGCGCAGGTTGCGGCGATATTCACCGGCGGTGCTGGCCTTCACGCGGATGGCGATGTGTTCGCGGTCGAACCGCTCGGCCAGTTCGCGCACGGTGATCGTCTTGCGCCCTGCATCGCGCTCGGCGGCGGGGTCCTCGCCATTGCGCGCTGCGGCGACGATGGAGATGGCGCGGTTACGCGCCTGCTCGCAGGTCAGCACCGTCGCCGGCCCGAGGCTGATCCGCCGCGACCGGCGGCCCGCGCGGTATTGCACGACGTAGCCTTTTCTCCCGCTTGGCAGCACCCGAAGTCCGAAGCCGGGGATGTCGTTGTCCCAGACGAAGTATTCGGCGGCTTGGGCTTCTGCGGCGTCGACGATGCGCTTTGTCAGTTTGGGCATGGGAGATCGGCTTCCGGGTTCTTTGGCTTCCACAGTGCGCAATGCGGAAGGCTAGTCAACGAACACATTGATATTGCGTGTAAAAAGGAAAATCCACGTAATGCCACGCAGGGGCTGAATTGCAGTCGTGGGCGGAAAGGATGGTCCGCACGAATCAGAACGCAGGTTCCGGTCTTTCGACAGCGCTGCTAAGGTCCGCGAAAAGAAACGGAATCCCGATGGCATCGAAATCCACCCTCAATGCAAAGAACCTGGAGACGCTCGGCGCTGAGCGTCTGGCGCAGCTGCTGATCGAGATCAGCACCGGCGATGCCGCAGCCAAGCGCCAGCTGCGGCTGGCTCTCGCCGGGGCGGAAGGGCCGAGGGAAGCGGCGCGGGAGATCACCAAGCGGCTGACCAGCATCGCGAAGGCCCGGACCTTCGTGAACTGGCAGAACCGCAAGCCGCTGGTGAAGGATCTTCAGACCCAGCGTAGCGCCATCATGGAACAGATCGCCCCGCATGATCCGGGTGAGGCGCTGGCGCTTCTGTGGCGGTTCATGGGACTGGCCACGCCGGTGTTCGAACGCTGCGACGACAGCAGCGGCACCGTCATCGACATCTTCCATCAGGCCTGCGCCGATCTGGGCGAGGTGGCGAAGGCGGCGGGTGCGGCGCCGGAGGCGCTGGCGCGGCAGGTTCTCGACGCGCTGCAGGACAACGGCTTTGGTCAGTATGATGGTTTGATTGCCATGATTGCCCCGGCGCTGGGCCCCGAGGGCGTCGCGCATCTGAAGACACTGGTCGAGGAACTCGGCCGCACGCCGGTGCCGGTGCCGCCAAAGAGCGAATGGCAGGCTGTCGGCTGGGGCAGCGGCGGCACGCGCTACGCCCACGAGATGGAGGAACGCGCGCGGCAGAGTACGGTCGAGATGGCGCTGAAGGACATCGCCGACGTGCAGGGCGACGTCGATGGCTTCATCGCCCAGTACGACCCGAAGACCCGCAAGGTGCCAAAGATCGCGGCCGAGATCGCGCAGCGCTTGCTGGCGGCGGGCAGGGCAGGGGACGCGCTTGGTTTCATCGAGCGGGCTGAGGTGGACAAGGCGCGCTGGATCCCGCCCGAGTGGCAGGACGCCCGACTTGCCGTGCTGGAGGCGCTCGACCGGAAAGACGAGGCGCAGGCATTCCGCTGGGCGTGTTTCGAGCGCGACCTGTCGGGCGAGCATCTGCGGGCCTATCTGAAGCGTCTGCCGGATTTCGACGACATCGAGGCCGAGGAACGCGCGATGGCGCATGCTGCTGGCCATCCCGACCTGCTGGCTGCACTGGCCTTCTTTCTGAATTGGCCATCGCTTGGCCACGCCGCGCGAATGCTGATCGACCGGCAGGACGAGGTCGACGGCGATCACTACGAATTCCTCGCCCCGGCGGCAGAGACATTGGCCGAGAAGCATCCGCTCGCCGCGACGGTGGCGCTTCGGGCGATGATCGATTTCACGCTGATCCAAGGGAGGCAGAAGCGTTATGGCTATGCCGCCCAGCATTTGGCAACCTGTGCCGACCTGGCCGGACGGATCGAGGACTTCGGACTGGTCGAGCCGCACCCTGCCTATGCCGCGCGCCTGAAGACCGAGCATGGCAAGAAGACCGGCTTCTGGTCGCGGATGGACGGATGATGGACGTGCTACCGGAAAATCATTCCGCCACCCAATGGAAGCATGGTGGAAGCACGAGGGGAAAAACCGCTGCGCAATCCTGACAATCCGCGCGCAGTTTGGGCTTGTGGCCCTATCTCGCAACTGGCAGGATATGCGAAAGAAAACGCGATTCGTCGCGCCTGATCGTGTTTGGTTTGACACGACTCATAACCTGAAGGTCACAGGTTCAAATCCTGTCCCCGCAACCAGAAATCCTGATAGATATCAGTGCATTAGGCCTCCTTCGGGAGGCCTTTCGCATTTGAGCCCAAAACGCTCCGGGAGCATATCGGAAGCAGTCGCGCGGAAACCACGTCGCAAGATCGGCGGGGTCACATTGACGTGATGGAAGTCGTCGACGGGTAATTGATGACCCCACTTCATTGAATTGATGGGTTCCTGACGCTTGATGCGTCCGCGAGAAGGCCAGCGAGCGCAGATAAGTCGTAGTCCGTCGCCCGGGTGCAGCATAGGCTTGGGATACTACCAGGCTTGACATGCAGGATGGAAAGATGCGCAAGGAGGGGAAGAGGATTGCAGATGCCACGGGCAATGGACGCAAAGGACGACAGGGCGGGTGCTGCGCTGACGGATGCGGCCTGGTCCGATGTGCTGATTGCGGTGGATCGCACCTATGCCGAGCTGATCGAACATCAGGAGCGGCTTGAGGCCCAGAACCGCGAGCTTGAGGCGCTGCGTCAGTTCCTGTCCTCGGTCATCACCTCGGTTTCCGATGTGCTGATCGTGCTGGATCGCGACGGGCGGGTGGATGAGGTCAATGCCTCGACCTGTGTCTGCACCGGGCTGCCTGTCGCGGCCCTGGTCGGCCGGAGCGTGGCGGATCTGGTGCGCGAAGAGGATCGCGCGGGTCTTTCGGCCCTGATTGCGGAGATTGCGCGCAAGCGGGCGCCGGGGCGGATGGAGCTTTCGCTTGTGAGTTCGCGTGAGCCGGCCCCGGTCGAGGCGGTCCTGTCGCCGCGCCTCGATGATCGCGGCCGGATCGAGGGGCTGGTGCTGACGGGGCGTCCGGTGGGGGAATTGCGCCGCGCCTATGCCCAGCTTGAACGCAGCCATGCCGAGATGAAGGCCGCTCAGGCGCAGCTGGTCCATGGCGAGAAGCTGGCCTCATTGGGGCGTTTGCTGGCCGGGGTGGCGCATGAGCTGAACAATCCGATCAGCTTTGTCTATGCCAATGCCCATGCGCTGGAACGCTATGCCGCCAAGTTTGAGACCTATTTCGAGCGGGTTCAGGCCGGGGCAGACAGGGATGAACTGGTCCGCCTGCGGGAGGAATTGCGGCTGGACCGCGAGTTGCGCAACCTGCGCGAGGCGGTGCAGGGCGCCCGCGAGGGGGCCGAAAGAGTGCGCGATATCGTCGAGGATCTGCGCCGCCTGTCCTCGGACGGGGGCGGAGAGATGGCGGCCTTCGACCTGGTCGAGATCGCCCGCACCGCCGCCTTCTGGATCATGCGCGGGGCCGGCCACAGCACCGTGCCCGAGATCCATGCCGAAGGGCCGGTGATGGTTCTGGGGCATACGGGCCATATTCAGCAGGTGGTGATGAATCTGGTGCAGAACGCGCTGGATGCGGTTTCGGAAACCGCAGCCCCGCAGATCGCCTTGCGGATCATGCGCGAGGAAGGCCGTGGCGTGCTGGACATCCACGACAACGGTCCGGGCATCGACGAGGCGACGGCCGCGATGATCTTTGACCCGTTCTTCACCACGAAACCCGTGGGGAAAGGCACCGGGCTTGGCCTGTCGATCAGCCTCAAGATCGCCGAGGATCATGGCGGCAGGCTGAGTTACAGCCCCGCCTCCGGTGGTGGCGCGCTGTTTCGGCTGGAACTGCCGCTGGCAGGAGATGGCGCATGAACATTCTGTGGCTGCAAAGCGCCGGTTGCGGTGGCTGTACCATGTCGCTGCTATGTGCCGAGGGGCCGAATGTCTTTGACCTGCTTGCCGGGGCGGGGCTGACCTTCCTGTGGCATCCGGCGCTGAGCCTTGAAAGCGGCACCGAGGTGCGCGGGATTCTGGCCGGCCTTGTTTCGGGCGAGGTGCCGCTGGATATTCTCTGCGTCGAGGGCGCGATCGCGCGCGGGCCGCGTGGCACCGGACGCTATCAGATCCTGTCGGGCACCGGGCGTCCGTTGCTGGACTGGTTGCGGGATCTGGCGCCGCTGGCGGCCCATGTGGTGGCGGTGGGCACCTGTGCGACCTATGGCGGCGTGACCACGGCAGGGGGCAACCCCTCGGATGCGGTGGGGGTGCAATATGACGGCGCCCATCCGGGCGGCGCCCTGCCGGCGACGTTCCGCGCCCGTGCCGGCCTGCCGGTCATCAATATCGCCGGCTGCCCGACCCATCCCGATTGGGTGACCGAGACGCTTTTGATGCTGGTGGCGGGCAGGCTGGGGGCCTCGGATCTGGATGCGCTTGGCCGGCCCCGGTTCTATGCCGATCATCTGGTCCATCATGCCTGCCCGAAGAACGAGTTCTACGAATACAAGGCCAGTGCGCGCGCATTGTCGGAAATGGGCTGCATGATGGAGCATCTGGGCTGTATCGGCACACAGGCGGTGGGCGATTGCAATATCCGGCCCTGGAATGGTCAGGGCAGTTGCACGCGCGGCGGATATCCCTGCATCAACTGCACCGCGCCGGAATTCGAAGAGCCGCGCCACCTGTTCACCGCCACGCCCAAGATCGCCGGCATTCCGGTTGGCCTGCCGACCGATATGCCCAAGGCCTGGTTCATGGCGCTGGCCTCGCTGTCCAAGGCCGCCACGCCCGAGCGGATCGCGAAGAATGCCGTGGCCGATCGTATCGTCACCCCGCCGACGCTGAGAAAACCCCGATGAGCGGGGCAGGGGGCGAGATGGGGCAGGGGCAGTTGATCGTCGGTCCGTTCAACCGGGTCGAGGGCGATCTGGAGATCCGGCTGGACATCGCAGAGGGGCGGGTCAGCGCGGCGCGGATCAACTCGCCGCTTTATCGCGGGTTCGAGCGTATGCTGCCCGGCAAGGATCCGCGCGACGCGCTGACCATCGTGCCGCGGATTTGCGGTATCTGCTCGATCAGCCAGTCGGCGGCGGCGGCGCGGGCTCTGGCCATGGCAGTGGGCGAGGTCCCCGAACCGCAAGGAGAGCGGATGGCTGCGCTGATCCACGCGGTCGAGAATGTCTCGGACCATCTGACGCATTTCAACCTGTTCTTCATGCCTGATTTCACCAGACCCCAATATCAGGCGCGGGGCTGGTATGATCGGGCGGTGGCCCGGTTCACGGCGATGGAGGGATCGGCCCTGAAACGCGCGGTCGAGGCGCGGGCGGGGTTGATGCATGTCCTTGGGCTGATGGCCGGGAAATGGCCGCATACCCTGGCGATCCAGCCCGGTGGTGTCACGCGCGCCCCGTCCGAACGCGACCGGCTGCGTATTCTGGCCAGCCTGACGGCCTTTCGCCGCTATCTGGAAGATACGGTCTTCGGGGCAGCGGTCGAGGATTTCGCGGCCCTTTCCTCGGTCCCGGCGCTGATGGGATGGCAAGGGGGCGATGCCGGCCTGTTCCTGCGCATCGCCGCCGATCTGAATCTGGCGGATCTGGGGTGCGGCTCGGGGCGCTATCTGTCCTTTGGCGCCTATCCGCTGGAGGGTGGCCACGGCTTTGCCCCCGGCATCTGGGATAGCGGGGCGCAGCCTCTCGACATCGCGGCGATCAGCGAGGATTTGTCGCATAGCTGGATGCTGGGGCCTGCGGCTCATCCGGCCCAGGGCGTGACCGATCCCGACGAGGATATGCGCGACACCGCCTATAGCTGGTGCAAGGCCCCCAGACTGGCCGGGCGCACCATGGAAACCGGCGCGCTGGCCCGGCAGGTGATCGACGGCCATCCGCTGGCGCTGGATCTGGTCCGCGATGGCGGCGGCGGGGTGCTGGCGCGGGTGGCGGGGCGTTTGCTGGAACTGGCGCGCAGTCAGGTTCTGATGGAGGATCTGGCGCGCGGGATCGTGCCCGAGGCCCGCTTCATGGCCGGCCCCCTGAAAATCAGCGACGGGATCGGCGAAGGGCTGGTCGAGGCCGCGCGCGGCGCGCTTGGCCATTGGCTGAGGATCGAAGGCGGGCGGATCGCCTCGTATCAGATCGTCGCTCCGACCACCTGGAACTTCAGCCCGCGCGACGCCGGCGGCGTGCCCGGCCCGGTCGAGGCGGCGCTTGAGGGGCTTGTGGTGCAGCCGGGCGAGACGACCCCGCTCAGCGTGCAGCATGTGGTGCGCAGCTTTGATCCGTGCATGGTGTGCACCGTGCATTGAGGAAGGAGTGCCCGCCGGACATGACTTTGCCGACCATGGAACAGGGCTTCGCCATCCGGGTGCGCGGGCAGGTGCAGGGGGTCGGCTTCCGGCCCTTTGTCTGGCGGCTGGCGCGGGCGGCAGGGTTGCGCGGCGAAGTTCTGAACGATGCCGAAGGGGTCCTGATCCGTCTGGTCGCGCAGGATTGCGGCGACTTCATCGCGGCCTTGCGCGCGGATAGGCCGCCTCTGGCCAGAATCGACGTGATCGAGGCCGTGCCACAGGTTTTTGCCGCGATGCCCGAGGGGTTTTCCATCGTGGCCAGCACGGGCACAGGCGCCGAAACGCGGGTCACGCCCGATGCCGCGACCTGCCCGGAATGCCGGGCTGAGGTCTTTGCGCCCGGTAGGCGGCAGGGCTATGCCTTTACCAACTGCACCCATTGCGGGCCGCGCTATACGATCCTGCGCGAACTGCCCTATGACCGGGCGCGAACCACGATGGCGGGCTTTGATCTTTGCCCCGATTGTGCCGCCGAATATGCCGATCCCGCCGACCGTCGCTTTCACGCGCAACCCATCGCCTGCCCGGCCTGCGGCCCAAACCTGTGGTATGAGGCCGGGGGAAAAGAGGTCGCGGGCGATCCGGTCGCATTGGCGGTGGCGGCGCTGAAGGCGGGGCAGGTCGTCGCGGTCAAGGGGCTGGGCGGCTTTCACCTTGCCTGCGATGCGGCCGATGCCAGGGCCGTGGCGCTGTTGCGGGCGCGCAAAAGGCGGCCGTCGAAGCCCTTTGCCCTGATGGGGACCGAGGCGATGATCTGCGCCCATGCGACGCCGTCCGAGGCTTGCTGGCGATTGTTGCGCGACCCGGCGGCGCCGGTGGTGCTGGTGCCCGCCCGGGGCACATTGCCCGAGGATGTGGCGCCGGGGATGCGCGCGCTTGGCGTCATGCTGCCCTATACGCCTCTGCATCACCTGCTGATTGCCGCTTTCGGGGGGATGCTGGTGATGACCTCGGGCAATCTTTCGGGCGCCCCGCAGGTCACCGGCAATGACGAGGCGCGCAAGGCGCTGGCGCGCTTTGCCGATGGTTTCCTGATGCACAACCGCGAGATTGCGCGGCGGCTGGATGACGGGGTCGAGCGCGCCGATCCGCCAATGGTGATCCGCCGCGCCCGTGGGCGGGTGCCGGGCACGCTGCCCCTGCCGCCGGGGTTTGACGGAGCGCCTCGGGTGCTGGCCTTTGGTGGTCAGATGAAGGCGGCGATCTGCCTGACCAAGAACGGTCAGGCGATGGTGTCGCAGCATCTGGGCGATCTGGACGATGCCGAGACCGCGCTGGAATACGACCGCACCCTGCGCGATCTGGCGGCCCTGTTCGACCATGCCCCCGAACTGGCCGCCTGTGACCCGCATCCGGGCTATCGCGCCACGATAGCGGCCGAAGGCGCGGGCCTGCCGCTGATCCGGGTCTGGCACCATCATGCGCATCTGGCCTCGTGTCTTGGCGATAATCTCTGGCCACTGGACGGCGGCAGGGTGGCGGGGATCGTGATGGACGGGCTTGGCCTTGGACCGGAAGGCGCGATCTGGGGCGGCGAGGTGTTGCTGGGCGATTATACCGGGTTCGAGCGCGTCGCGCATCTGGCCCCCGCCCCCTTGCCGGGCGGCGACAGCGCCAGTCGAGAGCCCTGGCGCAATGCGCTGGCGCGTCTGGATCAGGCGGGGCTTTCAGCCGTGGCGGATCGGCTTTTCCCGGCCGCGCCCCGCGCTCTTCTGCGGCAGGCGGCCCGTGCGGGGGTGAATGCGCCACAATCATCCTCGGCCGGGCGGCTGTTCGATGCCTTTGCGGCGCTTGCGGGCTTTGCCGGGGCGCAGAGTTACGAGGGCGAGGCCGCGATGCGGCTGGAGGCCATGGCGTGCCCTGCTTCGCCCTATCCGTTTGACTGCCGGGATGGGGGGGTGATTGACCCCGCGCCGATGTTTCGCGCCGCCGCCACCGATCTGGCGGCAGGGCGCGATCCGGGCGAAATGGCGGGGGCCTTTCATGCCGGGCTGGCGCGTGCCTTCTGCGCGCCGGCCCGCGCGCTGGTCCAGAGCGGCAGAGCGCAGGCGGTGGCCCTGTCGGGCGGTGTGCTTCAGAATGCTTTCTTTTTGCGCGAATGTCTGGCGGCGCTGGATGGTCTGCCGGTCTTGCTGCATCGCCAGATACCGGCCAATGACGGAGGGCTTGCTTTCGGTCAGGCTCTGGTTGCTGCGGCGCAGCATATGGCTGCGGCGAAAAGCTTGTAACCGTCAGGCGCGTCCTCTGGCTGGATGCTGGCCATCCGGCCAATGTTGAAAATATCTCATGGCATTGAAAATGTTTAAGAAAATGTAATTCTCCATCTGCGACATTCTGTCATTGCCCTGGGCCCTCCTGCCTTGGCATGCCTTGAAAGACCACGCGAAGGTCCGCGCAGCCGGGCCGCCAGGCTGAGAGGAGGAGGACGTCTTGTCGCAAATCGAGACTTTCTACGATGTTATGCGCCGGCAGGGGATCACCCGCCGCAGTTTCATGAAATACTGCTCGCTGACAGCAGCGGCGCTTGGCCTTGGCCCGGCTTTCGTGCCCAAAATCGCCCATGCGATGGAAACCAAGCCCCGCACGCCGGTGATCTGGGTGCATGGTCTGGAATGCACCTGCTGCTCGGAAAGCTTCATCCGCTCGGCCCATCCGCTGGCCAAGGATGTCGTGCTGTCGATGATCAGCCTTGACTATGACGATACGCTGATGGCCGCTGCCGGCCATGCCGCCGAGGCGGCCTTCAAGGACACCATCCAGAAATACAAGGGCCAGTATATCCTTGCCGTCGAGGGAAACCCGCCGTTGAACGAAGACGGGATGTATTGCATCACCGGCGGCAAGCCATTTGTCGAAAAGCTGCGCCATGCGGCCAGGGACGCCAAGGCGATCATTTCATGGGGGGCTTGCGCGTCCTATGGCTGCGTCCAGGCGGCCGCGCCGAACCCGACGCGGGCGACGCCGGTCCACAAGGTCATCCTCGACAAGCCGATCATCAAGGTGCCGGGCTGCCCGCCCATCGCCGAGGTGATGACCGGCGTCATCACCTATATGCTGACCTTCGACCGCATGCCCGAGCTTGATCGTCAGGGCCGGCCGAAGATGTTCTACAGCCAGCGCATCCACGACAAATGCTATCGCCGCCCGCATTTCGACGCCGGCCAGTTTGTCGAGCATTGGGACGACGAAAACGCCAAGAAGGGCTATTGCCTTTACAAGATGGGCTGCAAGGGCCCGACCACCTATAACGCCTGCTCGACCGTGCGCTGGAACGAGGGCGTTTCGTTTCCGATCCAGTCGGGCCATGGCTGCATCGGCTGTTCCGAAGACGGGTTCTGGGATCAGGGTTCGTTCTATGACCGGCTGACCAATATCAAGGCCTTCGGGGTCGAGGCCAATGCCGACAAGCTGGGCGGCATCGCGGCGGGTGCAGTCGGTGGGGCCGTCGCGGTCCATGCCGCGATTTCGGCGCTGAAACGGGCGCAGAAGAAGACCCAGGACAAGGTGGAGGCCTAGGCCATGACGATCAACACGCCGAATGGCTATACCCTCGACAATTCCGGGCGCCGCATCGTGGTGGACCCGGTCACCCGGATCGAAGGGCATATGCGCTGCGAGGTCAACGTGGATGATCAGGGTGTCATCCGCAACGCGGTCTCGACCGGGACGATGTGGCGCGGGCTGGAGGTCATCCTGAAAGGGCGCGACCCGCGCGACGCCTGGGCCTTTGTCGAGCGGATCTGCGGCGTCTGCACTGGCACGCATGCGCTGACCTCGGTGCGCGCGGTCGAGGATGCGCTTGGGATCATGATCCCCGACAATGCCAACTCGATCCGCAACATGATGCAGCTGGCGCTGGAGATCCACGATCATATCGTGCATTTCTATCACCTGCATGCGCTGGACTGGGTGAATCCGGTCAATGCCCTGCGCGCCGACCCCAAGGCGACCAGCGAATTGCAGCAGATGGTCTCGCCCTCGCATCCGATGTCATCGCCGGGCTATTTCCGCGATGTGCAGAACCGGCTGAAGAAATTCGTCGAATCCGGGCAACTGGGGCTGTTCAAGAACGGCTATTGGGACAATCCGGCCTATCTTCTGCCGCCCGAAGCCGATCTGATGGCGACGACTCACTATCTGGAGGCGCTTGATCTGCAAAAGGAAATCGTCAAGGTCCATACGATCTTTGGCGGCAAGAACCCGCATCCGAACTGGCTGGTGGGCGGGGTGCCATGCCCGATCAATATCGACGGCACCGGATCTGTCGGCGCGATCAATATGGAGCGGCTGAACCTCGTCTCCTCGATCATTGATCTGTGCGACGAGTTCAACAAGAACGTCTATATTCCCGATGTGATCGCCATCGGCGGCTTTTACAAAAGCTGGCTTTACGGGGGCGGGCTGTCGTCGCAGGCGGTCATGGCCTATGGCGACATTCCCGAGAACCCGAATGACTTTTCGCCCGAGCAACTGCATTTGCCGCGCGGCGCGATCATCAACGGCAATCTCAACGAGGTGCATGACGTCGATCCGCGCGACCCCGAGCAGGTGCAGGAATTCGTCGACCATTCCTGGTATTCGTATGGCGATCCGGGCCGCGGCCTGCATCCCTGGGATGGTGAAACCAATCCGAAATTCGAGCTGGGGCCGAACCACAAGGGCACGAAAACTCGCATCGAACAGCTGGATGAATCCGCGAAATATTCCTGGATCAAGGCGCCGCGCTGGCGAGGTCACGCGATGGAGGTCGGCCCGCTTGCGCGCTATATCATCGGCTACGCCAAGGGGCATGAGGACATCAAAAATCAGGTCGATGGCCTGTTGAGAACCATGGATTTGCCCTTCGAGGCGCTGTTCTCGACTCTGGGCCGCACGGCGGCGCGGGCGCTGGAATCGGAATATTGCGGGCGCCTGCAACGGCATTTCTTCGACAAGATGGTGCGGAACATCAAGAATGGCGATCAAAGCACCGCCAATGTCGAGAAATGGGATCCTTCGACCTGGCCGAAAGAGGCCAAGGGCGTCGGCATGACCGAGGCACCGCGCGGCGCGCTTGGCCATTGGATCCGCATCAAGGACGGCCGGATCGAGAATTACCAATGCGTGGTGCCGACCACCTGGAATGGCTCGCCCCGCGACAGCCAGGGCAATATCGGTGCCTTCGAGGCCAGCCTGATGAACACGCCCATGGAGCGCCCGGATGAGCCGGTCGAAATCCTGCGCACGCTGCACAGTTTCGACCCCTGCCTGGCCTGCTCTACCCATGTCATGTCACCGGATGGTGACGAGCTTGCCGCCGTCAAAATTCGCTGAGAAAGGGACGATCCAATGAAAAAACTGATGCTGGCCGCGCTGGCCGCACTCATGGGCTCACCCGTTCTGGCCCATACCGGGGTGGGAGAGACCTCGGGCTTCACGGCCGGACTCTCGCATCCGATCTTTGGGCCGGACCACCTGCTGGCGATGCTGGCTGTGGGGCTTTGGTCGGGCTTCGTGCTGCCGCATCGCTTCTGGCTGGGGGCGGCGACCTTCATGGGCGCGATGGCCGTGGGGGCGTTGATTTCGTGGGCCGGTATTCCGATTCCGATGGTGGAAAGCTGGATCGTGCTGTCGGTCGTGGCCTTCGGTCTTCTGACGGCGTTCTCGCGCCGCGGGCAATCTGACCAGATCACCTTCGCCTCGCTGGCAGCGATCGCCCTTTTCGCCATATGCCACGGTCATGCCCACGCGACCGAGGCCCACGGCAATGCCGCAGCTTATATGATCGGCTTCCTGATCTCGACGGCGGCGCTGCATATCGTCGGCATTTTCATCGCCCGCACGATCTCGAACGCCACGGCGGCCAGAATGGTGCAGGCGGCAACCGGCACCGGGATCGCTGTGGCGGGCCTTGCCCTGATGGCCGCCGGGTGATGCCATGAGCGACATCCATCCCGGCGATGACCATATCTTCGAGGGCCGCCCTCTGGGCGCCCCCCATCAGGTTACCCGGCAAACCTCGGTCTATGTCTATGAGGCGCCGGTTCGCATTTGGCACTGGATCAACGCGGCCTGCATCATGGTCTTGTGCGTGACCGGCTGGCTTATCGGCAGCCCGCCGCCTTCGATGCAGATCGCTGAAGCCTATGACCAGTTCGTCTTCGGCTATATCCGCTTTGCCCATTTCGCGGCGGCTATGATCCTGACGGTGGGCTTTTTCGGCCGCATCTACTGGGCGCTGATCGGCAACCACCATGCAAAGCAGCTTTTCTATGTGCCGATCTTCTCTCGCCGGTTCTGGGGAGAGTTACTGTTCGAGCTGCGCTGGTACTTCTTTCTGGAAAAAGAGCCGAAGAAATATGTCGGCCACAACCCGCTGGCGCAGCTTGCGATGTTTCTGTTCATGACGGTCGGTCTGACCTTCATGATCGTCACCGGATTTGCGCTGTATGCCGAAGGGGCGGGCAAGGACAGCATGTTCTATGCCGTCTTCGGCTGGGTCCAGGACCTTGTTCAGAACACCCAGCGCCTGCACACGCTGCACCATATCGGCATGTGGTGGATCGTGATCTTCATGATCATCCATATCTATGTGGCGATCCGCGAAGACATCATGTCGCGCCAGTCGATGGTCTCGACGATGATCTCGGGACACCGCACCTTCAAGGATGATCGCCCCGACTGAACGCGGCTGGCAGCAACTGGAAGGATCGTTTCCGGTTTCAGAGCCAGACGGCAGGTCACTTGCCGCACCATATCCCGAAATCCCGCCCGCATTGGCGGGATTTCGTTTTTATATCATTATCTTGCAAGGAATTTCGAGGGTTGCGACTTTTTGTCTCTGCTTTCGGAACTGGTGGCTATACTTTCGGCCCATAGGGGTGGGGCACATGACCGCACCGCCTGCCAGCAATGCTTCGGGGAGTTCGGGGAGGGGGCAGATGCCAGCGGAAGCGCCTGCAAATATCCTTGTTCTGGGGATCGGCAATGTGCTTTGGGCCGATGAGGGCTTCGGGGTGCGCTGCGTCGAAGAGATGGCCGCGCGCCATGCCTTGCCCGAACGGGTGAGGCTGCTTGATGGCGGCACGCAGGGGCTGTATCTGCTGCCCTTTCTGGAAGAAGCCGACGCGCTGATCGTCTTTGACGCGGTGGATTACGGACTGCCCCCCGGCACGCTGAAGCTGGTCGAAGGGGCCGAGGTTCCGGCCTTTCTGGGCGCCAAAAAAATGAGCCTGCACCAGACCGGCTTTCAAGAGGTGATCGCGACCGCCCAGCTGCTGGGGCGTTGTCCGGCGCAGCTGATGCTGATCGGCTGCCAGCCGGTCGAACTGGAGGATTACGGAGGAGGACTCCGCCCCGAAGTGGCTGCACAGATCGGGCCTGCCATCGAGATTGCGCTGGCGAAGCTGGCCGAATGGTGCGTTCAGGCCGGCGAGGGCGCGACCTCGGGTCAGCTTGCGGATCCGGCGATCCGGCGCGAGGCCTATGAGACGGGCCGCCCCGCCGCCTCTGATGCCTGCCGCGAGGGCGATGCGCGCTTTTTCCCGGGGGCCGGCTGATGTGCATGGGCATCCCGATGCGGCTGGCGCAGGTCGACGGCATCGCGGGGCAAAGCGAGGGCGGCGATCTGATCGACCTCAGCCTGACCGCCGATGCGCAAGCCGGCGACTGGGTGCTGACCTTCCTCGGCACGGCGCATGAGGTGATCGACGCTGACCGCGCCGCACGGATCGCGGCGGCATTGCAGGGGTTGCGGGCGGTCATGGCGGGGGGCGACGCTTCGGGCGCCTTTGCCGATCTCGAGGGTCGCACCCCGGCGCTTCCGTCCCATCTTCAGGCGGCGTTGGCCGCAGGCCGCAAAACGGGTTGACCCATGCATGACCATTCCCACGACATTCTGCACAGCCCCGGCGGGGGCGCCCTGCACCCGCTGCTGGCGCGGCTGGAGGCCGAATTCGGCTGGCCACGCCTGCATTCGCTGCATGACGTCGCAGAGTTTACCGCCAGCCCCGGTCTGCATTGCCTGTTCGTTCCGGGCGACCCCGCCCGCAATCTGGAGACGGTGGACGCGGCGGTGATCCTGCCGGAACTGCGCATGGCCTTTCAGAACGCCTTTGATTGCGCCGTGGTGGGTGACGCCATCGAAGCAACGGTCCGCGAAACCCACAGGGCACTGAAAACGCCGGGGTTTCTGTTCTTCCGCGATGGCTCCTATCTCGGCTCGATCGAGAAGATCCGCGACTGGGACGATTACATCGCCCGCACCAGCCACATCCTCTCGCTGCCGGGTTGAAAGGCAAAGACAATGGCCCAGAATTTTCACCTGCCCCCTGTTGGTTTCGGCCCCGGATCGCAGCCCGACGATGGCGAGGGGCTGGAGTGGCTGCCGCTGCCCTCCGGGATGCGCACCTATGACATGCATCTGCCCGAGGTCGGGAATGTCGCGTCTCTGGCGCCCGCGCTGGCGATGCTGGCCGAGATCGCCGCGGCCTGCGATCGTGTGGCCCAGGGGGCGGCGCCGGTGTCGTTCGATCTGTCCGCGCTGGATGCGGCCAACCGGGCGCTGATGGCGGAAACGCTGGGTCAGGGCGAGGTGTCGCTGCGCGCGCGGGGCGTGCCGGCGGTGGCCGTGCAGGAAAGCGTCTTTGCCGGGGTCTGGGTGCTGAAGGCCGAGGGGATCGACCGGGTCGAGGTCGCGCCCGTGCCGCAGCTTGCCCTGACGCGGGCGTTCCATGCGCAGCGCCCGGCGATCGGGGCCCTGGCCCCGCGCGCGCCGGGGGTGGTGAACGCCCCTGCCTTGCTGGCTGAACTGATGGACAAATCCCTGTCCTGGCGTGGCCCCGGTGATCTGCATGTGGTGAACCTGACCCTGATTCCGCATACCGAAGAGGATCTGCTCTGGCTCGATCAGGCTCTGGGCGAGGGGTCGGTGACCATCCTGTCGCGCGGCTATGGCAATTGCCGCATCACCGCGACCGCGCAGGATCGTCTGTGGCGGGTGCAGTTCTTCAACTCGATGGATGTGCTGATCCTCGATACCTTCGAGGTGACCGCCATGCCCGAGGTGGTGCTGGCCGCGCCCGAGGATCTGGCGGACAGCGCGGGCCGCATTCGTGAAGTGCTGGGGGCGATCCGATGAGCGTCGAGACCGCACGGGGCGGGTTCGAGGGGTCTTATCTGGGCGCCAATGACCGGATCAGCCCGCAGGCGATCATGGAATGCAAGATCTGCTGGACCAGCTATGACCCGGCCGAGGGGGATGAATACCGGCAGGTTCTGCCCGGCACGCCGTTCGCGGCCTTGCCCGCCGACTGGAAATGTCCCGGCTGCGACGCGCCGAAGCAACAGTTCATCGTGCGCGAGGATCCCGGCTCTGACGAGATGCGGATCGCGGCCGAGATCGAGCGGCGCTGCGCCCGGCTGGTCGCCGACTTCCGCGAGGTCTTCAACGCAAAGATGCGCGACGTGCCGATCATCAATCAGGCGCTGCATGTCGAGGCGATGGCCTTTCGTCCCTGGCAGGGCGGCTTTCTGGGGGTGCTGATCGCGCCCTGGTTCATGAACCTGATCTGGCTGCCGGGCGAGGATCAGGACTGGTCGGCCCTGAAGGCGGGCGAGAAAGAGGTGGTCGCCTTTCCCTCGGGCGAATATGAATTCATCCATAACAGCCGCGAGATGACCGGCCCTTACAAGGCCTGTTCGCTGTTCTCGCCGATGGCGGATTTCACCAGCCAGTTGCAGGCCGTCGAGGTCGCGCGCGCGGTGATGGTCGAGCTGTTCAAACCCGAAAACCGCGACGGGACCGACCGCGCCGCCGAGATTCGCGCCGCCCGCGAGGCCGAGCTTGCACCGCCGTCCGAGGCCGGACCGGCATCGGATGCACCGATCCCCAATCCGCGCCCCACGCGCCGGGCGCTGCTGACCGGCGGGCTGGCCGCTGCTCCGGCAGAGGGCGACGATCCGGAGATATCCGGGGGCGTGGAATGATCTCTGCCTCCGTCAGCTTTCGCCTTTTGCCCCGCGACGGAGGGCTTGCCCTTGCGCCGGGGGCGCAGGCGGGGCTGGCGGTGGATGCGCTGATGACGGGGCGCAGGGTGGATGAGGTCAGGCAGATCCTGCCCGCCCTGTTCGGCCTGTGCCGGTCCGTGCAGGAATGGGCTATGGCGCTGGCGCTTGGGCTGCCGCTGCCGCCCCTGGACGATCTGCGCCGCGACATGATCCGCGACCATCTGGCCAGGCTGTGCCTGCATCTGCCGCCGCAGCTTGGGCTAGCGCCCCTGGCGTTGCCGCAGGGCTGGCAGGCGGGGGGGCGCGCGCTGCGGGTGGCGCTTTTCGGGCAGGATGGCCTGCCCGGACCCGGTGATCTGGCCGCATGGAGCGCGGGCCCCGCGCCGCTTGCGCGCCTTGTCGCGGCGGTTCAGGGGCATTTCGCGCCGGGCGAGGCGGTCAGCGATCTGCCGGCGATGACGGATCCGTTCGGCGACGGCCTTGTCGAGAACAGCCTTGCCACACGCCATGCCGGACATCCGCTGCTGATGGCGGTGCGGGGCGCATATGGTCACGGGCCTCTGGTGCATCTGCTGGCCCGGCTGGTCGATCTCGACGCCCTGTCGCGCGGGGCTTTCCCGCCGCCCCGCCGGATGGCACAAGGGGCGGCGCTGGTGCCCTGTTCGCGTGGCTTCTGCGCGCTTGAACTGCGCGCGGCCGGCGGCATCGTGACCCGCTTTTCGCGCCGTACGCCCACCGATCACCTGCTGATGTCGGGCGGGCTGCTGGCGGCCAGCCTTGCGACACTTCCGCCAGACAAGGCTGATCGGGCGCCTTTGCTTGCCATGATCCTTGATCCCTGTATCCCTCTGCATCTGGAGGCCGGACCCCATGCATGAGATGTCGCTTTGCGAAGGGATCCGCGGCATTGTCGAGGATCAGGCCCGCCGCCACGGTTTTTCCCGCGTGACCCGGATGCGGCTGGAAATCGGGCGCTTTGCCGGGGTGGAAAAGGCCGCGCTGAGCTTTGCCTTTGACGTGGTCATGCGCGGCAGCCCGGCCGAGGGCGCGGTCCTGGAAATGATCGACCTGCCGGGCCGGGCAATGTGTTTCGACTGTGCCGAACAGGTGGAATTGGACGACCGCCTGTCGCCCTGTCCCCTTTGTGGCGGTGGCAGGCTGATGCCCGAGACGGGGGACGAAATGCGGATCAGGGATATGGAGGTGATCTGATGTGTGGGATTTGCGGTTGCGGCAGCACGGTGACGGTGGACGGGCGCGAGATCAGCCATGACGAGGCGCACCGGCTGGGCCTGGCCCATGAGCACGCGCAGGATCACAGCCATGGCCATGGGCACAGCCATGCCGCGAATGGTCACGCGCATGACCATGGTTCCGGCGATCACCACCACCATCATCACGACCATGCGCCGGGCCATGGTCACCATCACGACTACGGCGCGGGCGCGGCGGGTCTATCGGTGCCGGGCCTGACGCAGCAGCGGCTGATCGAGGTCGAGACCTCGCTTCTGGCCCGCAATGACGGGTTGGCTGCGGGCAACCGGCGGGTACTTTCGGCGCTGCGAGCCTTTGCGGTCAACCTTGTCTCATCGCCCGGTTCTGGCAAGACCACGTTGCTGTGCCGGACCATCTCGATGCTGGAAGGCCAACCGCTGGCGGTGATCGAGGGCGACCAGCAGACCGAGAACGATGCCGACCGGATCCGCGCCACCGGCGCGCGGGCGGTGCAGGTCAATACCGGCAAGGGCTGCCATCTGGATGCGCAGATGGTGGGCGGTGCGATGGATGCGCTGCGGCTGGAACCGGCCTCGCTGCTGTTCATCGAAAATGTCGGCAATCTGGTCTGCCCCGCGGCTTTTGATCTGGGCGAGGATGCCAAGGTCGCGATCCTGTCGGTGACCGAGGGTGAAGACAAGCCCTTGAAATACCCTGATATGTTTACGGCCGCAAGGCTTGCCATCCTGAACAAGATCGACCTTGCCCCCCATTGCGATGCCGATCCCGAGGTCTATGAGGCCAACCTGCGGCGGGTGAACCCCGGCATAGACATCCTGCGCCTTTCGGCCCGCACCGGCGAGGGGATGCAGGCCTGGATCGACTGGCTGCGTGCCGGTCTGGCGACAAAGTCCTGAGCCATGCCCACGCCGCGCCCCTTTGTCCTGCTGGTGGATGACGAGCCGCATTCGCTTTCGGCGATGCGCATGGCGCTTGAGGATGAGTTTGAAATCCTGACCGCCCCGGATGCCGCCGCCGCCGCCCGGCTGATGGAAGAGGAATGGGTGCAGGTAGTGGTCTGCGACCAGCGGATGCCCGGCCAGACCGGGGTGGAGTTCCTGACCGGGCTGCGCGAGCGCTGGCCGGAAACGGTGCGGCTTCTGATAACCGGCTATACCGATCCCTCGGCCATCGTCGATGCGATCAATCTTGCCGGCATCCATCAGTTCATCGCCAAGCCCTGGCATCCCGACCAGTTGCTGATGGCGGTGCGCAATGCGGCGCAGCTTTTCCATCTTGCGCGCGAGAATGAACGTCTGGCGCTGGAGATGCGCCGGCTTGCCTCGACCTCCGAAACCCGGCTGGAAAAGCGCCGGCGGGCGTTGCGTCAGGGGCAGGGCTTCGACAGCGTGCTGCGTGCGCCCAACTCGCCCATGAACGCCACGGTTGATGCGGCGCGGCATTATGCGGCCTTCGATGTGCCGGTGCTGCTGACGGGCGAGCAGGGCACCGGCAAGGAGCAGCTTGCGCAGGCGATGCATCTGGCCTCGCTGAGGGCGGACCGGCCCTTTTACGCGCTGGATCTGACCGGAATGCCCGATGAGCTGGTCATGGTCGAGCTGCTGGGCGCGCGGCGCGGGGCGGTGGCCGGGGGAACCAGCCGGATCGGCCTGATTCAAAAGGCGGATCGCGGGACGCTGTATCTGTCGGGGATCGAGACCATCACGCCCGAATTGCAGCTTGTGCTTTTGCGCATCCTGTCCGGGCGCGGCTTCACGCCGGTCGGCGGGCAAGAGACGCTGACCAGCAATCTGCGCCTGATCGCCGGCGCCGGCACGGATTTGGCGGCTCTGGTCACCGAAGGGCGTTTTCGCGCCGACCTCTATTACGCTCTGGCGGTGGCCGAAATTGCGGTGCCGCCCCTGCGCGCTCGGCGCGGCGATATCGCCATGCTGGCCCAGCACATGCTGGCCGAGCTGGCGGCCCGTCATGGCAAGCTGGTGCATGGTTTTGACGGGCCCGCGCTGGAATTTCTGGAAAGTTACGACTGGCCCGGCAATCTGCGCGAATTGTCGAACGAGATCACCCGGATGCTGATCCTTGCGCAAGACAGCGTTCTGGGCGCCGATCTGATCTCTCGCCCGATCCTGCAGGGTCCGCCGGGTGAGGATGGCGCCGGCCGTCTGACCCAGGCGGTGCTTGCCGGCGTCGGCAGCCTGAAAGAGCGGGTCGAACTGATCGAAATGCGTATCCTGCGCGAGACGCTGACCCGCCATCGCTGGAACAAAAGCCGCGCGGCGGCCGAGCTGGGTGTGTCGCGGGTGGGCCTGCGCGCCAAGCTGGACCGCTATGGCGTCAAGGACCCGGCCGAGCGTCAGGCCACCCCGGAAGAGGAGGAATAGCCATGTGTCTGGGAATTCCCGGTCGCATCATCGCCATGACCGATCCCGCGCGGATGATGGCCATGGCCGAGGTCTCGGGCGTGCGCCGCGAGGTCAATATCGCCTGCGTGGCCGAGGGGCCGCCCGAGGGGCTGATCGGCCGCTGGGTGCTGATCCATGTCGGTTTCGCCATGAGCCTGATCGACGAGGACGAGGCGGCGCGCACGCTGGCCGCGCTGCATGAACTGGGCGAGGCGCAAGAGGCGCTTGAACAGATGGCCGAAGCCGACCGGGAGATGGCACGATGAAATTCGCTTCGGAATTCCGCGATCCCAAGGCGGCGCGCGCGCTGCTGGCCGCGATTGCCCGCCGCGCCGAGCAGATCGGCGCCAGCCGCGAAAAGCCGGTGCATATCATGGAGATCTGCGGCGGCCACACCCATTCGATCTTTCGCTATGGTCTGGACAAACTGGTGCATGAGGGCGTGGAATTCATCCACGGCCCCGGCTGTCCGGTTTGCGTTCTGCCGCGTGCGCGGATCGATGAATCCATCCAGATTGCCAGGCGTCCGGGCGTCATCTTCACCACCTTTGGCGATGCGATGAGGGTGCCGGGCCGGTCGCAATCGCTGTTGCAGGCGCGGGCGGCGGGGGCGGATATCCGCATGGTCTATTCGCCGCTGGATGCCCTGGCTCTGGCCCGGAAATACCCCGAACGCGACGTGGTGTTCTTTGGTCTGGGCTTCGAGACGACGACCCCTTCGACCGCGCTGGCCATCCAGCAGGCCGCGCGGGAAGGGTTGGGCAATTTCAGCGTCTTCTGCAACCATATCACCGTGCCCGAACCCATCCACGCCCTGCTGAAGGATCCGCATATGGTGCTGGACGGGTTCATCGGGCCGGGTCATGTCTCGATGGTCATCGGCGTGCATCCCTATGATTTCATTGCCCGGGACTTCCAGAAACCGCTTGTCGTCGCAGGTTTCGAGCCGACCGATCTTCTGCAATCGGTGCTGATTGTGCTGGACCAGATCGCCGAGGGGCGCGCCGAGGTCGAAAACCAATATGCCCGCGTGGTCCCCGAGGAGGGCAATCCGGTTAGTCTGGCCGCCATTGCCGATGTCTATGAACGGCGCCCCAGCTTTGAATGGCGCGGTCTGGGCGAGATCGACGCCAGCGGATTGCGCATCCGCCCGAAATACGCAGCCTTCGACGCCGAGGAAAAATTCGGCATCGGCTATGCGGTGGCGCGCAATCCCGCACCCGAACCCGAGGGCTGTGCCTGTGGCGCCGTCATGACGGGGCGGGTCAAACCTACGGCCTGCCCGCATTTCGGCAAGGGCTGCACGCCAGAGATGCCGCTGGGGGCGCTGATGGTCAGTTCGGAAGGGGCCTGTGCGGCCTATTGGCAATATGGCGGTGCGCGGGTTGCAGCGGAATAGGGCGGGCAGAACATGAACGCAATGGCTTTTGGAACCCTGCGCGACAGCCATGTGACCCTGTCGCATGGCGGTGGCGGCAAGGCGATGGCCGATCTGATCGAGACCGTCTTTTTTCCCGCCTTCGGCCCCGGATCGGGCGAGGATCAGGCGCGGCTGACGGCGGATGCGCTGTGTGAACCCGGCGCGCGGCTGGCCTTGACCACCGACAGTTTCGTGGTCACGCCGCTGGAATTTCCCGGCGGCGATATCGGCAAGCTGGCGGTCTGCGGCACGGTGAACGATCTGGCCGTCGGCGGGGCACGACCGCTGTGGCTGTCGGCGGCGTTCATTATCGAGGAAGGCTGCGAGATTGCGCTGTTGCAGCGCGTGGTCGCCTCGATGGCGCGTGAGGCGGCGCTGGCCGGGGTGCGGATCGTGACCGGCGACACCAAGGTCGTCGGGCGCGGATCGGCGGACGGGGTGTTCGTCACCACCTCGGGCGTCGGCGTGATCCCGGCGGGGCGCGATCTGGTTGCGGCGCGGATCAGGCCGGGCGATGTCGTGCTGGTCAATGGCGTGCTGGGCGATCATGGCGCGGCCATTCTGGCGGCGCGCGGCGATCTGGCGCTGTCGACGGATCTGGTCTCGGACTGTCAGGGGCTTGGGCATCTGATGGAGGCGGTGCTGGCCGCCGCCCCCGGCACCCGAGCCGCCCGCGATGCGACCCGCGGAGGGCTTGCCGCGGCGCTGAATGAAATGGCGCTGGCGGCAGGATGCGGCATCGAAATCAGGGAAGATGCGCTGCCCCTGCGCCCCGAGGTGCGCGGGGTCTGCGAAATTCTTGGCCTTGATCCGCTCTATCTTGCCAATGAGGGAACCTTGGTCCTGTTCGTGCCCGAGGCCGAGGCTGAGGCTGCGCTGTGCGCGATGCGTTCCCGCCCCGAAGGGCAGGGCGCCGCAATCATCGGCCGCGCCGTCGCCGCATCCGAGGGGGGCGCCCATACGGCCCGTGTGCAGATGGTGACCTCCTTTGGCGGGCGCCGCATCGTCGACCGCCTCGTGGGCGAACAACTGCCGCGGATCTGCTGAAACGGACCCTTGCCGGCTTTGCGCGACCTCGGCAGCCCGGACGGGGTGCAGCGAGCCTGTTTCGTCATATTTGGCCGCTTTTGCACCGAGGAGAAAACCCTGCACCAACATAGGCGTAAAACCGTATGTCCTTTTTCGGCTGAACTGTGGCGGGTGGTCGCCCTGCATTGGCTGCTTTCAAAGAGAGCTACTCGATAGGCTCCGCCTCAAGCCAGGAGGATTAACCATGCAGGGGAATAGCGAACATTCCATCGGATTGAATGTTTCGAAGAATAACCACGTCATTGCAGTGGCCGAGGGTGGTCGGGGCGTGTATGGATGTATATGGACCTCGCCTGATTGCAACGGTCTGGTTGGCTCTGGTTCAGAACTCGCCATTGCGGACGTATATCCGGCTTCTGTGAACGGCCCGATCCTTCGTCGCCGCGAGCCCCGATGGATTTCCGCGCGCTTCCTCCTCAATGCCCCCGTGACATCGGCCTCCGCCGTGCCGGTTTGGGGAAGCTGCATTGCAGCGATCGATAACGTGACCAATGACCGTTTTGGGCCGGGTCGGTGCGTCGGATACAACGTTGCGGCACGATGCTGCCGAGAGCGCACTGGTTTGCCGCCCTCGGTCCATGGCGAGGCGCATCCGCCAACCGCAGATCATGCGGGGCTGCGCGTGGTCGCGGAGGGTGCCGGTGACGCGGGCAGGACGCGCCGGAGGATGTCGGCAAGGGTGACGACACCGGTGATCTGATCCCCGTTCATCACCACTGCCAGCTGCACGCTTGCGGAACGCATGCTCGCCAGTGCCTCGTAGATCGGTGTGCCGGCCTTCAGGGTAAAGGCGGGCCGTGCCACGCTTGCAGCCGGGGCCGTATCGGGTTTGAGCAGCAAATCGCGCACATGGATCACCCGCGGCGCGCCACCGCCATTGGTCAGAAGGCGCATGTGGGCCGTCCGGGAGGCGATGTCACGCACCTTCGCCACCGTCGCCTCCGGTTTGACCCTGGTGACGGTCTGCCCCGCCGAGATGATGCTTTCGACCGGCATCGTGCCCAGATCGATCAAGCCGGAAAGCTGGCGTCGCAAGCCCGGCTCCAGCGTGCCGACATCGGCTGAATGCTCGACAAGCTGCCGGATCGTGGCAGCGTCCTGACCGCCCACCGCTGCGCTCTCGACCGGCTCTACGCCGCTCGCCCGCACCAACCTGTTGGCGATGACATTGATCCAGTGCAGCACAGGACGCAGTGGCCAGATATAGGCGCGAGCAAGAACGCCGACCGCCATCGCCGACCTTTCGGGATTGGCGATAGCCCAGGACTTGGGTGCCATCTCGCCCACGACCAGATGGAGGAAGGTGACCAGCAAGAGCGACAGAAAGAACGAGGCGCTCTCGGCGATCCAGCCCGGCGCCCCCCATTCGAGGAGCAGCGGCCCGAGAGCGTAGTGGACTGCAGGCTTGGTGATCGCGCCAAGGACAAAGGTGGTGATCGTGATGCCAAGTTGAGCGCCCGCCAGCATCAGGGTCAGATCATTCATGCCGCGTAGCGCAGCACGGGCCGAAGGGCTGGTGGGGGCGCGTTCTTCCAGCCGGTGGCGGCGCGCACCAAGCAGGGCAAATTCAATGATCACGAAAAAGGCGCTGAGTATGATCAGGGCAATCGTGGCCAAGGTGACGAAAAGCGGATTGGTCATCATTGGTCTTGCTCCTGCTCATCCACGAGTTTGACGCGCACAAGGGTTGGCACATGGCGCGCGATGCGCAGAACATTCACCTCAAGGCGGCGACGCAGGGGGGCATCCGATACCACATCGGCACCGTCGGCCGGCAGATCAACGAGGATCGTGTCGGCCTTGGTGGGCAGGCGCCCCAACTGCGCGATGAGCAGGCCCGAGATCGTCTCGAAATCGCCGCGGGGCAGATCGTGGTTCACCGCGCGCTCCACCTCGTCGAGGTGAACATCGCCTTCCATCACCCAGACGCCCTCGTCCTCTTCGCGTAGCGGCTGGATGGCGTTTTTGTCGAATTCGTCGGTGATCTCGCCCACGACCTCCATGGCGATGTCCTCGATGGTGAGGACGCCGGAAAATCCACCGTATTCGTCGATGACGCAAACCATCTTGTTGCCGGATTTGACCAGTGTCTCAAGCGCCGCCGGCAGCGGCATCAGCGTCGGCACAATAGCGACCGGCCGCATCACCGTGGCCGCCGTGGCTTCCAGTTGCTCGGCATTCACCTTTGGAAGAATATCGGCCAGATGCACGACGCCAACCGGCACGTCATCATCGTCAATGACCGGATAGCGCGTGTGGCCATGCGCCATCATCTCGCGCAGTTCCGCGATGGTGGTATCGGGGTCGACCCAGTCCGCCTGCGCTCGCGGGACCATCGCATGTTCGGCATCCCGGTGGGGGAAGTCTAGGATCCGGTCCATCATGAGCGACAGCTCGACCGGAAGATCGCCGCTTTCGCGGGAGTCCGCGATGATATGGGGCAGGTCCTTGGCCGAGGCGCTGACGTCGAGGTCATGCACTGGCTCGATCCGTAAAAGCCGCAGGAACAGGTTTGCCGCCTTGTCGAAGAAGGTGATCAGCCAGCCGAAGAGCGACAGATAGGTCGTCGTCGAGGCCGCCAGTGCCTTGGCCATAGGTTCTGAATTCGCAATGGCCAGGTTCTTGGGGTAAAGTTCGCCAAAGATCATCTGGACGATGGTGGCGAAGAGCAACGCAAGGATCGTCCCAACGCTGATCCCTATCGATTCGGGAATGCCAACACCGCCCAGCAGCATGCCCAGGGATTTGCCGACCAAGGGCTCGGCGACATAGCCGACCATCAGCCCCGTCACCGTGATGCCGAGCTGAGCGCCCGAGAGCATGAAGCTGGTGCGCTTCGTGACGGCAAGGGCGCGCTTTGCAGCCAAATCGCCACTTGCGGCCTGCGCGGCGAGACGGGTGCGGTCAACCGCCATATAGGCAAATTCCTGGGCAACGAAGTAGGCGCCGGCTGCGATGATAACGAGGATTACGAGCAGGCCAGCAAGCAGAAGTAAGAGCGGTTCAAGCATGGGCGGAATGGGGTCTCATGGTCGGGGGCACTACGCAGGGACCTGTGGTTCCCGTGCAGTGCAAGTGAACGAGATGTCGGGGGAGCATGGTTGCGTGCGAGCGGGCATCCCGCCAAGAGCCCGGAAAGCCTCGGGGTGATCGGAGGATAGGCGGGAAACACCGTGGCAGCGAACCATGAGGAACGCAGGGCAGCGGTCGCCTGCACTGCCGACAATCCGGCAGAACGGGCCATCCGCGCAGGGGCGTAGATATCGATGGTATCTGTTCTGATGCGGAGGATCGAGGCGCTGGACTAGGAGGCTCTTCGTCCCCCGCGGGACTTCGGCTTGGCTCAGGCATTAGGCGCAGTGGTCTGATGCGTGGATCACCAGAACTCCCTCCGACAGGTTTCCATTATCCGCGTTCGGCAATGACGCGGCCTCGCCACGCACCTACACCTTATCGTCTGGATCCTGATTTTTCCAGTGGCGCATGCGATCAGCGTTGTTGCAGAACTCATGAGCTTCCGGGATTCACGGCGTGAATCCGGTGGGTTAAGAGCCTGCCATGAGCAAGCCCGAACCTGCCCGCTACCGTACGACCAACTGGAAATCCTATAACGACGCG
>NZ_JASSPE010000008.1:0-206796 GCF_030234105.1 Paracoccus sp. SSJ | reverse complement strand
GATCCACATCCGCGTCGCCCTGATGAACCGCTTCAACGCCCTCGGCACCGCCGAGATCGAACGCGTGGCCTGACCTCAGCTGGGGAAAGGGCCATCATGTCCTGAAGCCGACTTCTGCAACAATGCCCATCGAGCCTGCTGGACATCGGCTGCGGCTCGTTGCGCGGTGGGCGTTTCGCCATCATGTATCTGCGGCCCGGCCGCTATTACGGCATCGACCCCGAGGAATGGGCCATCAGGGACGGGCTGAAAAGCCATTTCAACGAAGAGCTCGTCCAGCGCCGCAAGCCGAATTTCGTCATCGACGGCGATTTCGCCTTCACGAAATTCGGCCGCAAGTTCGACCTGATGATGGCCCATTCGATCTTTACCCATGCGCCGCAATGGCAGATCGCCAAATGCATGGCCGAGGCGAAAAAGGTCATGGTGCCCCAGACGGTGTTCCTGGCCACTTTCTTCGAGACGCTGGACGGCAGCGATTACCAGGGCGACGCCTGGCTGTATCCCGATATCGTGCGCTATCGCAGGGAAACCATCGCGCAGATCGTCCATGAGGCGGGGCTGGAATGCCACCATGTCGAATGGCCGCATCCCTTCAACCAGAAATGGATCGCCGTGACCCTGCCCGGCGCCGGGCTGGATGTCGCCCGTGCGCTGTCCGGCCAGATCTATTCCTACGAGGCGACGCTGGAGCGTCGGCGGACCGACACGACCTGGCCCGGCTCGGCCACGAACTGAAAGGAGGGCTCGATGTCCGATTCCGAAAACCGTAAGCCGCGCATCCTGATCGGGGTCACCGGCTCGGTCGATGCGATGCTGGTGCCGGGCTATGTCCGGGCGATCCGCGAGGGGCTGGACTGCTCGATCTCGGTGATCCTGACGCCGGATGCGATGAGTTTCGTCAATACCGACAGCCTGTCGCTGATCGTCGAGCGGGTGATCTGCGGCGAAAGCCCCAGGGACTGGGCGACCGACCGGCCGGGGCTGATCGCGGCGGCGCATGAGCTGATGATCGTGCTGCCGGCGACCGCGAACACGTTGGCGGCGGCGGCGGCCGGAACCTCGATGAACCGGCTGACGATGATGTTCCTGGTCGGCAATTTCCCCATCGTCTTTTTTCCGGTCATGGGCCCGGCCATGTGGGACCGCCCGGTCGTGCGTCGCAACGTGGCCGCGATCCGCGAGGACGGGCACGAGGTGATCGAGCCCGCCTGGCGCGAGCAATACGAGCCGCATTACGGCCGCATGTATGGCCATTACACCCTGCCTGAGCCGGCGGATGTGCTGGCGGTGATCCGGCGCAAGCTCGGCATCGAGGCCGGGCAGGCGTTCGCTGCCCAATAGGCGGGGCCAATAGACGGAGGACAGCGAGATGGAAGACGTCGCCGGCGGCTTTTGCCCCGCGCAAGGCGCGCGCCCTGCCGCCGTGGACTGGCCCCACGCCGTCCGACTGCTGCATCTGTCCCGCGCGCTGGACGAGTTGGAGGAGACCCGGCTGGTGCCGCAGCGCAAGGTGCTCTACCAGTTCTCGGCGCGCGGGCACGACCTGGCGCAGATCCTGCTGGGCCTGCAACTCGACGATCCGCATGATGCGGTCTGCGGCTATTACCGTTCGCGCCCGATGCTGCTGGCGCTGAGGCTGGAGCCGACCGAGGCGCTGGTCTCGGCCATGGCGCGGTCAGGGGGCTATTCGGACGGGCGCGACATCGGCGTCGTCTTCAACCTGCCCAATCCCGGCGGTCCTGCGGCACTGCCCATGTCGGGCGGTGTCGGCACGCAATACACGCCGACCGCCGGCTGGGCGCAGGCGATCCGCTATCATGCCGAGGTGCTGGGCCAGCCCGGCTACGACCGCGCCATCGCGGTGGCGCTGGGGGGCGACGGCTCGGTCGCCTCGAACGGATTCTGGTCGGCGCTGGGGGCGGCGACGGTGGGCCGGCTGCCGATGCTGTTCTGCATCGAGGACAACGGCTACGGCATCTCGGTGCCCTCGGGCGTGCAGGTGCCGGGCGGCAATATCGCCGCCAACCTGTCGGGCTGGCAGGGGCTGGCGATCCTTGACGGCGATGGCGCCGACCCGGCCGAGGCTGCGGCGCTGACGGCCGAAGCGGTGGATCATGTGCGCGACAGCCGCGCGCCGGTGCTGCTGCGTCTGTCTGTGCCGCGGCTTCAGGGCCACAGCTATCAGGATACCCAAGGCTACAAGCCGCAGGAACTGGTGGCCCGCGAATGGGCGCGCGATCCCCTGCCGCGCCTGCACGCGCATCTGGTCCCGGCGCTGATGTCGCAGGCGGAGTGGGAGGGCCATGCCCGTGCTGCGCAAGAGCAGGTGGCCGCGGCGCTGGCCCGCGCCGAATCCGTGCCGCCCGCCGCGCCCCAGACGGTGACCCGCCATGTCCGATACCAGGGCGAGATGCAGCGCATGGGCGGCCAGCACCCGCTGGGCTACAGGCCGCCGGCTTTCACCGACAGCCCCTGCGCCGAGGGCCAGCGCATCAACATGGTGGCCGCCATCCGCCGCGTGCTGGAGCAGGAGATGGCGCTGAACCCGCGCGTCGCCGTCTTCGGCGAGGATGTCGGCCCCAAGGGCGGCGTCCATGCCGCGACGCTGGGATTGCAGGAAAAGTTCGGCGCATTGCGGGTCTTCGACACCTCGCTGTCCGAAGAGGGCATCATCGGCCGCGCCGTGGGCATGGCGCTGGCCGGGCTGGTGCCGGTGCCCGAGATCCAGTTCCGCAAATATGCCGACCCGGCGGCCGAGCAGCTCAACGATTGCGCCACCCTGCGTTGGCGCACCGCCAACCGTTTCGCCGCGCCCATCGTGGTGCGGATGCCCATCGGCTATTTTCGATGCGGCGATCCCTGGCACAGCCAGACGAACGAGGTCGCCTTTGTCCACCAGCCCGGCTGGGCCGTTGCCGCGCCCTCGAACGCGGCCGATGCGGCGGGCCTTTTGCGCGCGGCGCTGCGCGGCAACGATCCGGTGGTCTTCCTGGAGCATCGCGAGATGCTGGACCACCCTTCGGCGCGCCGGCCATGGCCCGGCGACGGCTATGTCCTGCCCTTTGGCCGCGCCGCCATCACCCGGCGGGGCGAGGATGCGACGGTGGTCACATGGGGCGCCATGGTCAACCGCTGCGAGGCGGCGGCCGAGGGGCTTTCGGTCGAGATCATCGACCTGCGCACGCTGATGCCCTGGGATGCCGAGGCGGTGCTGGCTTCGGTCCGCCGCACCGGGCGCTGCCTGATCGTGCACGAGGACCTGCGCACCGCCGGCTTCGGCGCCGAGATCGCCGCCACCGTCGCCGACGAGGCCTTCGACGCACTGGATGCGCCGGTCGCACGGCTGGCCATGCCCGACATTCCCAGCCCGCACCATCCGGCGCTGCTGGAGCATGTCGTTCCCTCGGTCGCGGCCATCCGTGCGCGGCTGGACGAATTGCTGGAGTTCTGAATGGGCTTGATCGAGGTCATCGTGCCCGCCGAGCAAGAGGGCAGCCGTGCCGTCGTGCGCCACTGGCTGAAGCGGCCGGGCGAGCGGGTCGCGCAGGATGATCCGCTGGTCGAGCTGGAGACCGACAAGGTCACGCAGGAGATCGCCGCACCGGCCGCCGGGATCCTGCACGAGATCGTCATGCAATCCGACGAAATCGTCACCCCCGGCGCGGTGCTGGCCCGGATCGACCCCACGAGCGATCCCGTGGCACCCCCGGCCGGGGCGCCAGCCGCCGCGCGCCAGCACTCTCCGGCCGTGCGGCGGCTGGCGGCGGAATACGGCATCGACCCCGGCGATATCGCCGGCAGCGGCAAGGGCGGCCGCGTCACCCGCGAGGACATGCAGGCCGCGCATCGCGCCCGTGGCGGCTCGCCCGCGCTGCAGTCCTGTTCGCGTCGCGTGCCGCATTCGCCGATGCGGCTGGCCATTGCCCGCAACATGGCGGAATCGGTCGCGCGCGCCCCGCATGTGACGGCGCTGGCCGAGGTCGATTTCACCGCCGTCACCCGCCACCGCGCGCATCTCAAGCCGCTGCTGGCGGCGCAGGGGATCAATTTGTCCCTGACCCCCTATCTGGTCGTGGCCGCCGCCGCCGCCCTGCGCGCCGTGCCCGAGGTCAACAGCCATTGGCACGAGGATGCGCTGGAGATCCATGCCGACGCGAATATCGGCATCGGTACCGCCCTGGGCGATGCCGGGCTGGTGGTGCCGGTGATCCGCAAGGCGCAGGACCTGACGCTGGAAGAGGTGGCGGGGCAGTTGCAGGAATTGACGGCCCGCGCCCGCGCCGGCCGGCTTTCGGCGGCCGAGATGGCGGGCGGCAGCTTCACCATCTCGAATCACGGCACCTCGGGGACGTTGCTGGCCGCGCCGGTCATCCTGCATGACGGGCAATCGGCGATCCTGGGCGTCGGAAAGCTGGAAAGGCGGGCAGTGGTGCGCGACGCGGGCGGCGCCGAGGCGCTGGCGATCCGCACCATGGCGCATGTCACGCTGACCATCGACCACCGGGCGCTGGACGGCCACCAGACCGGCCGCTGGCTGTCCGCATTCGCCGCGCGGATCGAGGGATGGGAGGCTCCGCCCGGATGATCCCTCCTCGGCCAAGCTGAGATCTGCCTTCAGTTTTTGCGATTTGTGCCCGGCAGAGCGGTTTTTCTATTCTGCGCCCGGCCCTTGTCTCCCAGCCAGCGCATTCAGGCGTCCAGCCCCGGCCCCGGCAGCGGCAGTATCTGTTATGGAGAAACAACCCGATGGCGTTCCAAACCCATCCCGGCAGCGTCGCGGCCCTGGCCGCCCTGCTGGCAAGCCCAGTGCTGGCACAGGACAGCAGCGTGACCCTGTCGCCGGTCACGATCGTGAGTTCGGCCGATGACGAGACCGTCTCGGAGACGATCACCGCCGAAGAGATCGAGACCCGCCAGCCCGCGACGCTGAACGAACTTTTCGCGCAAAGCCCCGAGGTCGTGGTCAGCGGCGCCAATCGCATGGCGGCGCAAAAGATCTATGTCCGCGGCATCGAGGAAACCATGCTGAACGTCACCGTGGACGGGGCGAAGCTGGGCGGCAACATGTATGCCCATTCCGGGAATTTCGGCATCGACCCGGACCTCCTGAAGCGCGTCGAGGTCGAGGCCGGCGCCGGCTCCGCACTGGCCGGCCCGGGGGCGTTGGGCGGGGCCATCCGCTACGAGACCAAGGACCCCGAGGACCTGCTGCTGCCCGGCCGCGACCAGGGATACATGCTGAAGCTTTCGGCCCAGACCAATGGCCGGCGCGTGACGCCGGGGCTGGCTTTCTACGGCACCCCGGACGAGCGGTTCGGCTATCTGGTCTATCTGACGAAATCCTGGGCCGACGACTACAAGGATGGCGAGGGCAACAAGGTCGCCGATACCGGCAACGACCCGCTGGACGCGCTGGTCAAGCTGCGCTTCCGCCCGGCCGATGGGCATGAGCTGAGCTTCAGCACCACGTATCGCCGCGATAACGGCCGGCGGGCCTATCGCTCGAATTTCGGCATTCCGCCCGGCCTGCCCGATGCCATCCCCGAGGATCAGAAGCTGGGCTGGCGCTCGACCTCGGTCAGCTATCGCTACAATCCTGCGGGGGATCCGCTGGTCGACATGACGGTCTCGGCCTATGACACCCACAGCCGCCTGTTGCGCGACATCGAGGTCCGGCAGGTTTCGGAATGGGACACGCGCGGGCTGGACATCCGCAACCGCTCGGATTTCGGCCAGGTCGCGCTGACCTATGGCTACGACTACGGCTGGACGCGGTCGCGTGGGGAAAGCGGAGCCGGGCTTGGCGGCTTCGAACGCGGCGAGAACCACGGACTCTATGTCCAGGCCGATTACACCCCGACCGAGCAATGGCTGCTTTCGGCCGGGCTGCGCTATGACCGCGCCACGCTCAGGGACCTGAACGGCAACGACTACAAGGGCGTGCATTTCAGCCCGAACCTGCGGCTGCGCTATGAGCCGACCGAGGGGCTGGCGCTGTTCGCCTCGTGGGGCGAGGCGTTTCGCGGCGTGCAGCCTGTCGAGGGGCTGACATTGATCTGGCCGCTGGGGCTGGGACCGCAGACCGACACCTCGCTGACCGGAGAGTTGGCGCGCACGGCGGAACTGGGCGCCGAATGGGACCGCGACGGCTGGCGCGCCGGGATCAGCGGCTTCACCTCGAAGATCGAGGACAAGATCCGCTCGTGGCAGGGCCGCGGCAGCCCGTGGTTCCGCGAAAACGACGGCGAGATCGAATCGCGCGGCATCACCGCCCATCTCGGCCGCAGCTGGCAGAACTGGTCGGCCGACCTGCGCTTCAGCCACATCGACGTGAAATACAATGACGAGCCGGTCAGTCCCGGCGACTGGCTGGACGGCGTGACGCCCGGCGGCGACAAGATCGTCCTGGCGCTCGGCTACCGGATGCCCGCGCAGAACCTAGAGATCGGCTGGACCAGCACCGTCGTGCTGAAGCAGACCGACCTGCCGGCCGATTTCCAGCTTGACGAACTGCCCGGCTATGACGTGCACGACCTGACCGTCACCTGGCGCCCGGCCCGGAACCAAAGCTATAGCCTGGCGCTGACCAATATCTTCGACGAGCAATATCTGGACCATTCGACCGCCTATTACGGCGTCGATGGCTGGTCGAACCTCTATGAAACGGGCCGCAGCCTGCGTCTGTCGGGCACGATCCGCTTCTGATGCTGGCGGGCGCCCACAGCGATGCCCGGCCGCGCCCCGGCCGGGCATCGACCATCCAGGACCAAGGAGGATGCGTGATGCAACCGAAACCACAGTCGCCGGACGAACAGTCACCGGACGAACAGGCGCCGGCGACGCATTGGGCGCTGGTCGCGCTGGCCATGGCGATGCTGCTGTCCTCGCTGGGGATCAGCATTCCCAACGTGGCGCTGCCGACGCTGGCCGATGCCTTTCGGACGGGGTTGCCGCAGGTGCAATGGGTGGTGCTGGCCTATCTGCTGGCGATCACCGTGCTGATCGTCAGCGCCGGCCGGCTGGGCGACATCGCCGGCCACCGCCGCGTGCTGTGCTGGGGTCTGGCCGGTTTCGCGCTCGCCTCGACGCTTTGTGCCATGGCGCCGACGCTGCCGGCGCTGGTCGCGGCGCGGGCGCTGCAGGGTGCGGCGGGGTCGATCCTGATGGGCCTGACCGTGGCGTTGGTGCGCACCAGCGTTTCCAAGGAGCGCACCGGCAGCGCCATGGGGCTGCTGGGCACCATGTCGGCCATCGGCACGGCGGCGGGGCCGACGCTGGGCGGGCTGTTGATCTCGGGCCTCGGCTGGCGGGCGATCTTTGCGGTGATGGCGCCGCTGGCGCTGGCCGGGCTTGTCCTGGCGCAACGCTGCCTGCCTGCGGATGCGCAGCGGGGCCGGGTCGATCACCGCGCTTTCGACAAGCCGGGCACGCTGGTCCTTGCCCTGACCCTTGCCGCCTATGCGCTGGCCGTCACCGCCGGGAACGGCGCGTTTCACCGCCGGAACCTGATCCTGCTGGCGCTGGTGGCGCTGGGTCTTGCGCTTTTCGTGCTGATCGAGCGGCGCAGCCCCGCGCCGCTGGTGCGGCTGTCCGCCTTTCGCGACCCGGCGCTGAACGCCGCGCTGGCGATGAGCGCGCTGGTCTCGACCGTCATGATGACGACGCTGGTGGTCGGACCCTTCTACCTGTCGCGGGTGCTGGGCCATCCGGCGGCGGTGGTCGGGCTGGTCATGTCGGTCGGCCCCGCCATCTCGGCGCTGAGCGGGGTGCCGGCGGGGCGGCTGGTGGACCGTTTCGGCGCGAATGCGGTGGTGATCTGGGGGCTGGCGCAGATGGCTGTGGGGGCTTTCGCGCTGGCCGGCCTGCCCAACATGCTGGGCACGGCCGGCTATGTCCTGGCGTTGGCGGTTCTGACCCCCGGCTACCAGCTGTTCCAGGCGGCGAACAATACCGCGGTGATGATGGAGGTGCCGCAGGACCGGCGCGGCGTGATCTCGGGCGTGCTGAGCCTGGCGCGCAATCTGGGGCTGATCACCGGCGCCTCGGCAATGGGTGCGGTCTTTACCCTTGCCTCGGGCAGCGCCAATCCAGCGACGGCCGGGACGGCTTCGGTGGCCCATGGCATGGCCGTGACCTTTGCGCTGGCCGGCGGGCTGGCGCTGCTGGGCCTTGTCATCGCCCTGTCAGGCGGAGCCTTCAATCTGGAGCGGAGCGGCAATACCCCGCCGCGACGGGGGGGTAATTCTTGACCGAAAGACTCGGATCGTTATGATATCCACATTCTCCACCCCCAGCGGTCATCGCAAGGCAACATCGACTGCGGCCATTTTTCGAAGATCTCCGTTATCCGAGGGCCTGGGATGGACATCAACCACCTGAGAACATTCGTTACCGTCGTGCGCGAGGGCAGCATCACCCGCGCCTCCGAAATCCTTTATCGCAGCCAGCCCGCCATCAGCGCGCATATCAAGTCGATGGAGGACAGCCTGGGAATCAAGCTGTTCGAGCGCAATCCCCGCGGCATGACCGTCACCCAGGGCGGCTCGCGCCTGCTTGCGGTGGCGGACAAGCTGCTTGAGCAGCACCAGCGCTTCCTGGAAGAGGCTTGCCGTCTGCGCGGTTGCCTGACCGGCGAGTTGCGTATCGGCGCGGCGCGCTGTTCCAACCGCCAGACCGTGCGCACCCTGCTGACCGAGCTTTATTCGCGTTTCCCCGAGCTTGAGGTCAGGCTGGACCGCGGCCCGTCCTCCTGCGTGCTCAGCGGCATCCGCAACGGCTATCTGGACGCCGGCTTCTATGTCGAGCCGAACGAGGACCAGTCCGATCTGACCACGGTCGAGCTGTCACGCTTCAACGTCTATCTGGCCGGTGCCCCGGAATATGCCGGGCATGTGCGCGACGGCGACCTGACCGGCCTGCAGGACGTGCCCTGCATCTGTCCGCCCGACCGTTCCTGCTATGGCCGCATGGCCGAGACCTTTTTCGAGGAAAGGAACTTCCACCCCCGCCGCATCATCAATGTCGACGACGAGGTGGTGGCGCGCACGCTGATCGCGGACGGGGTCGGCATCGGGGTGATCCATGCCCCCTTGCTGCCCGACGAGCGGATCGTGGTGCTGTCCGAAGTGCGCAACTCGGTCCGCATCGTCTTTGGCTATCTCGCCGAGCGGGCCGAGGATCCGGTGATCGGGGTGATGCGCCAGATCCTCGGTTGCGTCGAGCAGAAGCCCGAGCCACAGCGCGCCGCCGGCAAATGCGGCACGCTGCCCCGGCTGGTGCGGAAAACGGCCTGATGGGCGGGATCGCACTTTACAGCCTCTGCGCCGCGGACGGGGTCCGGCACTATTCGCCCCATGTCTGGAAGGCGATCCTGGCACTCAGGCACAAGGGGCTGGAATTCGATCTGCGCCCCGTCTCCTTCGCCGACATTCCCCGCATTGCCGGGGGCGGCTTCGACAGCGTGCCGGTGCTGGACGATCGCGGCCATCGCCTGGGGGACAGCTTCGGCATCGCCCTGCATCTCGAGGCCGCCCATTCCGGGCCCAGCCTGTTTCCCGGCGCCGGCCAGCAGGCGTTGGCGCGGCTGGTCGAGCATCATTGCGACACGGTGCTGAATCCGCCGCTGTCGGTGATCGTGGTGCGTCGGATGCACGACATGATGGACCCGCCCGATCAGGCGCATTTCCGGGCCGCTCGCCAGCGACGGTTCGGCGCCAGCGTCGAGGAACTGGCCGCCCGCTCGGCCGGCGAGGCGGCGCATTTTCCCGAGAAGCTGGCCTTGATGCGCCGGATCCTGACGGGGCAGGACTGGGTGGCGGGCGAAGCGCCGGGCTTTGCCGATCACATCCTGTTCGGCACGCTGCAATGGCATCGCATCTGCATGGGCGCCCCGTTGCTGACGGCCAAGGACCCGGTCGAGCAATGGTTTCGGCGCTGCGCTGCGCACTACGCGATTCCGCTGGCGTCCGGCTAGGCCAGCGCAACCACCTTTTTCGTGGCCGTGCAGCATCCGGGCGACGGCGGCGAGGATTGCGAGGGCCGCGGCCGTTCTATCACGAGGACCTGTCCACCCGCCGGCCGGATTTCCGCGACGACATGCCGGTGCGCCCGGCGGTGGTGGCGATCACCAGACAGGGCGGCTGACGGATCGGCCGGAAAGCAAAGAGGGCGGTTTGCCGCCCCCTTTCGTGTCGTGCCTGCGTCAGTGCGTCACGCCGCTGCCGCCGGTCACGGCGATGTTGTAGGGCTTGCCCTCGACCGGCACGGTGCCGCGTTCCGACAGATCCTCGGTCGCGATGCGGCGCACCAGACCCGCGTTGGGGTCGGTGACGACGATTTCGTCCCCGGCCATGGCGATGCGCGGGCGCGGGTCGTTCCAATGCCCGTCCATGGAATAGGGCTCGGTCACCTTGGCGCTGGCGACGATCTCGGCCTTCAGCAGGTCGAGACGGTGCAGGCTGCCGTCTTCGGTCAGCGCATAGCCGGTCGAAGGCTTGACCGGATCGAGCGTGAAATCCACCCGGCGGAAGGGCAGCTTGATGTAGCGGTAATGCGGCTCGTCCACCGGGTCGATGACCACCAGCCCGTCGGGGCCGTAATTGCCCAGAAACACCTGGATGCCGGTCGAGCCCAGCAGGGTGCCGGTGGTCACGCCTTGCGGCAGGTCGGCGGGATAGGGCAGCAGCTTGTATTCCGGGCCGTTCGCGCCGGCCTTGACGGTCAGCACGCCCTCCTTGCAGCCAGCGGCCAGATAGGCGCCCGAGAAGGCCTCGCCATGGATCGCGGTGCAGGTGGCCAGATCGCCGGCCGGATTGCCCTCGGCATCAAAGGCTTGCAGGCCCAGACGCGGCACCGAGGCGTCGCCCTCGACCTTCTCGTCCGAGGCGACGGTGGACAGCCAGTTGCCCCCCAGGGGCGCGACGAAGCCGTGATGGGCGCGGGCCTGCGGGAACCTGCCCGGCTCGGCCTTGCCCTCGGCCAGCGCGTGGCCATCGAGGATCTCGGCATAGCCGCCCTGGTCGTAGTTCAGCACCACCTTGCCGTCATGCTCGACCAGGTGGAAGGGCCGCGGCCCGGTCAGGCTGGCGTCGATGGCGGCGGGATCGCCCACCTCGATGTCGCGGTGATCGCCGTGGTCGTGGAACGAGATGCCGCTGCGGATGAACTGCACCGTATCGGCATCGGACTGCACCGCGGCCACCACCCCGCCACCTGCAACGGAATAGAGTTTGACCTGGCCGGTGGTCGGGAAGGTCCAGCGATGATCGGGTTCGGACAGGTCGAACGCCGTGACCTGACCCTTTTCATGATCGCCGACGAAGACGCGGTAAAGCGTCACGTCCTCATGATCGTGGTCATGGTCCTGCGCGAAACCCGCGCCGGCCAGGATCAGGGCAAGGGCGCTGGCGCCCGCGAGATGTCTGAGCATGGAAAGTCTCCTTGATGGGGTTCGGGGGAGGGCGCCGGGACGGGCGCAGGCTGGTCCCGGCGGAAATCTGGTCAGCGGGCGGCCAGTGCCGCGGCGATGGCGCCGGCATTGTGGCGCATCATCGCGATGTAGTTGGACGCCGGGCCGTCCGGCCCGGACAGCGCGTCTGAATAGAGCGTGCCTGCCAGCGGCAGTCCGGCCTCGCGCGCGATCTGCTCCAGCAGCCTGGTGTCGCTGATGTTCTCGGCGAAGATGGCGGAGGCATTGCGGGCGCGGATCTCGCAGATCAGTCCCGCCACATCGGCCGCAGCGGCCTCGGATTCGGTCGAGACGCCCTGCGGCGACAGGAAATGCACGCCATAGGCGGCCTCGAAATAGCGGAATGCGTTATGGGCCACGACCACGGTGCGGCGGTCTTGGGGCAGGGCGGCGATGGCGGCGCGGATCTCGGTATCGAGGGCGTCCAGTTCGCCGATGTAGCGGGCCGCATTCGCCTGATAGGCGGCGCAGCCTTCGGCATCGGCGGCGCAGAAGGTGGCGGCGATATTCTGTACATAGACCTTGGCATTCGGCACCGATTGCCAGGCATGGGGATCATGCGCGCCGGCATGGAAGACCGCCTTGCCGTCGATATAGTGGTAATGGCCGCCGCCCGGTTCCTCCATCGTCTCGACCCCGTCGGTCAGGGTGGCGACGGCGGCATCGGTTCCGCTGGCGGCGATCAGGCGGGTCAGGAAGCCCTCGAATTCCAGCCCGTTGGTCAGCACCACATCGGCGCCGGCCAGCGCGATCGCGTCGGCCGGGCGGGGCTCATAGACATGCGTGTCGGAATCCGGGCCGACCAGCACGTTCAGCTTGATCCGGTCGCCGCCGACTTCTGCCGCGAAATCGCCGATGATCGAGAAGGTGGCGACCACGTCCAGCGGTTCCGCCTGTGCAGCCGCTAGGGATGAAAACGTCATGATCGAACATGTGGCGATGCGGAAGAACCAGTCTTTCATGGGATATCCTTTCATGGCGTCAGGCCGTCCGGTGATGGCGGCGGGGCAGGGCGGGCCGCAGCACGCCGCGCGGCCCGGTCAGAAGCGAGACGAGATAGACCACTCCGGCCGACAGGATGATCGCCGGACCCGAGGGAAGGCTCGCGTGATAGGACAGCAAGAGCCCGCCCAGCGATGAGACGATGCCGATCCCGACCGAGACGACGCACATCGCCAGCACGTCGTTGACCCAGAACCGCGCCGCAGCACCGGGCAGGATCATCAGCCCCACCGACAGCAGCGTGCCGAGCGCCTGAAACCCCGCGACGAGGTTCAGCACCACCAGCCCCAGAAAGGCGAAATGCACCGCCCCGCCGAGGCGCGAGACCGAGCGCAGGAACAGCGGGTCGAGGCATTCGGCCACCAGCGCGCGCCACAGCAGCACCGTGGTCGCCAGCGTGACCGCGGCGACAAGCCCGATCAGCCACAGCGCATCGTCGTTCAGCGCCAGCACCGTGCCGAACAGAACATGCATCAGATCGACGCTGGAGCCGCGCAGCGAGACCATGACCACCCCGATGGCCAGCGAAACCAGGTAGAAAGCCGCCATCGAGGCGTCCTCCTTCTGCACCGTCAGCCGTGCCACGGCGCCGGCGCCAAGCGCCACGATGGCGCCCGCGATCAGCCCGCCGATGGTCATCGGCACAATCTCCAGCCCGTAAAGCAGGAAGCCCGCCGCCGCGCCCGGCAGGATGGCATGGGACATGGCGTCCCCGGTCAGGCTCATCCGGCGCAGCATCAGGAACACCCCGACCGGGCAGGCCGAGAGCGACAGCAGCAGCGCCCCCGCCAGCGCCCGCTGCATGAAGGCGAATTCCATGAAGGGCGCCACGACCCCGTGGACCATCACGCCACCCCTCTGACCGGGGCGGGCGACGGCTCGCACCAGGGCGCCTTTTCGTCCCAGGCTTCCTGAAACTGCCGGGCGCGTCGCATGTTCTCGGGGGTGACGACCTCGGCGGTGGATCCCCAGGCGATGGGGCGGCGGGCAAGCAGCAGTGCCTGCGGGAAATGCGCCCGCACCAGATCGAGATCGTGGACGACCACGACCACCGTGCGCCCTTCGCCATGCCAATGCAGGATCAGGCCGATCAGGTCGCGGATGGTCTTTTCGTCGATGGCGTTGAAGGGCTCGTCGAGCAGGATCAGATCGGCATCCTGCACCAGAACCCTGGCGAACAGGGCGCGCTGCAACTGTCCGCCCGACAGGCTGTCGATGGGGCGGGTCTCGAAGCCTTCCAACCCCACGGCGCGCAAGGCATCCGCCACGGCACGGCGATCCTCGGCCCGGTGCCGGCCCAGCAGGCCGCGCTCGCGCCACAGGCCAAGCGCCACCAGGTCCACCACCCGCGCCGGAAAGCTGCGGTCCAGTTCGGATTGCTGCGGCAGGTAGGCAAGGCTGGCATCTGTGGCGACCCGGCAAGTGCCGCTCATCGGTGCCAGCAGGCCGGTGATGCATTTGACCAGCGTCGACTTGCCCGACCCGTTCGGCCCGACCACGGCCGTCAAGGTGCCGCGCTCCAGCTTGCCGCTCAGGTGATGGATGGCGGCATGGCTGCCGTAGCCCGCCGTCAGATCCTCGAAGGCGATACAGGCATCCGCCGGGCAGGGGGGCTTTTTCGGATCGGTTCTGGGCATCACTGGATTGCGGACTCGATAGTTTAGTGATGTTATTACATTACTAAACTGGAACGGCAAGCCATGCCGCGCCGGTCGTCCGAAAAGCCGCAGGACCCGCGGCGAAAGGACAAAGCATCAGCGGGGAAATGCCGAGGCGCCGGTTTTGTGATTTGTCCAGATCGGCATCGCGGCATAAGGCATGCCTCATGCGCTGTCTCCGGCCTGTCCTGCTGTCCCTGCTGTCGGTCCTTGCCCTTGCAAGGGCCGAGGCGCATCCGCATGTCTTCATCGACACCGGGCTGACGTTCCGCTTCGACGGCGAGGGCAGGCTGGGTGCCGTCAGCGTGGTCTGGGCCTTCGACGACTTCTCGTCGATGCTGATGGTCGAGGATATGGAGATGGACAAGGACGGCGACGGCGTGCTGACGGATGACGAGATCGCCCGCCTCACCGCCATGTTCAGCGACTGGCCCGAGGATTTCGCCGGCGATCTCTACCTGACCCGCGACGGCAAGCCGGTCGCGCTGTCGGGACCGCTGGAGGTCGCGGTGCGCTATCAGCAGGGCAGGATCGTCGTGACCCATATCCGCGCGCTTCTGGACCGGATCCGACCCGAGGATGAGCGGATCGAGGTGCAGGTCTATGACCCGACCTATTACACCTTCTACGATCTCGTCGGGACGCTTGAAATCAGGGGCCGGGACGACTGCCGCGTCCAGATCGAAAAGGCCGACATCGCCGCGGCGCAGCGCAAATATGGCGACGAATTGGCCAAGCTGACCAATGACGAGATCATGGATCAGGGCAAATACCCCGATGTGGGCGGCGATTTCGCCGACGACATGAGGCTGGAATGCGCAAGGCCGTCCTGATCGCCCTGCTTGCGCTGGCCGTGGCCGCCGGACTGGTCTTCTGGACCGGGCTGGATGATCGCGTCGCGCGGATGGCGGTGAGCTGGCAGCGCGACTATCAGAATGCGCTGGCGCGTGCCTTGCGGGCATTGCGGGGCGGCGAGACCGGGGCGGTCACGACGTTTCTGGGCATCTGCTTCGCCTACGGCTTCCTGCATGCGCTGGGGCCGGGACACGGCAAGGCGCTGATCGGCGCCTATGGAGTCGCGACCGACGTGCCGATGAAGCGCATGGTCGGTCTTGCCGCAGTCACCAGCCTTGCGCAGGCCACGGTAGCGGTAGTCCTCGTCTATGTCGGCGTCTGGATCTTCGGCGGCGCGCGTGATCGTGTCGAGGGCGCCTCGGCCGGTCTCGAGCCGTTCTCGGCCGCGGCGATCGCCCTGCTGGGGGTGATCCTGTTCTGGCGCGGGCTCCGCAGGCTGGCTGCCAGCCGGCACCGGGATGGCCACGCGCATTCCGAAACATGCGGCTGCGGGCATGCGCATGTCCCGGATGTCCAGGACGTTCTGGCGACCCGCTCGTGGCGCGAAGCTGCGGCCCTGGTCGCCGGGGTGGCCTTGCGTCCCTGCACCGGGGCGCTGTTCCTGCTGATCCTGACCTGGCGGTTCGGTCTGGACGCGGTCGGGATCGCCGGCGCCTATGCCATGGGGATCGGCACCATGATGGTGACGGGCCTTGCCGCGGTCGCTGCTGTCGCCTTGCGCCGCGGCGTGCATCTCTCGCTGCCGGCCTTTGGTCGCGCCCCGGTTCTTGCCAGCCTGGTCGAGATCGTCCTTGGCGGCCTCGTGGCGATCTTTGCCTTCTCGACGGCGCTGCGCCTGATCCAGACGCCGTTCTGAACTGCGCCGATCCCGGCGCGTCTACCCGACAGGGACCAGAGGAATTGCACACCGAGCCGGTTGCGGCCGGTGGAGGGGCCTGCGCCGTCCGCCTTGATCCGAGTGCGGGCCATTCGTGCCGGCGAGTCTTGCGTCCGTTTTGGTAACGTAATAACATTACGTTCATCCATTGGCGAGGCGGTTGCATGTCGGGATCCAATCCCAGTCCTGCTTACACCCTGAGCATCGAAGCGGTCGAGCGTATCTGCGCCGAGCGGGGTGTCCGGTTCACGCCGCTGCGGCGGACGGTGCTTGAGGTATTGCTGAAATTCGACGGCCCCGTCGGGGCTTACGAGCTGTTGCGGGTATTGGGCCACAGGCTGGGCCGGCCCCTGGCCCCGCCGACCGCCTATCGGGCGCTCAACTTTCTGCTGGAGCAGGGTTTCATCAGCCGGATCGAGACGCGCAACGCCTTTGTCCCCTCGACACATCCGCAGGATCGTTATGCCGGTGCCTTCTTTCTCTGCAACAGCTGCGGCGCCACGGTGGAACTGGAACTGGCCGGCCTCGCCGATGTCCTTGCCGAACGCGCGGCCTCCTTGGGCTTCCAGGTCGGACGCCGTGTCATCGAATTGCAGGGAACTTGCGCCGATTGCCGGGATGCCGCCGCCATCTCCAAGCGCCAGGGCCGGATGAGGGTGGGGCGAGCATGACGGATTCCTCCTTGACGCCTCTTCCCGTCACACTGCTGACCGGGTTTCTTGGCAGCGGCAAGACCACGGTGCTGAACGGGCTTCTGCGCCATCCCGATTTCGGCCGCACGGCCGTCATCATCAACGAATTCGGCGAGATCGGGCTGGATCACGAACTGGTCGTCTCGACCACCGAAACCGTGGTGCTGCTGCAATCGGGCTGCATGTGCTGCGCCTTGCGGGGCGATCTGCTGGACACGCTGGTCGAGCTGGCGGAACGGCGCGAGGCGGGGGAGCTGGACTTCGACCGGGTGATGATCGAGACCACCGGCCTTGCCGATCCGGCGCCGATCCTGCACACGCTGCTGACCAGCATCGACCTGTCCGAGCGTTTCGTGACTGACGGCATCGTCGTGACGGTCGATGCCGCGACGGGGCCGGACACCCTGCGCCGGCACGAGGATGCAAGGCGCCAGGCCGCCCTGGCCGATCTGATCCTGCTGACCAAGACCGACCTGCCCGAGGCGGACGCGCCCGCCGCCCGCCGCGAAATCGCGGCGCTGAATGCCGCCGCGCCGGTCGAGATCGCTTTGCATGGCAGGATCGACCCCCGGCGTCTGATCGGGCTGGGGCACTTCGATCCGACGATGAAGTCGGCCGAGGTCCGGGACTGGCTGCGGCAGGAGGCGGTGCCCGCTCCGCATCTGGCCGACGTGGAAGCGCTGAAGCATCTGGACGCGATCCGGTCGGTCTCCTGGGTGATCGACGAGCCGATTTCGGCAAACGCCTTCGACCTCTGGATGGAGGTGCTGATGGCGCAACGCGGCGCCGATCTCCTGCGTTTCAAGGGGCTGATCCATCTGCGGGACGTGCCTCATCCTTTCGTGGTCCACGGGGTCCAGCACATCTTTCACCCGCCGGTCCTGCTGACCGACTGGCGGGGTGGGGACCGCCGCTCGAAACTGGTGCTGATCCTGCGCGACTTCACCGATCCCGAGTTGCGGGATCTCTTCTCAGCCCTGAACTCCGTTGCCGTGACCGAGCATGTGCTGCCAGGCGGCTATCTTTCGGCCGAGGTGGTATCATGAACCTGTCCCGAGATCGCCGCATCCCGGACCACGTCACCGTCGCCATTGTCGGGGCCGGGCCGGCGGGCCTGGGCGTCGCCCGCGTGCTGCGCGACCTGGCGATCCCGGATGTCTGGGTGCTGGAACGCGGCCGGATCGGGCAAAGCTTCCTGCGCTGGCCCTCGGGCACGCGGCTGCTGACGCCGTCCTTTCCCGGCAATGTCTTCGGCCTCACCGACCTGAACGCGATCAGCTATGACAGCTCGCCCGGCTGGTCGCTGAAGCGCGAGCATCCCGACGGCGGACGCTACGCGCAATATCTGGAGCAGGCGGCGCTGGCCTTTGGGCTGAACGTCGCATGCGGCATCGAGGTGCTGGGGCTGGAGCCGCGGGGCGAGGGATTCGTCCTGCGCACGGACCGCGGCGAGATCGGCGCGGATTTCGTGATCTGGGCCTGCGGCCAGTTCGGCACCCCTTCGGATGGGGGGCTGATCGGTGCGGAACTTGCCCGCCATTACGCCGCGGTCGGCCTTTGGCAGGATGTGCCGGGCGACGAGGTCTTCGTCATCGGCGGCTATGAAAGCGGCATCGACGCGGCGATCGGGCTCGCGCGCGCCGGCAAGCGCGCGACGGTTCTGGAGCGCGGCGCGCCCTGGCAGGACGGCGACAAGGACCCCAGCCGCGCCCTGTCGCCTTTCACCCGCCAGCGGCTGGCTCCGGCGCTGAAGGGCGGGGCGATCACGCTGGTCGAAGGCGCCGAGGCCATCGCGCTGGAGGCCGAGCCGGGCGGCATCCGCATCCTTGCCGGCGACGGGCGCAGCTGGCTTTCGGCCCATGCGCCGATCCTGGCCACGGGTTTTGCCAGCGGCACGGGGCCGGTCTCGGACTGGTTCGACTATAATGAGTCCGGCCTGCCGCTGCTGACGCCGCAGGACGAATCCACCGAATTGCCGGGCCTGTTCCTGGCCGGGCCGGAAGTGTCGCATAACGGGCATCTGTTCTGCTTCATCTACAAGTTTCGCCAGCGTTTCGCCGTGGTCGCCAGCGCCATTGCCGGGCGGCTGGGCGGCTGGGCGCTGAGACCGCGGCACTGGAAGCCTATCGCGCCAACAACATGTATCTGGACGATCTGGCCTGTTGCGATGCCGACCAATGCCTCTGTTGAGGCCCGTCCCCGCGCAACCGATCCGGCATTTTCCAGACAGAGACCTCAGATGACCTTATCCCTGACCAACAGCCTGGGCGGCGAGAAACAGCCCTTCATCCCCCGCAATCCGCGCGAGGTCCGCATCTATGTCTGCGGCCCCACCGTTTACGATTATGCCCATATCGGCAATGCCCGCCCCGCCGTGGTCTTCGATGTGCTGGTGCGGGTGTTCCGGCTGCCCTATCCGCAGCAAGCCCTGCTGGCGATGACCACGGCGGCGCGTAATGCGCCGCTGATGCTGGCGGTGACGGCTGTCGCGATCCCGGACCCGCCCTTGACCCTTGCCACCATCGTCATTGGGATGCTGGTCGAATTTCCCCATCTGACCGCGCTGAAGCAGGTCCTGCTGGCACGACGCCACCGGAAAGGAGCCACCCCATGAGGCCCGGCAAACCCGTGGACCAGATCCCCGTTTTCCTGCTCACAGGCTTTCTCGGCGCGGGCAAGACCACGCTTCTCAACCGCATCCTCGAGAACCCGAGCTTCCAAGACACGGCTTTGATAATCAACGAGTTCGGCCTGGTTTCCGTCGATCACGATCTGATCCGCGAGGGGCGGGAGCGGCCGGTGGTCACGACCACCGGCTGCATCTGCTGCACCGTCGGCAGCGACCTGCGCTCGTCTCTGGATGAGTTGCTTATCGGACGCCGCGACGACCGCCTGCCGCCGTTCTCGCGGGTCATCGTGGAGACAACGGGGCTGGCCGATCCCGCACCGATCATCAACAGCCTGATTCCGGGCGGGGTGGCGGCGCTGTCGCTGCGCGACCATGCGGTGGCCCGCGCCTTCCGCCTGTCGGGCGCGATCGCGGTCGTCGATGTCCAGGGCATTGGCGCGGCGCTGAAGAGCCACTCCGAGAGCCTGCGCCAGATCGCCTTCGCCGATCATGCGGTCCTGACCCGGACCGACGCGGCCCCGGCGCATGGCTGGCCCGAAAGACTGCGGACGATCAACCCCGCCCTGCGGGTCCATGATGCGGCGGCGGCGGATTTCGATCCGGCGCGCCTGCTGGCTCCGGGCAGCTATTCAGCTTTCGGCAAGGGCGAGGGCGTCGAGGCCTGGCTTATGGCCGAGACCGATCATTACCACGACCATGGAGCGGATTTCCACAACCTGAACCGGCACGGCAACGTCGTTGCGATCCCGCTGATGCATGATCAGCCGCTGGAGCTGGGAGCGCTCAGGCGGTTCCTGATCAAGCTGACCTCGACACCGGGGAATGGGATTTTGCGGATCAAGGGGCTGGTCGCGCTGCAGGATGATCCTGCCGCCCCGGCCGTGGTCCATGCCGTGCAGCATCGGCTTTATCCGGTCGCGCGGCTCGACGCCTGGCCGCAGGGGCAGGCATCGAGCCGCCTAGTGGTGATCGGCACCTATCTGGACGAGGCCGCGATCCGCGCGGATTTCGATACGCTGGCGGGCAAGCCGCAGCCCTTCCTGGCATCAGTCCTCGATGCGTTCAAACGCGGCGGGGCGTGAACAGCTTCTGCGCTATCCGCTCCTGACCTGAATCGGTGCGGTGGCTATCGGTGCCACAGGGCAAGGGGACGATTTCCATGTCGCCCTGGAAGGCGGCTCCACTCACGATGGCAGGGGCAAGACCGCGTTTCATTGTCCCTATTGCCATGGCTACGAATTGGGCCGTGGCCGGATCGGGGGGCTACCGGAGTCGCAGTTCGGCACCGCCCTGACCAGCCAGATGAGCGGCGCGCCGGGCACGACCCCTGCCAGCTATCTGGAAGGCGCGCGCTGCGAGCGGGCCAAGGCGCTGCTTCTGGACTGCGACCTGCCGCTGAAGGCCATCGCCTTCCGCTGCGGCTTCACCACGGACGAGCAATTGCGCAAGGCCTTCCTGCGCCGGTTTTCGCTGACGCCGCGCGACTATCGCGACCGCTTCAGGACGACGCTGACGGCCCGATAGGTGCAATGCCCGGCCGGGCGGCTTACCGCTGCGCCAATCGCGCCGTGCTTGCCGGCCAGGGATCGTCGAAGGCTTCGCCCGCCCTCCAGGCCGCGACCTCTGCAGGGGTGCAGAAGCAGCCCCTGACCGCATCGGCGAAGTCCGCAAGCCCGTCGCGATCCCCGATCACGGTCAGCCGGCAGCGCCGGTCGCCGAACTCGGGCGACATGCCGGCAAGGCGGCGGCGCATCTCTTGGCGTTCCTCGGGCAGCAGGTTCAGGCTGTCGTCCTCCAGCGCCGCGATCTTCCAGTAATTGACGATCTCCAGCCCGATGCTGCCGGCGGTCTGGTTCCACAGCAGTTGCAACCGGTCGCGCGAAGGCAGCCAGAAGAAGCCCTTGCTGCGATGGATGCCGGTGCCGAGGGAATGGTTATAGACCTTCCACAGCCTTTGCGGGTGAAAGGGGCGGGGGTCCGCGATCACGATGCTGCCGAGCCGGTAGCCTTCGGCCCCGGACATCGAGGCGGTGCCGCGGCCGCGGTCCCAGTCGGTCAGTTCCGCCCCCAGGGTGGCGACGCGCGCATGGTCAAAGGGCGGCAAGGCCAGCACATCGGCCAGCCGGACATTGCCCCATTGCATGCCCATGATGTCGGCGAAGGGGTTGAGCGGGTGGACGGCCTGCGCGACAGTGCGCAGCGTCTCGCCGGACACCCGGTCCATCTTGCTCAGCAGGATGCGGCTGGCGAACATGATCTGCTCGGCCAGCAGGTTCTCGATCCCGCGCCGGCCCTCGGCCAACTGGCGCGAGGCGGCGGGCAGGATGGCACGGCCCAGGTCGTGATCCTGCGCCAGCGTCACCGTGTCCACCACCGACAGGAAGCCGTGCAGCCGCAGGGCGGGATGCGCGCGGATCGCCTCCAGAAGCGGCCAGGGATGGGTGCTGCCCGAGGTTTCGATCAGCACATGGGTGGCCTTCCCCTGGGCGATCACCCGGTCCACGGCACGGGCGAAGCCGCCGCCGTTCACGCGGGGATCGGGATCCTGCATGGCGGCAACGACACGGGTCACCCCGGCAGCAATGATCGCATCGGCGCAGGGCGGGGTCTTGCCCCAATGGCAGCAGGGCTCCAGCGTGACATAAAGCGTGGCGCCGCGTGCCGCCGCCCCGGCGCGGTTCAGCGCGACCCGCTCGGCATGGGGCCGTCCGCCCGGCTGCGTCTCGCGGCTCCAGTAATGCGCCTCGCCGGTTGCGATGCTGCGCGTCAGCGCCTCGGCATTCATCACGCCCATCATCAGCACCTCGCCGGTCGCGGCATCCGTGGTGACGACCGGGATCAGCCCTGCGGCATCGAATTTCGGAGCCAGCGCATGGCCTTCCTCACCTGCGCGACGGTGAGGCGGGGAGAAAAGAGGGGCATCGTGTTTCCGTGCTTGAATTACGACGAAGATGGCATGCGCGAGGAATGGTGCCCGGTGATCAGCCAGGCCCCGTCGATTTCCTCGAAGGAGAACAGGTAGCGGGCCGGCAGCGTCTGTTCCGCGCCGTCGCGTTCGAAGGTGAAGGTGTAATGCCCGCCGACAACCACGGTGCCCAGCTTGTGGCTGATACGCTTGCGCAGCGTGTCGATGCGGCAGCGCAGCTTGGGATTGGCGAGGAAGCTTTCGAAATAGGCCCGCCGTTCGTCGGCATGGCCGCCGATCTCATCCGCCATCGTGGGGACAAGAATGGCGTCGCTGGCGTAAAGAGCCAGCAGATCCTCCAGCCGGCCCAGGGAAACGACCTCGGCCCATCGCATCAGGGCCTTGCGCACCTGAGCCAGATAGGGTCCTGCGGCTGCCTCGAACAAGGCATCCTCCCGGACGCGGCTGGTCGTCACATCTTCCAGCATGGCTCTGCTCTCCTCGCTGTCCGGGGTGGGCCGGCCTGAAAACGGCATTGCTGGCCTCGGTGATTCTGGTTATTTGAGTAACGTAATAACATTACATTTACGAGGACGCCATGCCACTCAGCCAGCCAACCCGCGACAATCGCCTGCCCGTCACCGTCCTGTCCGGCTTCCTGGGCGCCGGAAAGACCACGCTGCTGAACCATATCCTGAACAATCGCGAGGGCCGCCGCGTTGCGGTCATCGTCAACGACATGTCCGAGGTGAACATCGACGCCGATCTGGTCCGCGACGGCGCCGAACTGAACCGCGCCGAGGAAAAGCTGGTCGAGATGACCAATGGCTGCATCTGCTGCACCTTGCGCGACGACCTGCTGCAAGGGGTGCGCAAGCTGGCCGAGGAGGGCCGCTTCGACTATCTGCTGATCGAGGGCACCGGCATCGCCGAGCCATTGCCCGTCGCCGCGACCTTCGATTTCCGGGACGAGAACGGCGACAGCCTGTCGGACGTCTCGCGTCTCGACACGATGGTCACGGTCGTCGATGCGATCAACCTGACGACGGATTTTGCCAGCGACGATTTCATCGCCGAACGCGGCGAGAGCCTGGGCGACGAGGATGAGCGGACGCTGGTCAACCTGCTGACCGACCAGATCGAATTTGCCGATGTGGTGGTGCTGAACAAGGCGACGGATGCGGGACCCGAGAGGCTGGACCGGGCGCGCAGGATCGTGCGGGCGCTGAACCCGGACGCGAAGCTGATCGAGACGGATTTCGGCCGTGTCGATGCCGATGCGATCTTCGATACCGGCCTGTTCGATTTCGACCGCGCGCATATGCATCCGATGTGGGCGAAAGAGCTCTACGGGTTCCGGGATCATGTGCCCGAGACCGAGGAATACGGCATCTCGTCCTTTGTCTATCGGGCGCGGCGGCCGTTCCATCCCCGCAAGATCTACGACCTTTTCAACGGCGACCTGCCGGGCGTGATCCGGGCCAAGGGGCATTTCTGGGTCGCAAGCCGCCCGAACTGGGCGGTGGAGTTCAGCCTGGCCGGCGTCGTCTCCTCGGTCGCGCCGCTGGGCGGCTGGTGGGCCTCGGTGCCGCGCGAACGCTGGCCGACCCATCCCGACAGCCTCGCCGAGGTGGCGAAGAATTGGGAGGAACCCTGGGGCGACCGGCGTCAGGAACTGGTGTTCATCGGCGCGGGCATGGACCCTGCGGCCATCACCAAGGCTCTGGACGACGCCCTGGTCGACGCCTGGGACTTCACGCCCGAGGCCTGGGCACGGTTGCCCGATCCCTTTCCGCAATGGGGGCAGCGTCGTGTCGCCTGAGCGCGGCGGCTGACAGAAAGGACGAAGGGCAGGGGGCAGGGCTGCTGCCCCCGTCCACAAGAGGAACCATACAGTAAGGAGAAGCCGCTGCATGACCGAAACCGTTTCCGTAACTTCGCAAGGAGCATCCCCCGATCAAGCCGAGGCGCGGGAAATCCTCGAATCCGACAGCGGGCTGGTTCTACAGCAGGTTGTCCAGCCAGGGGTCGGGGCGGCGATCTGGCGGCGCAGCCTCTCGTCCGGCTTCGCGGAATGGATCGGGAACATTCCGGCCGGTCAATTGCCGGCCTTGCGGGCGCTTGTGGATTTCCGCGCGGTCGAGGGCTGCATTCATGCCGCCTGCGATCTGTCCGGGCTGACCGCCGGGACGATGCGCGACCTGCTGGCCAGCGATATCGGGGCGCTGGCGCTGATGTTTGCCCAGGTCGTGCGCAACCCGCTGATGCATCTCCGCTTCGAAGCCGTGACGACGGATGCCTGCCGGAAATTCCATGTAGACCAGATGCCCGCGCGCCTGCTTTGCACCTATCGAGGGCCGGGAACGCAATTCGGGCTGCGGGACGCAAGCGGGCAGGTCGTGCCGGCCGGCAAGATGCGCAGCGGAGAGGTCGCGATCCTGCGCGGGGCGCTGTGGCCCGGCGAGGAGGTCACGACGCTGCTGCACCGTTCCCCGCCCATCGCCGGCACCGGCGAGGTGCGGCTGTTCCTGGCCCTCGACCCCGCCGTGGAACCCGCCGCCGAGGCGCGGAGGCTGCATTGATGCGCGGCAACCTTGCCACCTCGCTGCGCCGCCGCCGCAGGCCCTGTCCGATCGAGCAATACGATCGCCTGCCGCCCGAGTTGCGCCGCTGGCTGGCGCAGGCGGCACTGCCCTGGAGCCCGGTTTCGGCGCTGCGCCTGTGGCAAAGGCTTGTTCGCGAAGCGGCCGGCAATACCGAGGCTGTCTGCAGACGGCTGGACATGATCGAGGCGGGAATGCTGATGCGCGACGCGCCGCGGATATGGGGCTTTGCGACGCCCGCCGCGCGGACATGCCCGCCCGGAGCCATGGAAGAGAGGGTTGAGCCTGCCCGGTAAAGGGCCGGGCGGGATGATCCGCCAGGCGCATGGGCGAAGCCCTCTTGCATCCCCAGGTGAGTGATATAATAACATAACAAAATTCCCGAGGATAACGCTCATGCTCTGCAAACTGCTCGCTTCCGCGGCTTTGGCCGCGGCCCTGTCTTCTGCTGCCTTGGCCAATGACGGCGTGCTGGATGTCGTCGCCCCGTTCGAGATCAAGGGCGCCGATCCGGTCACTTCCGGCAACATCTTCATCAAGATGGACGTGGCCGAGACGCTGGTGAACGTCGATGCGGCAGGCCGCCTGACGCCGAGGGCCGCGTCTCGCTGGAGGGTCATGCGCTGGACCTGTCGCAGCCGGGCCGGCACAGGTCGCTGTGGGGCCGGGTCGTCGGCGTGCTGCCGCAAGAGCCGTGGCTGTCGCTCGACCCGCTGATGAAGGCCCGCGCGCAGGTGGCCGAGGGCCATGCGCTGGTGCGCGGCCTGTCCTGGGCCGAGGCCGGGCGAGCCGCGGATCGCGACCTTGCGGCGCTGGGGCTGGAGGGGGCGGGGGATCGCCGCCCCGACCAGCTTTCGGGCGGCATGGCGCAGCGGGTGGCCTTTGCCGCCGCCCGCACCGGCGGCGCGCGGATCGTGGTCGCGGACGAACCGACCAAGGGCCTGGACGTGGCACGGCGAGACGATGTGATCGCGTTGCTGATGCGAGAGGTGCAGGAAGGCGGGGCGCTTCTGACCATCACTCACGATCTGGCGCTGGCCCGGCGAATGGGGGGCGACCTGGCGGTGGTGCTGAGGGGCAGGGTGATCGAGCAGGGTCCGGCCGACCAGGTGCTGTCGAACCCGCAGCACGACTACACCCGCCGCCTGATCGCCGCCGATCCGGAAAGCTGGCCCGAGGGCTGCCCCCGGACCGCGCAGGGCGAGCCGGTCTTGCAGGCCGGCGGCATCGGCATTTCGCGCGGCGGCAGGATGCTGTTCCAGGGGCTGGACCTGACCCTGCACCCCGGCGAGATCCTCGGCGTGACGGGTCCCAGCGGCTGCGGCAAATCGACCCTGGGCGATGTGCTGTTGGGGCTGGCGCGGCCGGAACAGGGGCAGGTCCGCCGTGCGCCGGGCATCGCGCCCATCCGCTTTCAGAAGCTCTACCAGGATCCGCCGAGCGCCTTTCCCCGCCATGTCCGCCTGGGTCGGGCGCTGGAGGATCTGGTCCGGCTGCACAAGCTGGACGGCGCCCGCATCCCGGCGCTGATGGAGCGGCTGCGCCTTGCGCTCGCGCTGCTGGCGCGCCGCCCGACCGAGGTGTCGGGGGGCGAGCTGCAACGGCTGGCGCTCTTGCGCGTGCTGCTGCTCGATCCGGTGTTCCTGTTCGCCGATGAGCCGACCTCGCGGCTGGACCTGATCACCCAGGCCGAGGTGACGCAGCTTCTGGCCGAGACCGCCCGCGGGACCGGCATGGCGCTGCTGATCGTCAGCCATCACGCGGAGCTGATCCGCAAGACGGCGGACCGGGCGCTCGAACTGGGTGGCGGCGGGCAGACGGATGCGGATGTCCTGCGGCTTGCCTCCTGAACAAGCGCCATGGGGCAGGGGGGCGTAACGGTTCCGCCGCTCGCGCCCCTTCTTTACGGCTTTCGGTCTGACGTGGATCTCCGGCCGGTGGCCCACGATCCCGAAACCGTGCTCGCTGGCGATCCTTTCCTGCAGTTGCTCGATCTCGTCGCAACGGAACTCGATCACCTCATCCATCTCGACATTGATGAAATGGTCGTGATGTTCGGAACCGCTGGTTTCGTGGCGCGCCCTGCCGTCGGCGAAGCTGTGGCGCACGATCAGCCCACAGCGTTCAAGTGTGCTGACCGTGCGATAGACCGTGGCGATGGAGATCCCCGGCGCGACCTTGCTCACCCGCCGATGAAGCTCTTTGGCGTCGGGATGATCTGCAATTTCACCGACGATGCGCATGACATCGCCGCCGAATGGGGCCATGCCTTCGCGCTGCGGCTGCTCGATCATGCGCGGGGGCGCACTACCGCCTTCCAGGAACAGACCGGGCATCTCTACAATCTGGAGGCGACGCTGGCGGAGGGCACTGCCTGTCGTTTTGCCGTAGAGGACAAGAAGCGTTTCCCCGGCATCCTTCAGGCGGGACCGAAGATGAGCCCTACTACACCAACTCCAGCCAGCTTCCGGTCGGGTTTACCGGCGACCCGTTCGAGGCCCTGGAACGACAAGAGGCGCTGCAGCGCAAATATACCGGCGGCACGGTGCTGCATCTCTACATGGGCACGCGGCAGTCCTCGGCCGGGACCTGCCGCACCACCGGAGCGCGCCGGAACCGGCCGGTTCACCCGCAGGACTGAAGGTCCGGCCCCTTCCGCGCGGCCGGCATGTCGCCGCGAAGCTGCTGGCGGATGGACCGGCGGAGCGGTGGGCGCTTGCGCCCCGCCGGTCGTCGGGCGGGACCGCCCCGCCCGATGCGTCAGCCCTACGCGGGCAGCACGCTGCGGGCGATGGATCGGTCCAGCGCCTCGAAGGCATTGAGCCCGATCAACTCGTAAAGCTGGGCGCGGGTCTGCATCTCGGGCAGCATGGCGGTGGTGGCGCCGTCGCGTGCCAGCGCCGCGTAAAGCCGCTCCTGCGCCTTGTTCGCGACCCTCAGCGACGAGACAGGCCAGATCACCATGTCATAGCCCAGTTCCTGGAACTCTTCGGCAGACAGCGCCGGAGTGCGGCCGAACTCGGTCATGTTGGCCAGGAGCTTCACCCCCGGCAGGCGGGCGCGAACCTCGCGGAACATCTCGACCGAGGTCAGCGCCTCGGGAAAGATCGCGTCCGCCCCGGCCTCGATATAGAGCTTGGCGCGGGCGACGGCGCCCTCGATGCCCTCGGCCGCGGCCGCATCGGTGCGGGCGATGACGACAAGGTGCCGCCGCGCCCGCGCCGCCGCTGCCACCTTGGCCGCCATGTCGCCTGCCGGGGCCAGTTTCTTGTCGTTCAGGTGGCCGCATTTCTTGGGCAGCAACTGGTCCTCCAGATGCACGGCACCCGCGCCGGCATCCTCGAACGTGCGGACCATGTGCATGACGTTCAGTGCCTCGCCATAGCCCGTGTCGCCGTCGACCAACAGCGGCAACCCACTGGCCCGCGCGATCTGGCGGATGAAGAAGGCGACCTCGTCCACGGTGATGATGCCCAGGTCCGGCAGGCCCATCGAGGCGGTCATGGCGGCGCCCGACAGGTAAAGCGCCTGAAACCCGGCCGCGCGGGCCTGCAAGGCGGCCATGCCGTTATGGGCGCCGGGCAGGCGCAGGATGCCGGGGCGGGCCAGGGCTGCGCGGAACCGCGCGCCGGCGGGTGCCTCGGGCAGGTCGGAGCCGATCAGATAGGGCATCATTCGGCCTCCAGCGACAACAGCCCGCCGCGCTGGTCGATGGGCAGGAAGCGGCGGTTTTCCGGGCCGATGTAATGGGCCGAGGGGCGGATGATCTTGTTGTCCTGGCGCTGTTCGACCACATGCGCGCCCCAGCCGGCGGTACGGGCGATGACGAAGATGGGCGTGAACATCGCGGTCGGCACGCCGAGCAGGTGATAGGAGACCGCCGAATACCAGTCGAGGTTCGGGAACATGCCCTTGGCGTCCAGCATGACGTCCTCGATCCGCTCGGCGATGCGGAACATGCGCAGCGCGCCCTTGTCCTCGGACAGCCGGCGCGCGACGCGCTTGATCACCACGTTGCGCGGGTCCGAGACGGTATAGACCGGATGGCCGAAGCCGATGACGACCTCGCGCGCCGCGATGCGGGCGCGGATGTCGGCCTCGGCCTCGTCGGGCGTGGCATAGCGTTTCTGGATCTCGAAGGCGACCTCGTTGGCGCCGCCATGCCTGGGTCCGCGCAGCGCGCCGATGGCCCCGGCGATGGCGGAATAGACGTCGGCGCCGGTGCCGGCGATGGTGCGCGCGGTGAAGGTCGAGGCGTTGAACTCATGCTCGGCATAGAGGATCAGCGTGGTGTGCATGGCGCGGATCTCGGCCTCGGTCGCGGGCTGGCCGTGCAACAGGTGCAGGAAATGCCCGGCAACGCTGTCGTCCTCGGTTTCGACCTCGATGCGGCGGCCGTGCTGGGCGTGGTGATACCAGTAAAGCAGCATCGAGCCCTGCGCGGCGATCAGCCGGTCGGCGATGTCGCGGGCGCCGGGGATGTTGTGGTCATGCGCCTCGGGCAGCACGCAGCCCATGGCCGAGACGCCCGAGCGCAGCACGTCCATCGGATGCGCGGCGGCCGGGATCGCCTCGAGCGTCTGGCGCACCGCCAGCGGCAGGCCGCGCAAGGACCGCAGCCTGGCCTTGTAGGCGGCCAGTTCCGGGGCCGAGGGCAGGGTGCCGTGGATCAGCAGATGCGCGACCTCTTCGAACTCGCAGGCCTCGGCGATGTCGAGAATGTCGAAGCCGCGATAATGCAGGTCATTGCCGCTTTGGCCGACGCTGCACAGCGCCGTGTTGCCGGCGACGACCCCCGAAAGGGCCACCGATTTCTTGGGTTTCCTGGCGGAACCGCTCATTATGATCTCCTCATTTCCAGTCGAAGATGCCATGGGGGACCGGGCCGCCTAGGCGCGTGGGCGAGACGGTGAAGTTCAGCTCGCCCAGCCGCCCGGCGGGCAGGTCGGGCAGGCTTTGCACCGCGTCCAGGAAGCGGTGCTGCTCGGCGGTGGCGATGATGCCGTCCGAAAGCGTCAGGAACTTCTGGACATAGTTTTCCCGCATGAAGGGGCGGGCGCCGTCGGGATGGGCATCGGCCAGCGCCAGCTCGTCCCCGATGCGGGTGCCGTCCTTCAGCACCACCTCCACGCGACCGCCGAACGCCTTTTCGCGCGGGTCGCGGGCGTGATAGCGCCGCGTCCATTCCGGGTCCTCGGTGGTGGTGATCTTGTGCCACAGCGCCACGGTCTCGGGCCGGTTCGCGCGCTCGGGGGCATAGGAGCGTTCGTGGTGCCAGCCGCCATCCTCCAGCGCCACGGCGAAGATATACATGATGGAATGGTCCAGCGTCTCGCGGCTGGCCTTGGGGTCCAGCTTCTGCGGGTCGTTCGCGCCGGTGCCGATGACGTAATGCGTATGGTGGCTGGTGTGGATCACGATGCTGTCCACCCGGGACAGGTCGCCGATCCTCGGCCCCAGCCGGCGGGCGAGATCGATCAGCGCCTGGCTCTGGTATTCCGCCGAATGCTCCTTGGTATAGGTGTCGAGGATGGCGCGCTTGGCCTCGCCCTTGCCCGGCAGCGGCACCTGATAGCGGGCGTTCGGACCGCCGAGCAGCCAGGCGATGAAGCCGTCCTCGCCCTCCCATGCCGGGCTGGGGGCGCCTTCGCCGCGCATCACCCGGTCCACCGCCTCGATGGCCATCTTGCCGGCAAAGGCGGGGGCATAGGCCTTCCAGCTGGAAATCTCGCCCTTGCGGCTTTGCCGCGTGGTGGTGGTGACATGCAGCGCCTGCTGCACGGCCTGGTGGATCACCTCGGCGGGCAGGTTCAGCGCCGTGCCGATCCCGGCGGCGGCCGAGGGGCCCAGATGGGCGATATGGTCGATCTTGTGCTCGTGCAGGCAGATGCCGCGCACCAGGTTCACCTGGATCTCGTAGCCGGTGGCGATGCCGCGGATCAGGTCGCGCCCCGAGCGCAGGCAATGCTGCGCCACGGCCAGGATCGGCGGGATGTTGTCGCCCGGATGGCTGTAATCCGCGGCCAGGAAGGTGTCGTGGAAATCCAGTTCGCGCACCGCGGTGCCATTGGCCCAGGCCGCCCATTCCGGGCTGACGCGGGTGGCGTCAGTCATGCCGAAGACCGTGGCGCCGCATTGCAACGGATGGCACAGCGCCTGCGACAGGGCCTGCGCGCGGGCCGAGGCCACCGGGCGGCGGGCCAGCGATGCCGCCGCCACCGCCGCATTGTCGATGATGCGGTTCACGATCATCTCGGTCACTTCGGCCTCGACCTCGACCGGGTCGGCGGCGACCTCGGCGATCTTCCAGGCCAGCTGTTCCTGGCGCGGCAGATGTTCGGCGGATTTGTAGGTCCGCACCTCATGCGTGATCATTGTCTGTTCCTTCGTTGCAATTCTTCCGTGCGATGGGTTGCGGGCGACCGTCCGCATCCACCGCCACCATCTCGAACCGTCCGCGCAGCACCTCGCGCCGCAGCGCGCCGGTCAGTTCCCCGGCCTCGGCCGAGACCTCGACGGTCATCGAGCTGCGCCCGGTGCGGATGACGCGGGCCTGCAGCTCCAGCAGTTCGCCCACGCGCACCGGCGTCGCGAAATCGACCCGTTCCGAGCGCGCCATGACCACCGACATGCCCGCATGCCGGGCCGCCGCGACGAAAGCCGCCTTGGCCATCAGCGCCAGGGCATTGCCGCCGAACAGCGTGCCGTAATGGTTCGCCTGTTCGGGAAAGATCATCTCGACCATGCAGGTTGGGGCGGGCATCGGCGCAGCCTTCGCAAAATTGGCAAAGGCATCTATCCACAAAGCTCCATGTCCGTTAAACTCCTGAAAAAGCGTTGATCTGCGAAGATTGCGCCTGCAAATTGCGAAGGTTGCGAAGATGACGAAAAGCTTCATGGGCGTCCGCCTGCGCCGGCTGCGCGAGGAACGCGGCATGACCCAGGCGGCGCTGGCGCGCGCCCTGGGGATCTCGCCCAGTTATCTCAACCAGATCGAGCAGAACCAGCGCCCGCTGACCGTGCCGGTGCTGCTCAGGCTGAACGGCGCCTTCGGCCTCGACGTGCAGCTTTTCTCGGATGCCGAGGAGGCGCGGCTGATCACCGACCTGCGCGCGGCACTGGCCGATCAGGGCGCGCCGGCGGCGACGGCGGAACTGCGGGAACTGGCCTCGAACATGCCCGGCATCGCGCGGGCCATCGTCGCCATGCAGGCCCGGCTGCGCGAGACCGCCGAGCGCGCCGACCTGCTGGCCGGCCGGCTGACCGAACCGCAGGCCGCCGCCACCCCCGCGGCCTTCGAGGCGGTGCGCGACTGGTTCTATGACCGCCGCAACCATGTCCCGGAACTGGAGACCTTGGCCGAGGCCATCGGCTCGGCGCTGCCGCCGGGGCGGATGGCGGCGGGGCTGGTCGACCGGCTGGCCGGGCGTCACGGCATCCGCATCGCACTGGACGCGGAGAGCCTGCGCCGTTTCGATGCCGGCGCACGCATCCTGCATCTCGCCCCCCATCTGAACGAGGGCCAGCAGGCCTTTCAGATCGCCACGCAATTGGCCTTTCTGGAACAGGGCGAGACCATCGCCCGGCTGTCGGACGATCCCGACCTGGCCTCCGACGCGCAGGCGCTGTTGCGGATCGGGCTGGCGAATTACTTTGCAGGCGCGCTGATCCTGCCCTATGGCGCCTTCCTGCAAGAGGCCGAGGCGGTGGCCTATGACATCGACCTGATCTCGCGCCGCTTCGGCGTGGGGTTCGAGACCGCCTGCCACCGCCTGTCCACCCTGCAGCGCCCCGAGGCGCGCGGCGTGCCGTTCTTCTTCATCCGCGTGGACCGGGCCGGGAACATCTCGAAGCGGCAATCGGCGACGGATTTCCACTTCTCGCGCATCGGCGGCTCCTGCCCGCTATGGAACGTCTACGAGGCGTTTTCCCGGCCCGGAGAGATCGTCCGCCAGATCGCCCAGATGCCGGACGGGCGCAGCTATCTGTGGATCGCGCGCGTGGTCAGCCATGGCCGGGGCGGGTTCGGGGCGCCGGTCAAGACCTTCGCGGTGGCGCTTGGCTGCGACCTCGCCCATGCCGACCGGCTGGTCTATGCGCGGGGCCTGGACCTGAAGAACCCCGAGCTTGCGACCAGGATCGGCCCCGGCTGCAAGGTATGCGAGCGTCCCGCCTGCCCGCAGCGCGCCTTTCCCATGGTCGGCCGGCCGCTGGCCGTCAGCATCGCCGAGGCCCGCTTTGCCCCCTATTCGGCGGCCCCGGGCTGAGCCTGCGCCGCCAGGTCCAGGAAGCCGGCGATGTAGTCGATGCCTTCTTCGCCGCGCCGGATGCCCAGATGGATCACCTTGGGCAACCCCTTGCCGATCCGCGCGGCACGGATCGGCAGGCCCGCCCGCTCTTCGCGCAAGAGCCAGTCGGGCACGGCGCTGACGCCTCGGCCGGCGGCGACCAGTTGCAGTATCATGTCCGTGGTCTCGACCGTCCGGTGACGGCGCGGCAGGCAATTGCCGGGCACCAGGAAGCGGGTGAAGATGTCCAGCCGCGCCGGTTCGACCGGATAGGTGATCAGCACCTCGCCGGCAAGGTCCAAGGGGATGGCGACAGCGCCGATGGGATGCCTCTCGGGCACCGCCAGCACCAGTTCGTAGTCGAAGACCGGGCGATAGCTGATGCCCGGCAGGTCCAGAGGATCGGGGGTGATGAGCAGGTCGATCTCGTGCCCCAGAAGCGCCGCGATGCCGCCGAAACGATCGGTCTGGTTGCGCCTTGCTGTCGCGCAAGCCCGGCGCAGTTCCGCCATCGCTCAGGGACCATCCGCGCGGCTATGTTTTCCGCGCGGTGCGGAACCGCGAAACGGAACATCGCGTCGAGATGGAAAGCATCGACAATCTGGCCGGTGGGGATGCGGCAGCCGATGATCTGCTTTATCTGCGGCGCAAGATCGCGGTTCTGGCCGTCTCGATCAACGCCCTGCCGGCGGATTGCCGTCGTGCATTCATCCTGTGCCGCCTGCACGGGATGGCGCATCGGGAAATCACCCCCCTTCTGGGAGTATCGGTTTCGATGGCGGAGAAGCATATCGTCCGCGCGCTGTGCGAATGCCGCAATGGCCTTGCCGAAGCGGGATATTGATCGGTCATTGAGGATTCGCGGCGCCGGATCGTTTGGGAGTAAACGGGAAAGGCCGGATTCCAGGATGCGAGAAATGCCCCGATCACCGGATGATGACCTTCTGGACGAGGCTTTGACTTTCGTTGTCCGCATGAATTCGGGCGAGCGTGACGCCCCGACAGCGGCGGAGTGGCGGCAATGGGCCGCCCTCAGCCCGCGCCATGCGCATGCCGCCGCACAGGCCAAAGGGCTTTGGGCGGATACCGGCGCCCTGCGCGAGATGCCCGAGGATGGACCAAATCCCTGGCGAGGCGTGCTTTCTGGCCGGCGGGGTCGGTCTTCCGGCGGCCGGGAGTGGGGCTGGAAGCGCCTGGAGGTGCCGGGAGAATTCGTTACAGCGACGGCCCAGACCAAGGTGCTGACCCTGCCCGATGGCAGCAGGATCGAACTGAGCGCACGCAGCGGTCTGGACCTTGGCGGCGATCCCGGCAGGCATGCCACCCTGCGCGCGGGACAGGCGTGGTTTAAGATCGCAAGGGCGAGTGCCCCCTTCATGATCGATGTGGGCGATATCCGGATCGAAGTAGACCAAGGCGTGGCCGACCTCGATATGCGGACAAAAGAAGGAACCGCCGTTTTGGCGCTCGGGCAGGCAACCGCCCGCCTGCTCGGTCAGAGTGCCCAACCCTTGGCCCCGGACAGCGTGTTCCGCCTGTGGTGCAACATCCCACCCGTGCCGCTTGTCCGCCGCGCCAAGGACAGTTTCGCTTGGCGCGACGGCAAGCTGGTGGCCGAGGAGCTTCCGCTTGGCGAGATTGTCGCGGTCCTGAACGACTGGCATCCCGGATGGATCCGGATCTCGGGAGAAGGGCTGGCGGAATTGCCGGTAACCGCCGTTCTGGACCTGCGCCACCCGGAGGCTGCCTTGCGTTCGCTGGAGCATGGTTTGCCCATCCGACTACGCAATCCCGGCGGCGTTGTCCTCAGCCTCGGCTGGGCGTGATTGCCCCGGGAAAAATTGCCCCAAGCGTTGAGGAACTTCGCGCCGCGACCGTTTCCAGAATTGAGGGGGCATGGAGACCCCCGCAAGGATGGCGAACGGGATGAGTGATATCGGGTTCGCGACGGTGGGCTTGCGCCGGCTGATGGGAGCGACGGCCGCCGCGCAAGAGGCGCGGCAATTTTCGATCGAGGCCCAGCCCCTGCGCGGCGCGCTCAGCCAGCTTGCGCAGCAATCGGGGCTGAACATGGCAGTGCCTGCAACCCGCACCGCCGGCGTGACCAGCACTGCGGTCAACGGCAGGATGACGCCGCAGCAGGCGCTGGCCGCGCTGTCGGCGGGAACGGGGCTGTCGCTGTGGATCGTGGATGGCACGATAACGCTGACACCGCCGAAAACGGGCAACGTCGGTGCTGATGGTTCTGTTGTGCTGGATCCGATTACGATCCGTACAGGTGGCGCGGCCACCGAGGGAAGTAACTCCTATGCTGCTGGCGCGGCGAGCATTGCCCGCGGAACGGAAAGCTTGCGTGAGGTGCCGCAGGCGGTCACCGTGGTGACCCGCAAGACGCTGGAAGATCAGAACCTGACCAGTATGAGCGAGGTGATGGCCAAGACGCCGGTGATCGTGGCCAACCGAGAGGCAACCAGCGCACCGACCTATTATTCGCGTGGGTTCAAGATAAACAACTATCAGGTCGATGCGCTTGGCACATCCTATGACAGCTCGTTCCGGCCGGATTTCGACATGGCGATCTACGACCGGGTCGAGGTTTTGCGTGGCGCCGAGGGCCTGTTTTCCGGGACGGGTGAGCCCGGGGGCAGCGTCAATCTGGCGCGCAAGCGGCCCACCGGCCGGGTCCAATCCAGCATCGCCCTGTCCTATGGCAGCTGGCAAAATCACCGGATCGAGGCCGATATCGGCGGCCCGCTGACCCGCTACGGTGCCTTGTGCGGCCGGCTGGCCGGGGCCTGGCAGGACCGCGATTTCTTCTATTCGCCCGGCGACGAAAAGCGAAAGGTGCTCTATGGCATCCTGGAATACGACCTGACGCCCTCGACGACCGTCAGTGCGGGGATCAGCTATCAGAACCAGCGCGGGAACAAGTGGTTCCTGGGCCTGCCGACCTATGACGATTACGGTCTCGTGGATCTGGGCCGGGACGTGGCGCTGACGCCGGACTGGACCTTTGCCGATCACGCCATCAGCGAGGTCTTTGCCGGGGTGGAGCACCAGTTTGGCAGCGATTGGACGCTAAGGTTCAACGCCATGCGGCAGAAATACGATTCCGAGACCCTGCAGATGACCCTGGACGGACCGGTGGATCGGGAAACCGGCAGGTTCGGCGAAGGCATGGTCGGTTCGCTCTACGAAAAGACCGGCAACCACTCCAAGGCGGTGGACCTGAGCCTGAACGGCCGCTTCCACATATGGGGACGCGATCACAAGCTGCTCGTCGGCACCGCCTGGCGCGACAGCAACGCTCACCAGTTGGATTACGTTATCGACCAGGCGGATTTCCCCGATGACATTACCATCTGGAATTTCCATGAACTGAGCTTCGTGCGCCCGGCGGTGCTGGGGCCGCGCACCCATTGACCCGCCTATGGCGCGGTCCAGAGGGTCTGCCCGCGCCGAACTTGAGGCCAGCGACGAGCTGCGCTTCGTGCTGGGCGACCGATACGGCAGTTACAAATACAGCTCGATCACCGAGGTTTATCAAGTCGACGGCATGCTGACCTCGCGCAGCGTCACCGGCTACGAAGACCGGGATATCTTCACCCCCTATGCTGCCGTGGTCTACGACCTGTCCGACGATTGGACCGTCTATGCCAGCCTGATGGACATCTACAAGGCGCAGGCGAATTACCTGTCCGGGCTGCCCGAAACGCCCCGGCCGCTGGACCCGATCACCGGTCGCAATTACGAGCTTGGCGTCAAGGGCTGCTGCCGGGCGGCGGGTTGAACGCCTCGGTCGCGCTGTATCGCATCGAGCGGAAGGGCGAGGCTGCCTCGGATCCGCGCTATCCCGTCACATCGAATGGCACCGGCTTGTCCTGCTGCTATGTCGAGCAGGGCGAAGTCGGTCCATAGCGTGCAGCACAGGAACCGGGTGTTACCGAAGACGAGTTCGGCCTTCTGCAGGAAATGCGCTCTGGCCTCGGCGCAGATCGCCGCCAGCCGGTCGTTGCCGTCCAGCGCATTATCGTAATAATCGTGGTGTGGATCTTCGTGGGATCGACGTATTGGCCCAGATGACGGAGCATAGGCGGCCAGCGGACTGTCGGCTTGTTGTTGAGATCGCCGGCGACGATCAGCCGCCCCGGACAGGAACCGCCCCAGCCACGCTGGGATCTGACCACACCGAAGCTGGCGCTTTCGGTGGTCGCATCGATCATGGTGCTGGGCACCGACAGCAATGCGCCGAGGCGCCGCGCCCAGTGGCTCTTGCCGATCCCGGGCGGACCATCGAGCAAAAGGGGCGGCACCCGAAGGCCGGGCCAGCCCTCGCGCACCGATCGGCGCATGGCCCGCCAGATGATTTCGGTGGCTGGCGCCATCCAGGGCATGTCGGCATGCAGCTCCGCCGCCAACTCATCGGCGCGGGATTCCGAGGCAATGCAGGCGAGCCGCGCCCCGTTGGCCAGCGGCTCCAGCCGCGCACGATCCCCGGGTTTCAGGCGGTCGAGGCCACTGACCGCTCGCCTGGCGTCGAAGATGCGCCTGGCACGCCTGCGGAGCTTGCGTCGGTCCGCATCGCTGATCCTGGGCTGGGCATCGGTTTCTAGGTCGGGGTAATCCAGTGCCTCGTCGTCCGGCGGCGGCTCCAGGCCACGCAACTTGCATCGTCAGGCCGGGGCAGGGGGCCCGGCGGCGTTGCAAAGGAACGTCATTGGGCGGCCTCCTTCGGGCACGGCCGCCGCCCTACGGAAAAGCGCGGCTTTTCCGGCGGTCCGGCAAGGTTGCGGGAGCCCCGGGCGGTGCCGGCCTGCGGACGCCAGGCGAGTCCCCAAGAAGTTGCCAGGACGCAGCACCCGGCGTCAGCGTCATCTGCCGGATTCCTATCAGCTCATTATCCCTGTCCGCGCGATGGACATTAATCGTGCGTTGACTGGTCAAAAATCGCCCCGGAATGGTCATTAATCGGTGGTCGCGGCAGTGGGGCTGCCCTATGGCTGAATATCACCGATAACCATAGTTATGTAAAATAATACCCATCACCAATGGCATTGCGATCAGCCTTGGCTGACCGTTCATCAAAGGGAGAGCGTGTCATACGGGAGTAAGGCGACATCCTGGTCTTCCACCAGGATTTGGTACCCGAGGTCGGACTCGAACCGACATGCCTTGCGGCGGCGGATTTTGAATCCGCTGCGTCTACCATTCCGCCACTCGGGCCTTTCTGCGCTCCGCCTAAGGCGCAACGCAGGTTTTTGCAAGCCCCGACTTAGGCACGGCCCAGCTTCGCCAGCCGCGCCGCGCGCAACTGGGCGAAATCGTCGCCCGCGTGGTAGGACGAGCGCGTCAGAGGCGTCGCCGAAACCATCAGGAAGCCCTTGCCATAAGCGGCCTTCTCATAGCCCTTGAACTCCTCGGGCGTGACGAAGCGGTCCACGCGATGATGCTTGGGCGTCGGCTGCAGATATTGCCCGATGGTGATGAAATCCACATCGGCGGCGCGCATGTCGTCCATGACCTGCAGGACGCCCTGGCGATCCTCGCCCAGGCCGACCATGATGCCGGATTTGGTGAACATGCCGGGGTCGAGTTCCTTGACCTGCTGCAACAGCCGCAGGCTGTGGAAATAGCGCGCGCCGGGCCGGACCGTGGGATAGAGGCCGGGCACGGTTTCCAGGTTGTGGTTGAACACGTCGGGCCGCGCCTCGACCACCGCTTCCAGCGCGCCGGGCTTCGACTTGAGGAAGTCCGGGGTCAGCACCTCGATGGTGGATGCGGGCGAGCGGTGGCGGATGGCGCGAATGGTCTGGGCGAAGTGCTCGGCCCCGCCATCGTCCAGGTCGTCGCGGTCGACCGAGGTGATGACCACATGCTTCAGCCCCAGCTTCTGCACGGCATGGGCGACGCGGCCGGGTTCGAACACATCGAGCGCATTCGGCTTGCCGGTCATCACGTTGCAGAAGGAACAGCCGCGAGTGCAGATCTCGCCCATGATCATCATGGTGGCGTGGCCCTGGCTCCAGCATTCGCCGACATTCGGGCAGCCGGCCTCTTCGCAGACCGTGGACAGGCGGTTGTTGCGCAGGATGTCGCGGGTGTCCTTGTAGCCCTGGCTGGTCGGCGCCTTGACACGAATCCAGTCCGGCTTTTTCGGCTGGGGCTGGTCGGGACGATGGGCCTTTTCGGGGTGGCGCAGAACCGGGGGCATATCCGCCATATCGGCATCCTTTGCTGGGAGTCAGCCGAACTTACGGGTTTTTCGGGCCTTGATCAACGCCAATGCAGGGTGCATCTATGCCCCTTCGATGCTGCGATGCGGCATCGGATGCAGGGAGGAGCGGATGATGAAAGGACGAATGATGAAACAAGGCGATCTGCTTCCCGAAGTGACCTTCCAGACCCGCGTGCGCGACGAATCCGTCGGCGGGCCCAATCCCTATCGCTGGCAGCCGGTCACGACCGCCGATTACTTCAAGGGCAAGCGCGTGGTTCTGTTCTCGTTGCCGGGCGCCTTTACGCCGACCTGCTCGACCTACCAGCTGCCGGGCTTCGAAAAAGCCGCGGGGGAAATGGCCGAACTGGGCATCGATGCGATCTACTGCATGTCGGTCAACGACAGCTTCGTGATGAACCAATGGGCCAAGGCGCAGAACCTCAGCAATGTGAAGGTGATCCCGGACGGTTCGGGCGCGTTCACCGAAAAGGTCGGCATGCTGGTGCGCAAGGACAATCTGGGCTTCGGCGCCCGCAGCTGGCGCTATGCCGCCATCGTCGACGATGGCCGCATCGAGGCCTGGTTCGAGGAACCCGGCCGCTGCGACGACTGCCCCGAGGATCCCTATGGCGCCAGCTCGCCGGAATCGGTCCTGGACTGGCTGCGCGCCAACCCCACCAAGGCCGCGGCCTGATCGCAAGCGCAAGCCGGAAACGCGAAAGGGCGCCGCCGGGGCGCCCTTTTTCATGGCCCTGACCGGGGCGTTACCCGATCAGCGGCGCGCCCGAGCCATAGGTCTCGCGGTAATGGCGCTCCAGCCGCATCAGGCCAAGGCGCAGCACGATCTTGCCCGAGCGGGCCGACCAGCCCAGCCGCCGCTCGGTCATCTCGATGCCTTCCAGAAAGCAGCAGACCCGCAGGCACAGGTCGCCCATGCCGGGGCCCAGTTCGCGCAGCGCGGCGGCGACGCGATTGCGCGCGCCTTCGGAACCGCCGCCATGGCCGGCGGACATGCGCGAGACATCGATCCCGGCGGTCAGGAAACGGTCCCAGTTCTGCGCGATGCGCGGACCCATCTGCGCCAGTTCGAAATCCTCGCGCAGACGCTCGCCGGCCGCGACCAGTTCCGGCGCAAGAAAGGGCTGCCCATCCGGCTCGCGCCGCCGCGCCAGCATCAGCAGCGGGCTTTCGGCGATATTGACCCGGGCGCGGCGACGGCGGCCGTCCTCGGGGTCGGCGATCTCGCGTTCATCCCATTGCCGATGCCGGTCGGCATGATCGAAGGCGGTCGCCTCGACCGGGGCGGCAAGGGCGAAATCCTCGCCCTGCGGCAAGGCGCTGCCGCGCCGGGCGGCCAGCATCGCCCGCAGCGCCTCGCGCCCTTGGGCCGAGATCGCATAGCGGCTGACCCTGCCCTGCCCCAAAAGCTGCACCCAGGCGCGGATCGCCATATGCTCGGCCAATTCGCGGTCCAGGATCGCGGTGCGGATGTCGTCACGCACGACGATGGCCTTGTCCATGCCGTCGGCCACGACCAACTGGGCGCCCGGCTCGGCCAGTCGGCGCAGGATGCGGCCGATCTGCTTCATGCCCGTCCGCCCCGGCGAGGCCGGGCCGGCACCCCTGCCCTTTTCCGCCGCCCGCTCGACCGCGCGATCGACCAGCGGATCGTCGCGGCGCGTCTCGAAGCGGCGGATGCGGCGCAGGATCGTCGAGGCATGGCAGCCCGTCTCGCGCGCCAGCGAGCGGATCGTTTCCCCGCCCTCGACATGGCGCAGGTAAAGCTTGAGATTGCTGTCCTCGGCCCGTTGGACGGGCGAGGGTTCGGGCGGATCGCAGTCCGAGGACTCGGTGCCGGCCAGCGGGCCGGCAATCAGGGCGTCCGGGGCGAACTCTCCCGTCAAAATCGTCATGGTCATTCCTTCGCTTCCTGCGAGGCGAGTGGGCGAACTCGCCTATGGGTTGTCCGTCGCTCCTGTCCGGCGAACCGGGATCAGGTCGAGATGTGGCAATATTTGCTAAGATTTCCTAAAGATTCCTTGCCGCTGCGTGCGCAGGTCAGGCTCGGCGCGCAACACACGTTCAGGTTGTGAATAATTTTTCCGGATTCGACCGGCAGAGGAAATCGCCATGACGATGATGGAGAATGTGATCGCGTTTCAACCGCGCCTCGGCCAGCCGCAACTGAGCCGTCCGCGCCTTCTGGTGCGTGCGGCCCGGGCGGGGCTGGCGGGTTGGAGCCGGCGGCGCGATCTGCGCCGGGTGTTGAAATGCGATGCGCCGCCGCCGGCCGGCATGGCGCTGGCGCGGCTGCTCGCCGAGGAAGAGCGACTCGACCTGTGCCGACGCCAAGGCATGGCCGGCTACGACATGCACCGCCACATCATGCTGCTGATTGCGATCCTGGCCGAGACGGCCGAGGCCGCGCCCCGGCCGGTCCTCAAGCCGGTCACTTGCCTCTGAACAGCGAACCCAGCACGCCGCGCACCAGTGCCTGCCCGCTCTTGGTGCCCAGTTGCCGTGCCAGGCTCTTGCCGAAGGTCACGGCGATCGAATCGCTGTTCGAGCGGCGTGCGCGCGGCTTGGGCTCGGCCGGAACCCGCGCGCCGGGGTCATAGCGCCGCGCACGGGTATATTCGCGATCCATTTTCCACAGATCGTCATCCGCGCCCTTTGCCCCTGCCCCGGCGCTGTCCGCGGCGGCAGCCTCGGCGCGCTTCGCCAGGATCTCGGCCGCCGATTCCCGGTCCAGCGCCTGGCCGTATTTCAGCGCCATCGGCGAGGCGGCATTGATCGCCGCGCGCTCGGCATCGGGGATCGGGCCAAGCCGCGACAGCGGCGGGCGAATCAGCGTGCGCTGCACGACGCCCGGCACCCCCTTGGCCTCCAGAAGCGAGGTTACCGCCTCGCCGGTGCCGACCGCCTGGATCGCCTCGGCCGTGTCGAAATCCGGGTTCGGGCGATAGTTCTGCGCCGCCAGCCGCAACGCCTTCTGGTCCTTGGCGGTAAAGGCGCGCAGCGCGTGCTGGACGCGATTGCCCAGCTGCCCCAGCACCGATTCCGGCAAGTCGGCCGGGTTCTGGCTGATGAACCAAAGACTTACGCCCTTGGAACGGATCAGCCGCGCCACCTGCTCGATCTTGTCCACCAGCGCCGGCGGCGCGTCGTCAAAGAGCAGATGCGCCTCGTCGAAGAAGAAGGCGATGCGGGGCTTGTCGGGGTCGCCCACCTCGGGCAGTTGCTCGAAAAGTTCCGACATCAGCCATAAAAGGAAAGTGGCATAGAGCCGCGGCGCATTCATCAGCTTCTCGGCCGACAGGATGTTCACCATGCCCTTGCCCGAGGCATCCAGCCGCATCATGTCCGCCAGTTCCAGCGCCGGCTCTCCGAACAGCCGGTTGCCGCCCTCGTTCTCCAGCACCATCAGCGCGCGCTGGATGGCGCCCACCGAGGCGGTCGAGACATTGCCGTATTTCAGCGACAGTTCCTTGGCGTTCTGGCCGACCCAGACCAGCATGGCCTGCAAGTCCTTCATGTCCAGCAGCGCCAGCCCCTGCTCGTCGGCGACGCGGAAGGCGATGTTCATCACGCCTTCCTGCGCATCGGTCAGCCCCAGCAGCCGCGACAGAAGCAGCGGCCCCATCTCGGCCGGCGTGGTGCGGACCGGATGGCCGCGCTCGCCCCAGATATCCCAGAAGGTGACGGGGAAATCCTGATAGTCCAGCGCCATGCCGATGGTTTCGCCACGCTTCTGGAAAGCGTCATGCAGCTTGCCGTTCGGATCGCCGGGCCTGGCGATCCCGGCCAGGTCGCCCTTCACATCGGCCATGAAGACCGGCACGCCGGCGCGCGAAAACGATTCGGCCAGCGTTTGCAACGTCACCGTCTTGCCGGTCCCGGTCGCGCCGGCGATCAGCCCGTGGCGATTGGCATATTTCAGCAATAGCACCTGCGGCAACGCGTAATCCGCCCCACCGCCACCGACGAAGACCGTTCCGGCGTCCAGATCGACGATACCTGTCATGTTTCCTCCACGGATCGGCAAAAAAGCGCAAGGCTAGGACGAAAGGACAATACAACCGCAAGGAATTTGTGCCAGTCTGTTCCTTGCCGGACCCCGCATCGGCGGATGGCCGGCTTCCTCCCTGTTGGACTGCCGCGCCTTCGGGCGCGGCATTTTTTCGCTCACGGTGCCTGCCGTCCGGGCAATTCCCGGACTGGTCGCGCCGATGTCATATTTGACCTTTAGGACAGTTGACGGCTTCGCCCGCTGCATCTAGCCTTCGGCGCAATGATGACCGGCCAGTCCGGCAGGGAAGGTAGACATGGGGATCCGGGGCAGCGTTCTTGCGCCCCGGATCCTTGCATTTCCGGCCGGGGCTGTCCCGTCTGGAACATATCCCGCATGATTGCCAACGCAAAGGTGACGTCGCGCAGTGCGATCCGCCCTGACAAGGCGCGACGCCCATGTTAGGACCGGGGCCGATGCATGGACCAAAGGAAGAGAACATGGTCAACAGGACATCCGCGGCACTGGTTGCCGCCCTCTTTGCGCTGGCGGGCACGACCTCCGGCGTGATGGCGCAAGACGCAAGTACCGAGACTCCGGCCCAGCCCGCTGCCGAGGCCCCCGCGGCCGAAGCGCCCGCAACCGAAGCACCTGCCGCCGAGCCGGCCGCCGAAGCGCCCGCTGCCGAGGCGCCTGCCGGCGAAGCCGCACCCGAGGCGCAGGCCGCCGAGAGCGACGAGCCGCAGGTCGGCCAGCCCTATGCCAGATCGACCCATGGCGACTGGACGTTGCGCTGCATGAAGACCGAGGACGGCAAGGACCCCTGCGAGCTCTACCAGCTGCTCAGGGACGACAAGAATTCCCCGGTGGCCGAGGCTTCGGTCATCCCGATGACCGGCAACGTGCAGGCCGTGATCACCTTTATCGCGCCGCTCGAGACCGATCTTCAGGCCGGGCTTGGCCTTCAGGTCGATTCGGGCAAGGAATCGCGCTATCCCTTCCTGCTTTGCGCCCAGGTCGGCTGCGTGTCGCGCATCGGCATGGCCGAGTCCGATCTTGGCCCGCTGAAGCGCGGCAAGGCTGCCACCCTCTCGCTGCTGCCCTTCGGCGCGCCGCAGGAACAGATGGTCAAGCTGCCGCTGTCGCTGAGCGGCTTCACCGCCGGCATGAACGCGCTGGTCGAGGCGAACAAGGATCTCGCCGCCGCGCCGGCTCCGGCCGCCGCTCCTGCCGAAGCGCCCCAGCAATAAGCAAGATGAAAAAGGGGCGCCCAAGGCGCCCCGAGAGGATCGGGCCGGGTCATCCCCGGCCCTTTTTCATGCGCTCATCCCACCGGCAGGGCGACAAAGCGCGGCTCGCCCGCGCGGCGCACCATGACCAGGATGGACTTGCGCCCGGCCTCGCGCGCCTCCTTGATGCGCCCCTCCAGATCGGCCAGCGTCGCGACCGGCTGCTGGCCCGCCTCGGTGATGACATCGCCCGCGACCAACCCCTTGTCGGCGGCCGCGCCGCTTGGGTCGACCGATTGCACGACCAGCCCCTGCATGTCGCGCGAAACCCCCAGCTCGGCGGCGATTTCCGGCGTCAGCGGCGCCAGCGTCATGCCCATCACGTCGCTCGCGGTTTCCTCGGCGCTGCTGACCTTGCCGCTGCCGGTGCCCTCGGCCAGCTCGCGCCGACCCAGCGTCACCTGCAGCTCGACCGGCTCGCCCTCGCGCTGGACCACGACCGCGACCGCCTCGCCCACCGGGGCGTCGGCCACGCGGCGCACCAGATCGCGCGGATCCTTGACCTCGCCGCCGTCGAAACTGGTGATGACGTCGCCGGCCTTCATCCCGGCATCGGCGGCCGGCCCGGCGGGCACGTCGGTGACCATGGCCCCCTTGGCCTCGGACAGGCCCAGCGATTCGGCGATGTCGTCGGTCACCGGCTGGATCTTGACGCCCAGCCAGCCGCGCCGGGTCTCGCCGAACTCCTCAAGCTGCTCGACCACCTTGCTGACCACGTTCGAGGCCATCGAGAAGCCGATGCCGATCGAGCCGCCATTGGGCGACAGGATCGCGGTGTTCACCCCGATCACCTCGCCATCCAGGTTGAAGAGCGGCCCGCCCGAGTTGCCCCGGTTGATCGCCGCGTCGGTCTGGATGAAATCGTCATAAGTCCCCGAAAGTGCGCGATTGCGCGCCGAGACGATGCCGGTCGAGGCCGAGAAGCCCTGCCCCAGCGGGTTGCCGAGCGCCAGCACCCAGTCGCCCACCCGCGCCCTGTCGCTGTCGCCGAACTTGACGAAGGGCAAGGGATCGTCGCTTTCGACCTTGAGCACGGCGACGTCGGTCTTGTCGTCCTTGCCGATCACCTGGGCAGGCAGTCGTTTTCCCGAAAAGAACTCGACCTCGATCTCGTCGGCGCCGTCGATGACATGGTTGTTGGTCACGATCAGCCCGTCGGGCGAGATGACGAAGCCCGAACCCAGCGCGTTCGAGCGTTGCTCGCGCTGCGGCCCGCGCTGGAAGGGATTGCCCTCGCCCGGCGGGAAGCCCGGAAAGCCGAATTCGCGGAACAGGTCGCTGAACGGGCTGCCCTCGGGCAGTTGCGGCCCGCGCGCCAGGGGCGTCGAAACGGTCGAGGTGGTGGTGATGTTGACGACCGCCGGGCTGACCTTTTCGACCAGGTCGGCAAAGCTTTCCGGCATCACCTGTTGCTGGCGCGCCTGGCTGTCGGGTGCGGTCAGCGGCTCGTTGCTGTTTGCGGCTTCCTGTGCGGCCTCTGCGCCGGGCGTCGCCGGCTCCTGCGCGAAGGCCGGCGTCAGCGCCATGAGCAAGGCAAGGCTGGACGCAGTCAGGAAATGGCGGGAAGAGGGTCTGTTCATCTGGATTGTCTCCTTCCATGCCGGGGCGGCGCTACCCGGTCTCCTGGCAATATGCTCATGTTCAAGGGGATTTTCGAGCCCGTTGCAAATGAACCACGCTCGCAAAGAATGAACTGATCGTGACTTGCAGGCAATGCCGGGCGTAAGTGCCGGAGCATAAAAAAGTTCCGCGGCCCAAGGGACGCGGAACAGGTTTCATCGCAGCGATGATCTTCAGTTCAGCCGCGGCGCCTCGCCCGCGCAAAGCAGCGTGACCAGGGTCGAGGCGCCGCGCATCTCGATGCCCGCCACATCCATCGGCCGGCGGTCCATGCCGCCGCCCAGCATCTCGACCCGGCCGCCGCCCTGAAAGGCTTCGTCCAGAAGCGGCAGGACCGCATCGCCCCGCAACTCGGCCTCGACCCCGCCGGGAATCGGATGGATGGCGGCGGGGGTGATGCGCCTGGTGCCGACGATCAGTTCCATGTCTTGCCCCTGTTCGTTTCGGAAAGGTCCGGCCGCGCGCTGCGCCCGGACCCGGCCCGGACCTGGATCGCCCTCAGCTGCAACCGCTGGTCGCGCCGCAGGTGTTGCACTTCATGCAGGTGCCGTTGCGGACCAGCGTATAGTTGCCGCATTCGCCGCAGGGATCGCCCTCATAGCCCTGCATCCGGGCCTTGGCGCGCGCGTCCATGGTCACGACCCCCACCGCCGCCGCGCCTTCGGCGGTCGAGACCGCCGCGACCGAGACGCCGGCCTGAAGCGCCACCAGATCCTGCGGCAGCCGCTTGCGCAGATAGCCGGTCGAACTGATCTGCTTGAGCATCTCCAGCGAACGCGAGGCGCCCTCGCTGACCGGCGCGACATTGGGCTGGCTCTCGGCCTCGCCGCCGCCCAGGTCGTCGAAACGCGCGCCCTGCGGCTTCACATGCGCCAGATCCGTGCGGTCCAGATAGGAGACCGCCAGTTCGCGGAACACGTAGTCCAGGATCGAGGTCGCGTTCTTGATGCTGTCATTGCCCTGCACCATGCCCGCCGGCTCGAAGCGGGTGAAGGTGAAGGCGTCGACGAATTCCTCCAGCGGCACGCCATATTGCAGGCCCACCGACACGGCGATGGCGAAATTGTTCATCATCGCCCGGAAGCCCGCGCCTTCCTTGTGCATGTCGATGAAGATCTCGCCCAGCTTGCCGTCGTCGTATTCGCCGGTGCGAAGATAGACCTTGTGCCCGCCGATCACCGCCTTCTGGGTATAGCCCTTGCGGCGCTGCGGCAGCTTTTCGCGATGGTTGCGCACCGCCTCCTTGACGATGATCCGCTCGACGATCTTCTCGGCCAGGACCGTGGCCTTTTCCTGCGCGCTGCCGGTGGCCAGGATCTCTTCGGCTTCCTCGTCGTCCTCGACCAGCGCCGAGGCCAGCGGCTGCGACAGTTTCGAGCCGTCGCGGTAAAGCGCATTGGCCTTGATGCCCAGCGACCAGCTCAGCTCATAGGCGGCCAGCGCGTCGGCGATGGAGGCCGAGTTGGGCATGTTGATGGTCTTGGAGATCGCGCCCGAGATGAAGCTCTGCGCCGCCGCCATCATGCGGATATGGCTTTCCACCGACAGATAGCGCGTGCCCTTCTTGCCGCAGGCATTGGCGCAGTCGAAGACCGAATAGTGCTCGGGCTTCAGATGCGGCGCGCCCTCCAGCGTCATGGTGCCGCAGACATGGTCGTTCGCCGCATCGATCTGCGCCCGGGTAAAGCCCAGGTGCCGCAGCAGGTCGAAGGTCGGGTCGTTCAGCCTTTCCGCCGGGATGCCCAGCGTTTCGCGGCAGAAGGCTTCGCCCAGCGTCCACTGGTTGAAGACGAAGCGGATGTCGAAGGCCGAGGCCAGCGCCGCATCGACCTTTTCCAGCTCGCGCGGGCCGAAGCCGTGGCCGATCAGGCTGGCATGGTTGATGTCCGGGCAGTTGCCAAGGCTGGCATGACCCACCGCATAGGCAATGATTTCCTCGATCTGGGCCGAGCCGTAGCCCAGCGTCTCCAGCGCCGCGGGGACCGAGCGGTTGATGATCTTGAAATAGCCGCCGCCGGCCAGCTTCTTGAACTTCACCAGCGCGAAATCGGGCTCGATGCCGGTGGTGTCGCAATCCATCACCAGCCCGATGGTGCCGGTCGGTGCGATCACCGTGGCCTGGGCGTTGCGATAACCATGCGCCTCGCCCAGCGTCAGCGCCTCGTCCCAGGCGCCCTGCGCCAGCGCCACAAGGCGCGGATCGGGGCAGTTCGCGGTATCCAGCTCCACCGGGCGCACGTTCACGCCCTCATAGGCGCCTGTGCCATAGGCGGCCGCGCGGTGGTTGCGGATCACCCGCAGCATGTGCTGGGCGTTCTTGCCATAGCCGGGGAACGGCCCCAGCTCCGCCGCCATCTCGGCCGAGGTGGCATAGCTCACCCCGGTCATGACCGCAGTCAGCGCACCGCAAAGCGCCCTGCCCTCGTCGCTGTCATAGCCAAGGCCCATGTTCATCAAGAGCCCGCCGATATTGGCATAGCCCAGGCCCAGGGTGCGGAAATCATAACTGCGCTGCGCGATCTCCCTGCTGGGGAACTGCGCCATCATGACCGAGATTTCCAGCGTGACTGTCCACAGCCGGCTGGCATGCACATAGCCGTCGGCGTCGAATTCCTTGCCGCTCCAGAAGCTCAGCAGGTTCATCGAGGCCAGGTTGCAGGCCGTATCGTCCAGGAACATGTATTCGCTGCACGGGTTCGAGGCGCGGATCGCCCCGTCCTCGGGACAGGTATGCCAGGCGTTGACGGTGTCGTGGAACTGGATGCCCGGATCGGCGCAGGCCCAGGCGGCATGGCCGATCTGGTCCCATAGCTCGCGCGCCGAGACGGTCTTGGCCACCTTGCCGTCGGTGCGCCGGACCAGTTCCCAGGGCAGGTCGTCGCGCACGGCCCGCAGGAAGGCATCCGTCACCCGCACCGAGTTGTTGGAGTTCTGGCCCGAGACCGAGACATAGGCTTCCGAGTCCCAATCGGTATCGTAGGTCGGGAATTCAATCGAATCAAAGCCCTGCCGGGCATATTGCAGAACCCGGTTGATATAGGTCTCCGGGATCATCACGCGTTTTGCCGAACGGATGGCCGATTTCAGCACAGCATTCTTCGCCGGATCGGTGGCATCCTCGACGCTGCCGTCCCATTCGCGGATGGCGGCAAAGATGGCATTCAGCTCGCGCTCATGCATCTTCGAGCCCGCCACCAGCGAGGCGACCTTCTGCTCTTCTATGACCTTCCAGTTGATGAACTGCTCGATGTCGGGGTGATCCATGTCGCAGATCACCATCTTTGCCGCGCGCCGGGTCGTTCCGCCCGACTTGATCGCGCCGGCTGCGCGGTCTCCGATCTTCAGGAAGCCCATGAGCCCCGAAGATTTCCCGCCGCCCGACAGTTTCTCGCCCTCCCCTCGCAGGGACGAAAAATTGGTGCCCGTGCCCGAGCCGTATTTGAACAGCCGCGCCTCGCGGACCCACAGGTCCATGATGCCGCCCTCGTTCACCAGGTCGTCGGCGACGGACTGGATGAAGCAGGCATGGGGCTGGGGATGCTCATAGGCGCTGTCCGACCGGACCAGCTTGCCCGTCTTGTAATCGACATAGAAATGGCCCTGGCCGGGGCCGTCGATGCCATAGGCCCAATGCAGGCCGGTGTTGAACCATTGCGGGCTGTTCGGCGCACCCATCTGCGCCGCCAGCATATGGCGCATCTCGTCGTAATAGGCGCGGGCGTCGTCCTCGCTGGAAAAATACCCGCCCTTCCAGCCCCAATAGGCCCAGGCACCGGCCATCCTGTCAAAGACCTGGCGGGCGCTGGTCTCGCCGCCGAAGCGCGCCTCCTGGGGCAGTTTCGCCAGCGCCTCCTCGTCGGGGACCGAGCGCCACAGGAATTCCGGCACGCCCTTTTCCTTGACGCGCTTCAGACGCGCCGGCACGCCGGCCTTGCGAAAGTATTTCTGGGCGATCACGTCCGAGGCGACCTGGCTCCAGCCCTGCGGCACCTCGACCGAATCGTTGCGAAACACGACGGTGCCGTCCGGGTTGCGGATCTCGCTGGTGGTGGTGGTAAAGGAAAGCGCGCCGTAAGCCCCGCTCTCGGCCGTGGTGAAGCGCCGTTCGATCCGCATGCCTTGACTGTCCCCTTCATCCGTCCGGGCCGCGCGCCGCTCCGCCGCCGCACCGCAAAATGCGGTCCCGGCAACCGGATGGTCCGGCACCCCGAAAGCCATTTTTCTGATCTCTGCCGTTTGCCGCCTGACCGGATCGGATGTCGAGAGGGACACAAGATCTGGTGGCGTCGTCGGCCTGAGCCACAAATTGACCCGAGACATGCCGCATTTCAATCAAAATTTTTACTGGACACCGGCACCGTTTCCGGCCCCCTGACGGTGCATCAGATTCGCTGCAACTGCATTGTTAACAAGTGGCAAATTCCGGCGGGAGGTGAAAATCCAAGCGATCTGCTAGGGTTCTTCGCAGCCGCTCACCTATTTTCCACAGGCTTATCCCCAGCAGGCAGGCATCAGGGTTGCAATTTCGTTCCCATATTCGCGCCCTGGGTTTTTTCCGGCTGCGGCATGATGACACCCCGGTCGGTGACGATCAGGTCCAGCGGCTGGTCGGTCGCCTCGGCCGGAATGGCGCGAATCTCCTGCACGGCATAGGCCAGCCCGATCGCCGCGACCGGCCGCAGGGCACGCAGGCCGGCCAGGGTCCGGTCGTAGAAGCCGCCGCCATAGCCCAGCCGGTGGCCCGCGCGGTCGAACCCGGCCAGCGGCACGATCAGCACCTCGGGGACCAGCACCGGCGAATCGGCCGGGGGATGGCTGGTGCCGAAGCGGCCGGGCTCCAGCCGGCCGTCATAGGCCCGGAACTCCAGCGGCCGCGCCGGACCCGTCACCACCGGCAGGCAGACCGGCCCCTCATGCGCCGCCATGGCCGGGCGCGGATCGGCCTCGCCCCGCATCGGCCAATAGCCGGCCAGCACCTTGCCGCGATGGGGCGCCAGCGCCGCGATCAGATGGCGCGTCAGCGCGGCGTCGTCGCCGCCCTGCGCGCGTGCGGACAGTGCCGCCTGGCGCAGCCCGCCCTTCACACCAGCACCCATGACGCCAGCCCCAGGAAGGCGAAAAATCCCATCATGTCGGTCATGGTGGTCACGAACGTCCCCGAGGCCAGTGCCGGATCGAGGCCAAGCTTGCTCAGCCCCAGCGGGACCAGCACGCCCCCCATCGCCGCGACGACCTGATTGGCGATCATCGCCATGCCCAGCACCAGCCCGATCTGCAGGCTGCCCAGAATGATCGCGCCGGCCAATGTCAGGATCAGGGCCAGGCCGACGCCGTTCAGCAGCCCCGCAAACAGTTCGCGCAGGATCACGCGGCGGGCATTGGCGCTGGTCAGCTCGCGCGTGGCAAGCGCCCGCACCGCCACGGCCAGCGATTGCGTCCCCGCGATCCCGCCGGTCGAGGCCACGATGGGCATCAGCGCCGCCAGGATGACAAGCTGCGCCAGCGTCGATTCGAAGCGCGAGATCACCAGTGCGGAAAGCGAGGCGGTGCAAAGGTTGATCACCAGCCACGGCAGGCGCTGGCGGGCCGTCTGGAAGGGGCCGTCCGAAACGTGGCTCTCGTCCGAGACGCGGGCCATGCGCAGAAAGTCCTCCTCGTGCTCCTCGTCCAGCACGGACATGGCGTCGTCGATGGTGATGACGCCCACCAGCCTGTCGTCGTCGTCCACCACCGGGGCCGAAATCAGGTGATACTTGTTGAAGGCATAGGCCACGTCGCCCTCGTCCTGCCGGGCCGAGATGGTGCGAAAGCTGTCCTCGGTGATGTCGCGCAGCAGCACGTCGCGGCGCGAGGCCAGCAGCTTGCCCAGCGTGACATAGCCGGTGGGGTGACGACGCGGATCGACCAGCACGACATGATAGAACTGGTCGGGCAGCCATTCCTCGCCGCGCAGGAAGTCGATGGTCTCGCCCACGCTCCAGTGCCCGGGCGCGGTGACGACCTCGGACTGCATGAGGCGGCCGGCCGAATATTCGGGCCAGGTCAGCGAGCGTTCGACCGCGGCGCGGTCGGATTCGTCCAGCGCCGCCAGGATCGCCTGCTGCTCGGGCGCCTCCATGTCCTCGATCAGGTCGACGACGTCGTCGCTGTCCATCTCGCGGACGGCCTCGGTCAGCACCTCGTGCGGCAACTGCTCGATGACCTCGTCGCGGATGGATTCGTCGATCTCGGACAGGATCTCGCCGTCGATCTCGCCCGAATAGAGATTCAGGAATTCGCGCCGTCGCGGCGGCGTCAGCTGCTCGATCAGGTCGGCGATGTCGGCGGCATGCACCGGCTCGAGCAGCGCATCCAGCGTCGGCCCGTCGCCATCGTCGATGGCCTTGTTGATCGCATCGAGATCCTGCCGGCTCAGCTGGAAATCGGTTTCGGGGGCATCCGTCTCGGCTTCGCGCGGCTCGGTCATCGGCTGGCTCCTCGGGGTTCGGGTCTTGCGACGAGGATTGCGGTCTGGGCAAGTCGGTCGGAGAGGCACCATAAGGGGCCTGCCTCCGGGCCTCAATCGCCCTTCAGCAGGGCTAGCGCCTCGGCATGTAATTCATGTGACCCCGCGGCCAGGATCGTGCCGCCGCCATGCGCCGGCCCGCCCTGCCAGTCGGTCACCACGCCACCCGCCGCCTGCACCACGGCAATGGGCGCGACCACGTCATAGGGTTGCAGCCCGGCCTCGATCACCAGATCGACATGGCCCGCAGCCAGAAGCGCGTAGGCATAGCAGTCGAGCCCATAGCGCACCAGCCGCGCCCGCGCCGCGACGCGGGAAAAGGCGGCATGTTCGGCGGGGCTGCCGACCTCGGGATAGGTGGTCATCAGCGTCGCCTCTGCCAGCGCGACCCCCTGCCGCGCCCGCAGCGGGCTGGTCCCATGGCGCGAGATCAGCCGCGCGCGGCCCAGCCCGCCCTCGAAGCGCTCGTCCAGATGCGGCTGATCGACGATGCCATAGACCGGGCCTTGAGCGTCGCTGAGCCCGATCAGCACGCCCCAGCTTGGCGCCCCGGCCATGAAAGCGCGGGTGCCGTCGATCGGATCAAGAACCCAGGTCAGGCCGCTTTGTCCGTCCCGGCTGCCGTATTCCTCGCCCAGGATGCCGTCCTCGGGGCATTCGACGGCCAGGATGGCACGCATGGCGCGTTCGCTGGCCCGATCGGCTTCGGTCACCGGATCGAACCCGGTGGCGGATTTGTTGTCGGGCCGCAGCGCCGGGCTTCGGAACAGGTTCAGCGTCTCGGTGCGGGCCGCATCGGCAAGGCGATGCGCCACGGCCACGATCCGCTCGGCCCCTTCGACAGGATTGGTCTTGTTCGCGCTTGTCATGACCTGCACCCCGGATATGCTTCGGGCGCAGGTTTAGCCGCAGTGTCCCGCAAGCGAAAGCCCCGGAACGGCGGCTGGTGTCAGGCCGCGTCCGACAGCACGCGGGCGAGTTCGAAGATCTGGCGCCGCTGCGCCTCGGGCATGGCGTAATAGGCGCGCACCAGTTGCAGTGCTTCCTTGTCGGCCAGGATGTCGCCCTCGACCGCGTTATGCACATGGCCGTCATCGAGCCCTTCGAAGAAGAAGCTGACCGGCACGTCCACGGCCTGCGCGATGTCCCAAAGCCGCGACGCCGAAACGCGGTTCATCCCGGTCTCGTATTTCTGGATTTGCTGGAACTTGATCCCGACCTTTTCGGCAAGCTGCTGCTGCGTCATGCCGATCATCCATCGACGATGACGGATTCGCTTTCCGACATGGACATCCACGTTATGTTTCATGGTAACACCTCACTCAATCTAAACGGGCGCTACACCACATTACCGCGATTTTCGAGGTCGATAATGGCCACTTGTCCAAAAAGACAATCGCTCGCAAACACCGAATGTCTATGGCCGAACCCCCCGGAAACATGGAAGAAAGCGACCCAGGCAACATGGCGGCAGGATGGGAGGAATCATGCGGACGACGTGGAAAATGATGCAAATCAAGACAATGTCGGGCTCGCCTGTCGCGGGTGAGATGACGCTGGCCCCGCCCGGCCCGGGCGAGGTGCTGGTCGGCATGCGGGCGGCCGCGCTGAACTTCGCCGACCTGCTGATGACCGGGGGGCGCTATCAGGAGACGCCGCCCCTGCCCTTTGTCCCGGGCCTCGAAGGTGCGGGCGAGATCCTGGCCGCGGGCGAGGGCGTGCCCTTGGCGCCGGGCACCCGCGTCGTCGTGCAAAGCCAGGGCACCATGGCGCAGGCCAACCTGTTTCCCGCCGAATGCTGCCACCCGATTCCCGACGCGATGAGCTATGAAGAGGCGGCGGGCTTCCTGATCGCCTATGGCACCAGCCATTTCGCCCTGACCCTGCGTGCCGGACTGCGCGCGGGCGAGACCCTGGCCGTTCTGGGTGCTGCGGGCGGCGTCGGGCTGACGGCGGTCGAGATCGGCGCCGCCCTTGGCGCGCGCGTCATCGCGGTGGCGCGGGGCGACGACAAGCTTGCGGCGGCGCGGGCCGCGGGCGCCACGGATTGCATCGACAGCGGGACCTGCCCCGACCTGCGCGCCGCGCTGCGCGATCTGGGCGGCGTCGACGTGGTCTACGATCCCGTGGGCGACACGCCCGGCGAGGCGGCCTTCGGCGCCCTGCGCCCCGGCGGCCGCTTCCTGGTCATCGGCTTTGCCGGCGGCAAGCCCCCGGCCCTGCCCCTGAACCACGCCCTGGTCAAGAACATCGCCATCCACGGCTTCTATTGGGGCGGCTATCGCAAGCTCGATCCCGCATTGCTGGGACGGGACATCGCCGCGCTTTTCGCGCTTTACGAACAGGGCCGCCTGCGCCCGCATGTCGGCGCCACCTTGCCGCTGGAGCGGCTGGCCGAGGGTTACGAACTGCTCGAAACCCGGCGTTCGACCGGCAAGGTGATCATTAGCATCTGAAATTTTCGTCAGAGGGCGGCAAAACCGACGGTTGCGCATTGAAAAACCGGCGTCCTTTGCCAATATCTGCGTGGATGGTGGGCCATCCGGGCCGCACCGCGATTTTCGACCGGGGAGAACCTATGCAAGACTACAATTCGATCCGCACGGCCGGGACCGCGACGCGCTCGGCTGCCGTGGATGAGGGCCTGCGCGCCTATATGAACAAGGTCTATGGCCTGATGGCCGTGGGCATGCTGGTCACTGCCGGCGCCGCATGGGGCATGGCGGGGCTCGCGCTTTCCGACACGCCCACGCAATGGGCGCTCGGCAACGGCCATTACCTGACCGAGTTCGGCAAGACGCTGTATCTGTCGCCCTTGAAATGGGTGGTGATGTTTGCGCCGCTGGTCATGGTATTCGCCTTCGGCGCCGCGCTGAACCGGCTGTCGGTGCAGGGTGCGACGACGCTGTTCTATGCCTTCGCCGCGGTGATGGGCATCTCGATCAGCTGGATCTTCGCGGCCTATACCAGCTTCTCGATCATCCAGACCTTCCTGATCACCGCCATCGCCTTCTCGGGGCTGTCGCTTTACGGCTATACGACCAAGCGCGACCTGTCGGGGATGGGCACCTTCCTGATGATGGGGCTGATCGGCCTGATCGTCGCCATGATCGTGAACATCTTCCTGCAATCCAGCGCGATGCAGTTCGCCATCTCGGCGATCGGCGTGCTGATCTTTGCCGGCCTGACCGCCTATGACACGCAGAACATCAAGAACACCTATCTGCAACTGGCGAATTCCGACCGCGACTTCCTGGGCAAGGCCGCGATCATGGGTGCGTTGCAGCTTTACCTGGACTTCCTGAACCTGTTCATGTTCCTGCTGCAATTCCTCGGCAACCGCGAGTGATCGCGGAATAGCCAAACGGATCATGGGGCCGGGCATTCGCCCGGCCCTTTGCGTTCCGGCCGCCGGCCCGGGATGGCGCGCCGGCCACTCCCCACCGGCTGGCATCGGTTCCCGCACCATGCCGGGCCCCGCCGACGGTGTCCCTGGCGGCGGCCTGCGCGATCCGGCTGAGGCCGGTTTTCCCGGCCCGGCATCAATGCCCTGCCGGCCGATCTTGCGGCCCGCGCGGGCTTCCCCTACATCAGAGAGAACAAAGAAAGGATCCGCCATGGCGATGGAAGCCCAGGATATCGAAGCCCTGATCCGCGCTGCATTTCCGCAAGCCAAGATCACGATCACCGACCTTGCCGGAGACGGAAACCATTATGCGGCCGAGGTGATCGACGAAAGCTTCCGCGGCCAGAACCGCGTGCAGCAGCAGCGCGCCGTCTATGCCGCCCTGCAGGGCCATATGGACGGGCCGAACGGGGCGCTGCACGCGCTTGCGCTGACCACCAAGGCACCCGAGTAAGATCAACCGCAAGCGTCGCGTCGTGGCGGCGCTTCAGCAAGGACCAGCAGAATGACCGATGCACGCCAGCAGATCCAAGAGACGATCGACGGAGACGATGTCGTCCTGTTCATGAAAGGGACCAAGGAAATGCCCCAATGCGGCTTTTCAAGCCGCGTGGCCGGGGTGCTGAACTACATGAACGTCCAGTATCGCGACGTGAACGTGCTTGCCGATGACACGATCCGGCAAGGAATCAAGGATTTCTCGGACTGGCCCACCATCCCGCAGCTCTATGTCAAGGGCGAGTTCGTCGGCGGCTGCGACATCGTCACCGAGATGACGCTGTCGGGCGAGTTGGACCAGCTTTTCGACAAGGCGGGCGTGACCTATGACAAGGACGCCGCCGAGAAGATCCGCGAGGCGAACGCCTGACGGCAGGCGCGCATCCCGCATCCTGGACATGAATGACCCCGCCAATGGCGGGGTCATTCGTTTGTCGGCGCGGCGCGGCCGAAGCGCTCAATGGCGGCCGTCATCCCAGTCCTCCGCCTCATCCGGCTCGTCGCGATGGCGCCGGGCCTGCAAGCGCGACGCAAGGGTCATGCCCACCGCAAAGGCGCCGATCAGCGGCGCGATGGCCGCCGCCCGCGACTGCGAGGCGCCCTGGACCTGTCCCGCGGCGCGGCGCAGCGCATCGGGCGGCAGGCCCAGCTTGCGCGCCGCCCCCTCGCCCGCCCGGCGCGCGGCGCCATAGACGCGAGCCTCAGCCCGGTCGGCCATGCGGTCGGCCTTGTAGGACAGGCTGTCGGTCACCGAATGCACCCGCTGCTCGGCCTGTTCCATCAGCAGGCTGGCCTTTTGCGAGGCACGCTCCAGCGCCGCATCCGCCGCGCCTGTGGCCTTTCCGATGGCGACATCGGCGGCAAGCATCAGCCGCTGCTCGACCTCGGCCTTCAGCTCGTCGGTGGTCGGGACGGGATGGCGCTCCCTTTTCGCCACCAGCATCACGACCAGCCCGATCAGGACGAAGCCGATGCCGATGGCCAGAGAGGCGCCAAGCGCCCCCCAGCCAAGATGATGGGCAAGCCAGGTCCACAGCGCCGCCAGCAGGAAGCCGGCCCCGATCAGCAGGGCCACCCCCGCCCCGGTGCCCAGCCCGGCGCGGCGCAGCCTGTCGGTCAGGGCAAGCTGCAGGTTCCTGGTATAGTCGAACATCGAAAGCTCAGCGGCGCGCGATGATCAGGCCCAGCAGGAAGCCGACGCCGGCCGCGATCCCCAGCGCCTGCGCCGGATGGCGCCGCACCATGTCCGAAACCTCGTCGTAATATTCCTCGGCATGGGCAGCGACCTCATGCGCCTGGCGTTCGCCCTGGCGATAAAGCCGGCGGGCCTCGTCGCGGGCGCGCTCGGCATATTCATGGCCGCGCTCGCGCACCGTGTCCGCATATTCGGCGCCGCGCTTCTTGGCCGTTTCGACGAATTCGGCCCCCTTCTCGCGGGCGGTCTCGTAAAGTTCGGCGCCGTGCTCGCGCGCGGTCTCGAGGGCTTCGTTGGCCTCGTCGGCCGCACGGCGGGCGTGACGGCCTACATCGTCGGCGGCGTCGCGCGCCTTGGCCTTGATTTCGTCGGCGGTGGCTTCGTGGTTCGCCATGATATTGTCCTTTCACAGGGCTGTATCGGTTTTCGGAAGGCAAACCCCGAAGGGGCGCAGATCGTTCCCGCGCCCGTCCCGATTTCCCGCGCCCGGCCTCAGAACGCCGCGTCGAAGGCGGGAATCAGCCGCGCCAGCGTGCCCTCGACATCGCCAAGCTTGTCGAGCCCGAACAGCCCGATGCGGAAGGTGCGGAAGCCCTCGCCCTCGTTCACCTGCAAGGGCACGCCCGCGGCGATCTGATAGCCGGCGGCAAGGAACTTGCGGCCGCTTTGCACCTCGGGATCGTCGGTATAGCAGACCACGACCCCCGGTGCCGCAAAGCCCTCGGCCGCGACCGAGCGCAGCCCGCGCCGCGCCAGTTCCGAACGCACCGCATCGCCCAGCCGCCATTGCGCCTCGCGCGCCGCCTCCAGGCCGAAATCGCGCGTCTCGTTCATCGCGTCGCGCAGGCCCAGAAGCGCGTCGGTCGGCAGCGTGGCGTGATAGGCATGGCCGCCGTCCTCGTAAGCCTTCATGATCGCGCGCCATTTCTTCAGGTCCAGCGCGAAGCTGTCGCTGACCGTGGTCTCCAGCCGCTCGACCCCGCGCGGCGACAGCATGACCATCCCGGCCGAGGGCGAGGCCGACCAGCCCTTTTGCGGGGCCGAGATCAGCACGTCCACGCCGGTTTCGCGCATGTCCACCCAGATCGCGCCCGAGGCGATGCAGTCCAGCACCATGATCGCGCCGACCTCATGCGCGGCATCGGCCAGCGCCTTGATGTAGTCGTCGGGCAGGATCATGCCCGCCGCCGTCTCGACATGCGGGGCGAACACGGCATCGGGTCGGGTGTCGCGGATCTTGGCCACCACCTCGTCGATGGGCGCGGGGGCGAAGGGCGCGCGGGGCTCGTTGCCCTGCGGCCGGGCCATCATCACCGTGGTCTGGCGCGCAAAGCCGCCCGCCTCGAAGATCTGGCTCCAGCGATAGCTGAAAAAGCCGTTCCTGACGATCAGCGCATGGGCGTCGCGGCCGAACTGGCGCGCCACCGCCTCCATGGCGCAGGTGCCGCCGCCGGGGACCAGCGCCACGGCCTCGGCGCCATAGACCTCGCGCAGCATGGCCGAGATGTCGCGCATCGCGCCCTGGAATTTCTGCGACATGTGATTGAGCGAGCGGTCGGTGAATACGACCGAGAACTCCTGCAATCCCTCGGGGTCCACATCGGGGCGAAATCCGGGCATGGCCGATCCTTTCTGCTGGTTTCGCCGCAAGCCTAGCGCGGCCCGCAGGCATGGGCCAGCCCCGCGGAAGGTCGCAGCCCCCCTTGCCCGCGCCCGCCCTCGCGACTAGCTTGAAGGCGAACAACCGACAGGCCAATCCATGCGTATCGGCATTCTCAAATGCGGCCAATCGCCCGAGGAGCTTCGCGGCAATCTGGGCGATTACGACACCATGTTCGAACGCCTTCTTGCCGGGCGCGGCTTCGAATTCTCCAGCTATCACGTCGAGGACATGGAGTTCCCGCAAGGCGTCCATGACGCGCAAGGCTGGCTGCTGACCGGCTCGCGTCATGGCGTCTACGAAGACCACGCCTTCATCCCGCCGCTTCAGGACTTCATCCGCGCGGCCTATGCCGAGCATGTTCCCTTGGTCGGCATCTGCTTCGGGCACCAGATCATCGCCCAGGCACTGGGCGGCGCGGTGATCAAGCACCCGGACGGCTGGGCGGTGGGCGCGCAGGACTACGATTTCGGCGGCGAGAGGGTCACGCTGAACGCCTGGCACCAGGATCAGGTGATCCGGCGGCCGGAAGGGGCCGAGGTGCTTGCCCGCAACGCCTTTTGCGAAAACGCCGCGCTCATCTATGACGACCGCGCCTTTTCCGTGCAGGCACATCCCGAGTTTTCCGACAGCTTCATCGAAGGGCTGATCGAGCATCGTGCCCGCGGCACGGTGCCCGAGCCGTTGCTGAACATCGCCCGCGCCCGCATGGGCACGCCGCGGCAATCGACCGGCATCGCCGACCGGATCGAGGCGTTCTTCAAGGATCCCGCCGCTTTCCGGGCACAGACGCAAATCCGGCAGGGGGCCGCATGAAACCGCATTGGATCGACGAAACCCCATCGGCCGCGCAGGACTACGTCGCCGGGCGCCGGCTGGACGAGGTGGAATGCATCGTCGCCGACATCGCCGGCGTGGCGCGGGGCAAGGCCATGCCCGCCTCGAAATTCGCGCATCAGGAACGGTTCTACCTGCCGAACTCGATCTTTCTGCAGACCATCACCGGGGATTGGGCCGACAACCCCTCGGGCGCCTTCACCGAACCGGACATGATCCTGACGCCGGACTTCTCGACCGCGACGGCCGCGCCCTGGACAGCGGACGTGACCTTGCAGGTCATCCACGACGTCTCGGACCAGTCGGGCAACCCGGTGCCCATCGCGCCGCGCAACGTGCTCAAGCGCATCGTGGACCTGTATCGGCAACGCGGCTGGCGCCCCATCGTCGCGCCCGAGATGGAGTTCTTCCTGGTCGCGCGCAACATCGACCCGAACCAGCCGATCATGCCGCCCATGGGCCGCTCGGGCCGCCGCGCCGCCGCCAAGCAGGCCTATTCCATGTCGGCGGTGGACGAATACGGCAAGGTCATCGACGACATCTACGACTTTGCCGAGGCGCAAGGGTTCGAGATCGACGGCATCCTGCAGGAAGGCGGCGCCGGCCAGGTCGAGATCAACCTGAACCACGGCGATCCGGTCGCATTGGCCGACCAGATCTTCTATTTCAAGCGGCTGATCCGCGAGGCCGCGCTGCGCCACGATTGCTTCGCCACCTTCATGGCCAAGCCCATCGAGGGCGAGCCGGGCAGCGCCATGCATATCCACCACTCGGTCGTCGGCATCGACGACGGGCGCAACATCTTTTCGGACGTGCAGGGGCGCGAGACCCCGGCCTTCATGCATTTCATCGCCGGGATGCAGAAGCACCTGCCGGCGGCGGTGGCGCTGCTGGCGCCCTATGTCAACAGCTATCGCCGCTATGTCCCTGATTTCGCAGCACCGATCAACCTGGAATGGGGGCGCGACAACCGCACCACCGGGCTGCGCGTCCCGATCTCTCGCCCGGAATCGCGGCGGATCGAGAACCGGCTGGCGGGCATGGATTGCAACCCCTATCTGGGTCTCGCCGCCAGCCTCGCCTGCGGCTATCTGGGCCTGGTCGAGGCCGAGGCGCCGCGCGCCGAATGCCTGGGCGACGCCTATATGTCGCAAGACGAGCTGCCCTATAACCTGGGCGACGCGCTGGACCTGATGGATGAGAACGCGGCGATGCGCGAGGTGCTGGGGGCCGAGTTCATCGCCGTCTATCAGGCCGTCAAGCGCAACGAATACAAGGAGTTCCTGCAAGTCATCAGCCCGTGGGAACGCGAGCATCTGCTGTTGAACGTCTGAATCGGCAAGCTTGGGAGATTCGCGGACCGCCGGAATGAGTATTTGAAGAACGAAGAAGGCCAGGGCCGACGCATGAACCTGCTGTTTTCCAACGACCGGCTTGGCGAATATCCGCCCAGCCTTTACGCCGCGACCCGCGATCCGCTGCCCGCCTTTCCCCAGCAGCGGGGCGAGGAGCGCGCCGACGTGGTCGTGGTCGGCGCGGGCTATACCGGGCTTTCCGCCGCGCTGCACCTGGCCGAGGCGGGGCGTGACGTGGTGGTGCTGGAGGCGCATCGCGTCGGTTTCGGCGCGTCGGGACGCAATGGCGGACAGCTCGGCTCGGGCCAGCGGCTGGAGGTCGATGATCTGGAGAGCATGGCGGGCGTCGAGACCGCCCATCGCCTGTGGGACATGGCCGAGGAGGCCAAGCGCCTGACCCGCGACCTGGCGGCGCGCGCCGGCGTGCCGGTGGCCGACGGCATCGCCCATGCCTTTCGCAAGCCCGTCGAGTTCGATCATGCCCGCGCGATGATCGACAGGCTTTCCCGCGATTACGGCTATGACCGGATCGAGGCGCTGGATCGCGATGCCTTCCGGGCGCTGGTGCCCTCGGATGCCTATGCCGCCGGCGAGCTGGACCACGGCGCCGGGCACCTGCATCCGCTGAACCTGGTGATCGGCATGGCACGCCTGGCGGATGCCGCCGGGGCGCGGATTCGCGAGTTGAGCCACGTCCATCACATTCGCCACGCCCGGAAGCCCGGCGAAAAGAGCGTGGTGCAGACCGGCAAGGGCCGGGTGATCTGCGATCACGTCATCCTTGCGGCCAATGGCTATCTGGGCAATCTCGACACCCATGTCGCCGCCCGCGTCATGCCGATCAACAATTTCATCGTCGCGACCGAACCCTTGGGCGCGCGCGCGGCCGAGGTGCTGACTAGGCCCATCGGCGTGCATGACACGAAATTCGTGGTGAACTACTGGCGGCTCGACCCCGAGACCCGGCTGATCTTCGGCGGCGGCGAGAATGTCAGCTATCGCTTTCCCACCGACATCGCCGCCAAGGTGCGCAAGCCGCTGCTGGAAATCTATCCCAACCTTGCCGATGTGGCGCTGACCCATGCCTGGGGCGGCACGCTGGCGATCACCATGAACCGGATGCCCTGCTTTGCACGGCCGTCGCCGAATTGCCTGTCGGCCAGCGGCTATTCCGGGCATGGGCTGGCGCTGGCGACCTTGGCGGGCAAGCTGATGGCGCAGGCGGTGCAGGGGCAGAGCGAGGGCTTCGACACCATGGCCGCCCTGCCCTCGCCCTCTTTTCCCGGCGGCGCCGCGCTGCGCTGGCCGCTGCTGGTCGCCGGGATGAGCTGGTATTCGCTGCGCGACCGGCTGGGCTTCTAGCTTTCCGGCCGTTCCCTTTCCGCCAGTTCGCGCTCGCGCCGCAGCTTGGCGCGGGCGATGCGCTCGGCCATCTGCTTTTCGCGGTGGCGGTGATAGGCCTTGATCAGCGGCACGGTCATGTAATGCGCCGCGACCGAGACCGCGAGGCCGGGCAGGACGCCCCCCACCGCATAGGGCAGGAATATTTGCTCGTTGAATTGCAGCAACTGGTCCCAATGCGCCGTGCGTTCCGCGCTCAGCGGTGCCAGCAGGTTGTTCCACAGCTCGCTGCCGGCGCGGGTGAATTCGTCAAAGATCAGATGCGGGGTGAACTTGCCCTCGACCCCCAGCATCCAGCGCCCCAGCCCCACCGAGGTCAGCGCGATAAAGGGCGTGGTCAGCGGATTGCCGACGAAGGTGCCCAGCAGCGCCGCCAGGATATTGCCGCGGATCAGCCAGGCCAGCGCCGCCGCACCCATGAAATGAAAGCCGAAAAACGGCGTGAACGAGATGAAGATGCCGCAGGCCCAGCCGCGCGCCACCCGATGCGGCTGGTCCGGCAGGCGGCGCAGCCGGTGCAGCACGTATTTCGACGCCCGCTTCCAGCCCGAGCGCGGATAGAACATCTCGGTCCACATCTGAGCATAGCTCAGCGGCTTGCGTCTCTTGAACATGCCGCCGCGCCCTCAGTTCATATGGGCGGAAGGATCCCGGATGCGCGAGACCTGGGCCACGTCGCTTTCGGTTTCCAGCGCGGTCAGCAGCGCATGCAGATGCTCGCGGTCGCGCAACTCGACCTCGACCCGCAGGCGATAGAAATCCGGCTTGCGATCGATGAATTCCAGATCCGAGATATTCGCCCCCTGCGCGCCGATCAGCGTGCAGATGCGGCCCAGCACGCCGGCATCGTGGCGGATGGTCAGGGACAGCATGGTCGAATAGGCCGCCGGGTGCTGGCCCTCGCGCCAATGCAGGTCGACCCAGCGTTCCGGGCTGTCCTCGAACTCGGCCAGCACCGGGCAGTCGATGGCATGGATCACCACGCCCTTGCCGCGATAGGTGATGCCGACGATGCGCTCGCCCGGCAGCGGGTTGCAGCAGGGCGCGCGGGTGAATTCCTGATCCGCCTCCAGCCCCGCCACCGCGCGCCGGGCGTCGATCTCGCTGCGCTTTTCGGCGAGTTCCGGGTAAAGCGTGGTCAGCACGTCATGGGCCGAGATCTCGGCGCTGCCGATCCGCGCCAGCAATTCGTCCGTATCGGGCAGCGCCATGGTCTTGGCGGCGGTGCGCAGCGCCTTGTCGCTGACCTTGCGTCCGACATGTTCGAAGGCCACCCGCACCAGTTCCGAGCCGAGGCGGATGAAGCGGGTCCGGTCCTCTTGCCGCAGCGAGCGGCGAATGGCCGCCTTGGCCCGGCCGGTGACCACGATGTCGAGCCAGGTCGCCTGCGGGCGCTGGCCCGAGGCCGAGATGATATCGACCGATTGCCCGTTCTTGAGCCGGGTCCACAGCGGCACGCGGATGCCGTCCACCTTGGCACCGACGCAGGACGACCCCAGCCGGGTATGGATCGCATAGGCGAAATCCAGCGGCGTCGCGCCCTTGGGCAGCGGGATCACGTCGCCCTTGGGCGTGAAGCAGAACACCTGGTCGGAATACATTTCCAGCTTGACGTGTTCCAGGAACTCGTCGTGATCCTCTTCGCCGAAACGCTCGGTCAGGCTGGCGATCCATTCGCCCGGATCGACGGCAAAGGGGTTCGCCGTGCGCACCCCGTCGCGATAGGCCCAGTGCGCGGCCACGCCCGCCTCGGCCACTTCGTGCATCTGGCGGGTGCGGATCTGCACCTCGACCCGCTTGCCGTCGCGGCCCGAGACGGTGGTGTGGATCGAGCGGTAGCCGTTCGCCTTGGGCTGGCTGATGTAATCCTTGAACCGGCCCGGCACCGCGCGCCAGCGGTGATGGATCACGCCCAGCGTGCGATAGCAGTCCGGCTCGGTCCGGGTGATGATGCGAAAGCCGTAGATGTCGGACAGGCGCGAGAAGGAAAGCTGCTTTTCCTGCATCTTGCGCCAGATGCTGAAGGGGCGCTTGGCGCGGCCATAGACATCGGCCTCGATCCCCTCGCGCTCCAGCTCGGCGCGGATATCGGCGGTGATCTTGGGGATCACGTCGCCGGATTCGCGCTGCAGGCTGACGAAGCGGCGGATGATCGAATTGCGCGCTTCGGGATTTATGACCTTGAAGGCCAGGTCCTCCAGTTCCTCGCGCATCCATTGCATGCCCATGCGGCCGGCAAGCGGCGCATAGATGTCCATGGTCTCGCGCGCCTTCTGCGACTGCTTGTCGGGGCGCATGGACTTGATCGTCCGCATATTGTGCAGCCGGTCGGCAAGCTTGACCAGGATCACGCGAAGATCGCGCGACATAGCCATGAAAAGCTTGCGGAAATTCTCGGCCTGCTTGGAATGCGCGCCCGAGAGTTGCAGATTGGTCAGCTTGGTGACGCCATCGACCAGATCGGCGATCTCGCGCCCGAAGATATGCGCCACCTCGGCCCAGGTCGAGCGGGTGTCCTCGATCGTGTCATGCAGCAATGCGGTGACGATGGTGGCATCGTCCAGCCGCATTTCGGTCAGGATGGCGGCGACGGCGACGGGATGGGTGAAATAGGGCTCACCCGAGTGCCGGAACTGTCCTTCATGCATGCGACGCCCGTATTCATAGGCGTTGCGGATCAGTTCGGCATTGGTGCGCGGGTTGTAATTGCGGATAAGCGCGATGAGGTCTTCGACGTCGATCATGATGTGCCGAAGACCTTTGGATTCAGTTCCTGCCCTGCGCTTCCAGCATCATGCGCAGCATGCGCTCCTCCGACTCTTCGTCGGCGGGTTTCGGACGGTCCATCTCGGCGCCCAGCAGCAGCGCCATCGCATCCTCTTCGGGCTCATCGACCTCGATCTGGGTCTGCTGGGCCTCGATCATGCGCTCGCGCAGATCGTCCACGGGCTGGGTTTCGTCCGCGATCTCGCGCAGCGAGACGACGGGATTCTTGTCGTTGTCGCGATCGACGGTCAGCGGGCTGCCGGCAGCGATTTCGCGTGCGCGATGGGCAGCCAGCATCACCAGGTCAAAACGGTTCGGAACCTTGTCGACGCAATCTTCGACTGTAACGCGGGCCATCGGTCACCTTATCAGCTGGAATCGGGGTGCAGGGGCGAGGCCGGATATGTGGGCGCCCGCAGCGGAAATGTCAAGCACTTGCAGGCCGAATCCCCGCCAAAGCCTCGGGCGGCAGGGCGGCCAGCATCTGCGCCACGCTGCGTCCCAGGCGCGGATGCATCCAGTTCGGCGCGATCTCGGCCAGGGGCGCCAGCACGAAACCGCGGTCCTGCAGGCGGGGATGGGGCAGGATCAGCCGGTCGGGCGCGCGCAGCGGCTGTTCTTGGGGCGGCAGGCTGCGCCAATGGTCCTGCTCCGCGGCATCGGGCAGGACCAGATCGCCATGGGCCAGCAGGTCCAGGTCCAGCCCGCGCGCCTGCCAGCGCCGGCCTTCGCGGCTGCGGCCCAATTTTTTCTCGATCATGTGCAATTCGTGCAGAAGTTGTTCGGGCGGAAGATCGCAGCGAAATGATGCCGCCGCATTCACATATTCGGGACCCGAACCGGCAGGAAAAGCCGGCGTTGACCAGAATCTGCTGACGGCGACCGGCACAACCGCAGGTAATTTCAATATGTTGGACAACGCAAAACGCAGCCCTTCCAGCGGCAGACCTGCCGAACTAGGCAGGTTTGCACCCAGGGCCACGAGGGCTAAGTTGTCTTTCTGATTAGGGTTTCGAGACATTTCGGGGGAATCGTGTTCTACAAGGACGACCGGCTGGCGTTGTTCATCGACGGGTCGAATCTTTATGCTGCGGCAAAATCGCTGGGCTTTGATATCGACTACAAGCTGCTGCGGCAGGAATTCGAAAGGCGCGGCAAGCTGATCCGCGCCTATTATTATACGGCATTGCTGGAGAACGAGGATTATTCACCGATTCGCCCGCTTGTCGATTGGCTGCATTACAACGGGTATTCCATGGTGACGAAACCCGCGCGCGAATATACCGACGCGCTGGGTCGCCGCAAGGTCAAGGGCAACATGGATGTCGAACTGGTGATCAACGCCATGGAACTGGCACCGCGCCTGGATCATGCGGTGCTGTTTTCCGGGGACGGCGACTTCCGGCCCCTGGTCGAGGCGCTGCAACGCCAGGGCGTGCGGGTCTCGGTGGTCTCGACCATGCGCAGCCAGCCGCCGATGATCGCCGACGAATTGCGCCGCCAGGCCGATAATTTCATCGAGCTGGACGCGCTGCGCGACATCATCGGCCGGCCGCCGCGCGAAGCCGCCCCGCAGGAAAGCTGAACCGGCCCGCAAGCCCCGGGCCGGCTTCGGCCGGCGCGGCGGCTAGCGCTCGGTCAGCTTCAATTCGATGCGGCGGTTCTGGGCGCGGGCTTCGGGCGCGTCGCCCTGCGCCACCGGACGGGTATCGGCGAAGCCGGCGGGCGCGAGGCGGGTCGCCGGAAAGCCCAGGTCGTCCACCATATAGCGCACCACTGCCAGCGCCCGCGCCTGGCTGAGTTCCCAGTTGTCGCGATACCGCCCCTGCCCCGACAGCGGCAGATTGTCGGTATGGCCGTCGACGCGGATCATCCAGTCGATCTCGGGCGGGATGTCGCCGGAGATCTGTTTCAGCATGTCCGCCACCCGCGCCACCTGTGTCCGGCCTTCGGGCGACAGTGTCGCCTCGCCCGGCGCAAACAGCACCTCCGAGGAAAAGACGAAGCGGTCGCCCACGACCCGCACCCCCTCGCGCCCGGCGAGGATCTGCGACAGCCGTCCAAAGAATTCCGACCGATAGCGCGCCAGATCCTTGGCCTCGGCTTCGGCCTTGCTGCGCGCCTCTTCCTCCAGCGCGCGGCGCTTGCGTTCCTCTTCGGCGGCGCGCAGCAGGGCGACGTTCAGCTGCCGGCCCAGATCCTCGGCGCGCAGATCGGCTTCGCGGCGCTCCTCTCCGGCGGCATCCAGCACGGCGCGCAGGCTGCCCAGCTGGCTGTTGAGCTGCGCCACCTGCTGGTTCAGCGCCGCAAGCCGGCGTCGGTCCTCGACCGACAGCGCCTCCTGCTCGGATAGCTGCTGCCGGGCCAGGGCCAGCAGGGCGGCCTGCTTCTCGGCCTCGCTGGCCCGGGCCTCGGCCTGCTCGTCCAATTCCTGCTTGGCGGTCTCGGCGGCGGCCAGCAGGGTCAGGGTTTCCTCGGCCTGCTTTCGCGCCGCCTCCAGTTCCAGCATGGTGGCGTCCAGTTCGGCGTCGGACTTTGCCAGCCGCTCGCGCAGTGCCTCGGCCGCGGCGGCATCGGCCAGCCGGGCCGCCTCGGTCTCGTCCAGTTGCTGCCTGGTTTCGGTGTTCCGGCGCCGCAGGTCGCCGATCAGCGCCTCCAGCGCCTCGCGCCGGGCGGCGGCCAGTCGCGCGGCCTCGGTCTGGGCGTCGATCTCGGCCCGCGCGGCCGTTACGGCCTGTTCGGAGCGCCGCAGCCGCTCGCGCTCGGCCCCCAGGTCGCGGTCCAGCGAGGCCGCCCGCGCCTGCGAGGTGGACAGCGCATCCGAAAGCTCGGCCACCTGCCGGCCAAGCTGATCGAGTTCGCTGTCCTGCGTGGTGATCTGGTCGCGCAGCACCGATTGCACCAGCAGAAAGATGGTCAGCACGAACATCATGACCATCAGAAGCGCCGTCATCGCATCGACGAAGCCCGGCCAGATCGTGGCGGAAAAACGGTTGCCGCTGCCCCGGCTAAGTCCCATCGCCGCGCTCCAGGCTGCGGATGGCGCGGGTCAGCGCGGCCAGATCGCTGCGCAGCTCGGCGACCAGCCCGTCGCGGCCGCTGGCCGTTTCCTCGACCAGCCGGCCCAGTTGCACGTCGATCGAGCGCAGCCGCATCCGCGCCTCGGGATCGTCGCCCGAGACGGTGCCGGGAACCGGCCGCTGCGCACCAAGCTCGAGGATGCGGTCCTGCCCCTCGGCCAGCCGCTCCAGCACGCGGATCAGCCGGGAATTATCGGGCGCCCCGGACTCGGCCAGCGCCGCCAGCCGGCCCTGCCCCTCGGCCAGCCTTTCCAATGCCTCGCCCAGGGCCGCACCGTCGATCCCCGGTTGCGGCGGTGCCTCGGCCAGGGCCGCAAGCCGTGCCTGGCCTTCGCCGACCCGCTCCAGCACCGCCAGCAGCCCTGGATCATGGCGCGGCGCATCGGCCAGCCGATCAAGCAGGGCGACCAGATCCGGGTCGCGGCGCGGCGCGGCCAAGGCGCCGATCGCCTGCTCGACCCCGGTCAGCGCCTGCGCCGTCGCCTCGCGTTCGGCGGCCAGCGTCTCGCCCAGCCGGTCGCGATCCGAGCCGAGCAAGCCGGCCAGCCGCTCCACCCCCTCGGCCAGCGCCAGCGAGCGCTGGTCGGCGGCCGCGGCCTCCTCGTCGCGCAATTCGTCGCGGCGCAGGTAGAACTCCTGCAAGCCCGCCATCTGCGCCTCGACCCGCTCGATGAAGCCGGCCAGCGCCGCCTCGCCCAGCCCCTGCCCTTCGGCGCCGCCCAGGCCGATGCGGGTGAACCCCGACATCCACTCCTCGAGCTCGCGATAGAAGCGGTTCTGGCCATGGGCGACGAACAGCTCCAGCAGCCCGACCACCAACGAGCCCGCCAGACCCAGCAGCGAGCTGGAAAAGGCCGTGGCCATGCCGCCCAACTGCGATTCCAGCCCGGTCATCAGCTTGTTGAAGACCTCGAGCCCGGTCTCGCCATCCTGCGGCGCAAGGGCTCGGATCGTGTCCACCACGGCGGGCACCGTGGTCGCAAGCCCGTAGAACGTCCCCAGAAGGCCCAGGAAGATCAGCAGGTTCGCCAGATAGCGGGTGATGTCGCGGGCCTCGTCGATCCGGGTCGCCACCGATTCCAGGATCGAGCGCGAGGATTCGGTCGAGATCGCGCCGGCGGCTGGCCCGCGCTGGCCCAAAAGCGCGGCCAGTGGTGCAAGCAGCCGTGGCGCGTCGTCCGGCCCGGCCGGTTCGGGGGCGCTGACGCCGCGTTCGGCGGCATTGCGGCGACGGGCGGCGAAACGCTCGATCCAGCTGACCGATTTCACCAGCTCGGCAACCTGCCAGAAGCAGCCCAGCACGCCCATGACGAAGACGGCGAGGATCAGCCCGTTCAGATACTCGTTCGAATGAAAGATCGAGACGATCCGGCCATAGGCGAACCAGGCCCCTGCCACGACCAGCACCAGCACGATCAGCATCAGCAGGATCTGCCGCACCGGCTGCGAGAATTGCGGCTGCGAAGGACCGGTTCCGCCCGGCCCCCCCTCGCGCGTCGCCGCCAGCCGGGCAGCACGAGAGCGGCGGCCTTCCGGCGCGGCGGGCGGATCTTCGGGCGGTTCAGCGTCGGTTCGGGACAAGTTCGACCCCCTTGCAGCTTTCGGCCCGACTGTAGAGGGCGGACCCGCGCCTGCCAAGCGTCGTCGCCGGGTCGGATCGTCGCTATTCCCGGCCGGGATGCAGCAAGCCGCGCACCTGCCGCGCCAATTCGTCCATGGCGTGGTCCTCGATGCCCATCTGCGCCAGGTGCCGGGCGGTATTGAACAGGTAATCCGCGTTCGGCCCCCGCCCGCCCTGCGCCCGGGCGATGATCCGGGCCTGTTCGTGCAGGTCCAGGGGGCCGGCATATTGGTCATGGTCGCGGCGGATCACATAGGCGACCGCCTCGACCGCGCGGCCGTCCTCCAACACCAGGGGCAGAGACAGTTCCGCATAGGCGTTGGTCGTCAATTCGCGCTCGCGCAGGGCGGCCAGCGTCTCCTCCCATTCCGGCTCGGCCACGCGCAGCGCCAGGCCCCGGCAATGGGCGCCCGGCTCGGCGTCCAGGCCCAGGACCAGCCCGGGCACCTCGCTGGTGCCGCGATAGACGACCGAGCGCAGGCAGAAGCTGCGGGCATAGCCGTCGAGCCGCGCGGACACCATCTCGGCCACGGGAAAGCCCGGATCCCACATCAGCGAGCCATAGGCAAAGACCCAATGCTCCCGCCGTTCACCCATTCTTTACCCCGACGCCCTAGATAATCCGGTCAGGAAAAACTTAGGACAGCATGGCCGGCGTTCCAAGACGCCATGAAAACCGCGAGGACAGGATGCGCCGATTGCTTGCCCCTTTGATCGTTCTTGCCCTGATCTTGGGCGGGCTCTGGCTGGGCGGCGAAAGCCTGCTGGCGCAGCAACTGCGCCGGATCGCGGCCCAGGAGCCCATGGCGGCCCTGGGTGCGGCGCAGGAATTGCGCGACCCTCGGCGGATCGGGGTGCGGGTTTCGGCGCTGGAATTGCAGACCGGGGCCGGCCGGATCGAGCTGCCGCAGGCCGAGCTTTGGCTGACCCCCTTGCGCCCGACCACGCTGCGGCTGGCCCTACCGCCCCGCGCGGTGCTGGACCCCGGCTCCGGCCCCTTGGAACTCGGGCTTGCCGATGCCACCGCCCGGCTGCGCGTTCAGCCGCTGAACGGGCTGGGCATGGCCTCTGCCGGGATCAGTGCCGGCGTGTTGACGATTGAGGGGACAGAACTGGCAAAAGGGCTGCAAGCCGATGCGGAACTGGCGGCGCTGGACGCGAATGCGCCGCCCGATGCGGCCGCGGCCTACGACCTGGACCTCACCCTCGACGATCTGGAGCCCGGCCTGTTCGCGACCCTGCCGCTGCCGGGCCGGCTGAGCATGAACGCCACAGGCCGGGTCTGGCTGGACGCCCTGCCCCGGCCCTCGACGCTTACGCCCGATCTGGCGCCGCTGCCGGTCGGGTTGCAGCTCGACGATGCCGAATTGCGCCTGGGCGCGGTGCAGGCACGCATCCTCGGCCGGATCGAGGCGGATGCGCAGGGCCGCGCCCAGGGCCGGGTCGTGCTTTACACCCGGGATGCGAAACCGCTCTTGCAGGCCGCGGCCACGGCCGGGCTGATCCCGCCCAAGGTGGTGACGCTCGCCGGGACGATGCTGAAGAACATCTCGGACCTGCCGCTGCCCGAGAATGCGGGCTTCAGCTTTCCGCCCCCTGCCGAGGGCGAGCTGCGCCTGCCGCTGAGCTTCGCCGACGGCAAGACGAGCCTTGGCCCGGTGGTGTTGGGTCCGGCCCCGGCCTTCCCGCGCCGCTAGGGCTTGGCGACCTCGCCCGCCGTCAGGCTGCGGCCGAAATCCGGTGCTGCGGTATCCTGCCCGGCCTCGATGATGCCGCGGCGGATCGCACGGGTGCGGGTGAAGTAATCGTGCAGATGCGCGCCGTCGCCCATGCGGATCGCGCGCTGCAGCACGAAAAGCTCCTCGGTAAAGCGGCCCAGGATATCCAGCACCGCCTCCTTGTTCTGCAAGAACACGTCGCGCCACATGGTCGGGTCCGAGGCGGCGATGCGGGTGAAGTCCCGAAAGCCCGCGGCGGAATATTTGATGACCTCGCTTTCCGTCACCCGCTTGAGGTGATCGGCCACGCCCACCATGGTATAGGCGATCAGGTGCGGCGTATGACTGGTCACCGCCAGCACCAGGTCGTGATGCGCCGCATCCATCCGCTCGACATTGGCACCCATGGCGCGGATCAGCACCGACAGCCGCTCGGCAGCCGCCGGATCGCTGCCTTCGACGGGGGTCAGCAGCCACCAGCGATTGCGAAACAGCGCGGCAAATCCCGAGCGCGGACCCGAATGCTCGGTTCCCGCCAGCGGGTGGCCGGGGACGAAATGCACGCCCGGGGGCATGTGCGGCGCCACCGCCTCGATCACCGCCTGCTTGACCGAGCCCACGTCGGTCACGGTCGCGCCCGGCTTCAGATGCGGCGCGATCTCGGCCGCGACCGCACCCATGGCGCCGACCGGCACCGCCAGCACCACCAGATCGGCGCCCTCGACCGCTTCGGCGGCGGTCTCGGCAACGCGGTCGACCAGTCCGATCTCGCGCGCGGCTGCGCGGGTCTCGGGGCTGCGGGCATGGCCGATCACCTCGTCCGCCAGCCCCGCCTCGCGCATGGCCAGCGACATCGAACCGGCGATCAGCCCCAGCCCGATCAGGGCGACGCGCTCATAGATCACGGCCATCAGCGGCTCTCCGCGCGCTCGGCCATGTACTGGCCGATGACATGGGCCACGCGCCGGCACGAGGCCTCGTCGCCGATGGTGATGCGCAGGCAATGCGGCAGGCCGTAGCCGGCGACGCGGCGCACGATCAGCCCCTGGGTCTTGAGATACTCGTCGCAGGCCCCCGCGGTCTCGGCATCGGCAAAGCGCGCCAGGATGAAGTTCGCGCAGGAAGTATCCGAGGGCACGCCCTTCTCGGCCAGGGCTTCGGCCAGCCAGGCGCGCATCCTCGCATTCTCGGCCTGGCAGCGGGCGATATGCTCGCGGTCGCGCATGGCGGCCTCGGCCCCCTCCAGCGCGACGTTGGACAGGTTGAAGGGGCCGCGGATGCGGTTCAGGACATCGATGATCTCGCGCGGCCCGTAGCCCCAGCCGACCCGCAGCCCGCCCAGCCCGTAGATCTTCGAGAACGTCCGGGTCATGAACACATTGGGCAGCCGCGTCGCCAGCTCGGCGCCGCCGTCGTAATCCCCGACATATTCGGCATAGGCCGCATCGACCACCAGGATCGCCTGCGGCACGGCGCGGGCCAGCCGCTCCAGCTCGGGCAGGCCGACCATGGTGCCGGTCGGATTGTTCGGATTGGCGACGAAGATCAGCCGGGTGCGCGGGGTCGCCCCCGCGATCAGCGCGTCGATATCGGTCACCCGGTCGCGCTCGGCCACCTGCACAGGGGTCGCGCCCGCGGCATGGGCCGAGATGCGATACATAAGGAAACCATGCTCTGTGAACAGCACCTCGGTCCCCGGCCCCGCATAGGCCTGGCAGAGGAAATGGATGATCTCGTCCGAACCCACGCCGCAAATGATGCGGTCGGGATCAAGCCCATGCACCTCGCCGATGGCGCCGCGCAGCCCGGCATGGTCGGTATTGGGATAGCGATGCAGGCCATGGGCGGCACGGATTACCGCCTCGCGCGCCTTGTCCGAAGGCCCGAAGGGGTTCTCGTTCGAGGAAAGCTTCACGACGTTCTCGACCCCGGCCACCTTCGAGGCCCCGCCTTCGTAAAGCGAGATCTCCATGATACCGGGTTGCGGAGCGATGGTCGTCTGGTTCTGCGACATGGCGGCCCTCTTGCAAGCCCGGCCGTCTTAGCGCCCGCAGCAAGGCTTGGAAAGCCTTCGCGCGCCCCCGCCGGCTTTCATCGTTTCCCAAATACTCCTGCGACGGTGCAGGCGACGCGCGCAGGCCGCCGGTGTTCCGCACGGCTTCTTCGTTCCTCAAATACTCAAGCAAGGCCGCAGCCAGCCCGGCACCGCCATCACTCGGCTGCCAGCGCCTTTTCCAGCTCGGGCAGGAAGCGGTTCGTGTAGTCCTCGCGCACCAGCGGACCGGCATGGCGATGGAGGATGCGGCCCGAACCGTCGATGATGAAGGTCTCGGGCGGTGCGGTCACGCCCCAGTCGATCGCCACCCGCCCGCGCGGATCGGCGGCCAGCGCATGGAACGGATCGCCATGCTCGGACAGGAACCCCAGCGCCGCGCCCTCGGGATCCTTCAGGTCCACGCCATAGACCGGCAGCCGGGTCGAAAGCTCGGTCAGGGTCGGATGTTCGGCGCGGCAGGGCGGGCACCAGCTGGCCCAGAAGTTCACCAGCTTCACGCCCGGCTGGCGCAGCATCTCGTCGGTCAGTTGCACCTTGCCCGGCAGCGTGGCCTCGCCGACCGAGGGCGCCTCGCGCCCGATCATGGCCGAGGGCAGCGCGTCGGGATCGTCGCGCAACAGCGCCCAGCCGGACAGCCCGGCGAAACCGGCAAAGATCGCTACCGGCAGCAGCATCATGGGCGAGAACCTAGCCACGGCGCTCATGCTCCTGCAATTCGCGGCGGGCGCGGGCATTGGCCAGCACGGTCTGGACGACGATGCCGATCAGCAGCACCAGGCTCGCGCCATAGGCGGCCAGGACGGTTCCGGCATATTTGCCAAGTTCGGTCATGCACGGTTCTCCCTTGCCAGCAATGCGGCCAGACGGCGGCGGCGGATTTCGGTCCGGGTGCGGATCAGTAGAAGCGCCAGGAACAGCAGGAAGAATCCCGCCATGGTCAGGTAGAGCGGATAGCGATAGACCGCCGCCATGCGCTCGCCCGGCGCCATCGACAGCGATGCGCCCTGGTGCAGCCCCTGGTTCCAGAAATTCACCGCATAGCGCGACAGAAGCGCGAAGACCGAGCCGACGAGGCACAGCACCCCGGTCAGGTCGGCGGCGCTGTCCGGGTTCTCGACCGCCTCCCACAGCGCCATGTAGCCCAGATAGAACAGGAACAGGATCAGGAACGAGGTCAGGCGCGGATCCCATTCCCACCACGTTCCCCACATCGGCTGGCCCCAGATCGCCCCGGTGATCAGCGCGATCAGCGTCATCACCGCACCCACCGGCGCCGCGGCCTTGGCGGCCAGCGCGCTGACATGGTGGCGCCGGATCAGCCAGATCAGCGAGGTGACCAGCATCATCAGCCAGATGTTGATCGCCATCAGCGCGGCGGGCACATGCAGGAAGATGATCTTGACCGTCGAGCCCTGCTTGTAGTCCTCGGGGGTCAGGAACCCCCAGACCAGCCCCGTGACGGTGCAGGCGGCCGCCCCGGCCACCACCCATGGCAGGATGGCACCCGAGGTGCGCATGAACTTGACGGGGTTGGCATATTCCCAGATCGACATGTTTGCTTCCTAAATCGGGCACGCCGCCCGCTCAAGTGGCCAGTGGTCGCATTCACCGCAGATTGACGCGCAGCGCGGCGGCTGCGGCGAAGGGCGCCAGCGCCAATGTGGCTAGCGTGATCGCCGCCAGGAAGACCAAAGCCGTCATCGGATCGGCCCCTGCGGCACCCCGTCGCACCGCCTCGGCCCCGAAGATCAGCGTCGGCACGTAAAGCGGCAGCACCAGCAGCGACAGCAGCAGCCCGCCGCGGCGCAGCCCCACCGTCACCGCCGCGCCGAAGGCGCCCAGCATCGACAGCGCGGGCGTGCCCAAGAGCAACGAGGCCACGAGCCAGGGATAGGCCGGTCCCGGCAAGTGCAGAAGCAGGCCGAAGACCGGCGCCGACAGCGCCAGCGGCAGGCCGGTCACCAGCCAATGCGCCAGCGCCTTGATCGCCACCGCGCCCTCCAGCGGCAGGGGCGCCGTGGCCAGCAGGTCCAGGCTGCCATCCTCGAAATCCAGCGCGAAGATGCGGTCGAGGGACAAGAGGCACGATAGCAGCGCCCCCACCCACAGGATGCCCGGCGCGATGCGCGAGAGCGTGCCGCCCTCGGGCCCGACGCCAAAGGGAACCAGCGTGCAGACGATCAGGAAAAACGCCAGCGCAAGGCCGAAGCCCCCGCCCGCGCGCGTGGCCAGCCGCAGGTCGCGGATCAGTAGCGCCTTCATCCGCCCATCCTCATCCAAATGCCTCGTTGAAGCCGGCCGGCCGCGATTGCCGGCGCAGCTCGCTGGCGCGGAAGGGGCCAAGCTCAAGGATCTCGGCTTCGGGCAGGCCCAGGTCGATATGGGTGGCGATCACCGCCGCCCCGCCCCGCCCCAGATGGGCGCGCAGCATGGCGGCGAACAGCGCCACCGAATCGCGGTCGAGCGATACCGTCGGCTCGTCGAGCAGCCAGACCGGGCGGCCCGTCACCATCAGCCGCGCCAGCCCCAGCCGCCGCTTCTGCCCGGCGGAAAGCGCATGGGCCGGACGGTTGGCCAGATCGCGCAGGTTCATCGCCTCAAGCGCGGCGTCGATATCCCGGCCGCCGAAGATCTCGGCCCAGAAGCGCAGGTTCTCGGTCACGGTCAGCGCCGGTTTCAGCCCGTCGGAATGGCCGGCATAGGCGATGGCATCAGGTGCTGCCTCGATCACGCCCGAGACCAGCGGCTGCAACCCTGCCAGGGTACGCAGAAGCGTCGTCTTGCCGATGCCGTTCGGCCCGCGCAGCACCAGCGCGCCGCCGGCGTTCAGGTTGAAGCAGACGCCTTCGACGGCACGCAGCCCGCCCCGCGCCACGGCCAGGTCGCGGACGGCAAGCAGGTTCATAGCGGGACCAGCGCACAGGCCACGCGCCGGCCTTCGGACAGCGTGACGTTGTAGCTGCGCGCGGCCGAGGGCGAGTTCATCGGCTCGACCATCACCCCGGCTTCCTCCAGCGCGGCGGTCAGCGCGCGCGGAGGAAAGGCGATATCCGCCCCCATGCCCAGGAACAGCACATCCACCCGGCCGGCCAGCGCCAGCAAGGCGGCGCGATCCTCGAGCCCGCCCCAGGGCTGCACGCCCTCGGCGGTGACGATCACCGCACCATGATGCACCACGCCGCCGACGCGAAAGAAGCCGGGGCCGTAGCCGTCCACCGGCACGGCCCCCGCAAATTCCGTCGGCAGCATCGTCGGCATCAGGGCGCGTCCCGGAAGGCGGCGGGAATGTCCTCGCCCGGTGCCTTTTCGCTGGGACCGGGCTTGGACCAGTCGCGCTTGACGCCCAGCCACAGCACGATGTTCTTGGCGACATAGATCGTCGAATAGCAGCCGACGATCACGCCCCAAAGCATGGCGATGACGAAGTCGCGGATCACGTCGCCGCCAAAGATCAGCATCGCGGTCAGGGCGATGCCGGTAGTGACGGCCGTCATGATCGTGCGCGACAGCGTCTCGTTGCAGGTCAGGTTCATCAGGTCGAGCAGCGGCCGCGTCTTGTACTTGATCAGGTTCTCGCGCAGCCGGTCGAAGACCACGACCGTATCGTTGCACGAAAAGCCCAGCGTCGTTAGCAGCGCCGCGATGGTGGTCAGGTCGAAGCGCAGCTGGAACAGCGAGAACAGCCCGACCGTCAGCAGCACATCATGGATCAGCGAGATCACCGCCCCCAGCGCGAACTGCCATTCGAAGCGCAGCCAGATGTAGAACATGATGCCGATGGTTGCCGCGCCCACGGCGTAAAGGGCGGTCTTGATCAGCTCGCCCGAGACCTTGGGACCGACCGATTCCACCGCAGCGAAGGCCACCTGCGGATCGACGGTCTTCAGCACTGCCTCGATCTCGTTCAGCTGTGCGGGCGTGACCGAGCCAGTCTCGTCCGTGGTGCCGATGCGGATCATCGCGACATGCTTGGTCTCACCGAAGCTGGGGTCGAATACCTCGGTGATCGAGACGTCGCCCAGGTCCAGATCGCTCATTGCCTGCCGGTATTCGCCGACCTCGAAGGCCGTCGGGCTTTCGGTGCGGATGGTCGTGCCGCCCTTGAAGTCGATGCCGAAGTTCAGCCCCATCACCAGCAGGACAAGGACCGAGCCGACCATGGCCGCGGCCGAGACGCCGAAAGTCAGCCACTGCCAGCGGAAGAAGTTGAAGGATGTGTTGTCGGGAACGAGTTTCAGACGAAATGCCATGGTTCTGTTCCCTTACAAGATCAGTTCTTTGGGCTTGCGCCATTCCAGCCAGAACACGATCATCAGCCGCGTCAGGTAGATCGCGGTGAAGACCGAGGTGACCAGGCCGATGGTCAGCGTGACCGCAAAGCCCTTGACCGGGCCCGAGCCCAGGAAGAACATCACCGCAGCCGCGATGAAGCTGGTGACGTTGGCGTCGATGATCGCGCTCATCGCCTCGCCGAAGCCGTCGTCGATGGCCTTCACGATGCGCTTGCCGGCGCGTAATTCCTCGCGGATGCGCTCATAGATGATGACGTTGGCATCGACCGCCGTGCCGACGGTCAGCACGATGCCGGCGATGCCCGGCAGGGTCAGCGTCGCCCCCATCATCGACATGACCGACAGGATCAGGATGACGTTGACGATCACCGCGATCGAGGCGAAGACGCCGAAAAGCCCATAGCTCGCGACCATATAGGCCACCACGGCGACCGTGGCGATGATCGACGAGAGCCGGCCCGCATCGATCGAATCCTGGCCAAGTTCGGGGCCGATGGTGCGCTCTTCCAGGAAGGTCATCTCGGCCGGCAGCGCGCCCGCGCGCAGCAGCACGGCAAGCCGGGTGGATTCGTCGACATTCATCGCGCCCGAGATCTGCCCCGAGCCGGTGGTGATCGCCTGCCGGATCACCGGAGCCGAGATCACCTGGTTGTCCAGCACGATGGCGAAGGGCTGGCCGATATTGGACGAGGTATAGGCCCCGAACCGCTTGGCGCCCGACGGGCCAAAGCGGAAGTCGACCGCCGGCGCGCCGTTCTGGTCGAAGCTGGGCCGGGCGTCGGTCAGGTCCTCGCCGGTGACGACCGGGCTTTCCTCGATGACGTAATAGACGCCGGGCTCGTCCATCGAGGGCAGCAGCACGTTGCCGGGCCCCGGGCGGGCATTGGCGTCGGCGATGCGGCTGACCACCGGGTTGAAGGTCAGCTTCGCCGTGGTGCCGATCAGCTCCTTGAGCTCTTCGGCCGAGCCGATGCCGGGCACCTGGATCAGGATGCGATCCTTGCCCTGGCGCATGATCGTGGGTTCGCGCGTGCCGACCTCGTCGATGCGGCGGCGGATGATCTCCAGCGACTGCTGCACGGTGCGATCATCGGTCGCGGCCTTTTCCGCATCCGAAAGCTGCACGTTGAGCCGGTTGCCGCTGGCCGAGATCGCAAGATCGCTCTGCCCCGCGCCGGTCAGCGAGGCGACCGGGGTGGCAAGGCCGCGGGCGATCTCGACCGCCTTGGCCATCTGTTCGGGATTGCCGATCTCGACTGCAAGCTGGCCCTCGGGCGCCTGGACGCGGCGGACGGCGCCCACCACCTCGCGCTGCGCCACCAGCGCGTCGCGCAGTTCCGGCCAGAGCGAATCCATGCGCGCCTTGTAGACATCCTGGACGTGCACCTCGCCCAGAAGATGGGCGCCGCCGCGCAGGTCGAGGCCCAGGTTGACCAGCCCCGAAGGCAGCCAGTTCGGCCAGCCGGCGCGGGCCGCGGCCTCCTCGGGGGTTTCGAAACCGTTGCGTTCGGCGGCGGTGATGGCGTCGTTATGCTGCTCGACCTTGGTATAGAACAGGTTCGGCGTGGCATAAAGCAGACCCAGGGCGACAAGGCCCAGGATCAGCAGACGCTTCCAGAACGGGATGTCCAGCATGGCGGGAATGCGGCCTTCAGCTGTTGGCGGCGGCGGGTTGGATGCGGTTCACGAGCCCGGTCACGGTCGAGCGGATCACGCGGACCTTGACGCCGGGGGCGATCTCGACCTCCAGCTCGCCCTCGCGCACCGAGGTGACCTTGCCGATCAGCCCGCCCTGGGTGATGACCTCGTCGCCCTTCTTCAGCGCCTCGACCATGGCGCGATGTTCCTTCATGCGCTTCTGCTGCGGGCGGATCATCAGGAAATACATGATGACGAAGATCAGGATGAGCGGCAGGAACGAGGCGAGTCCTGCGGCGCCGGAAGCGCCTCCGGCGGCCTGGGCATAGGCGGGGGTCACGAGCATTAAGTCTATCCCTGTGCTGTCGTCTCCGGGCGGTCCCCCGGCGGAATTGGCGCGCACCCTATCCGCGGCTCGGACCGATGGCAAGAAAGCCCGGACCGCGCGCGGGGCGTAACGCGACATGGGCGCGCCGTGGACATGGGGCCGCGCATGTGGCAGGTCAATGCGGGCCAAGCCTATCAAGGGGGATCACGATGGCCGAGGACAAGCCGACCCACCCCGCGCCGGACCATCCCGCACTGGCCCGCGATGCGGCGGACCGCACCGGCATCCGCCGGCTGCTGGCCATCATGGCCGCGCTGCGCGACCCGCAAAGCGGCTGCCCCTGGGATATCGAGCAGGACTTCGCCTCGATCGCGCCCTATACCATCGAAGAGGCGCATGAGGTCGCCGATGCCATCGTGCGCGAGGCTTGGGACGAATTGCCCGGCGAATTGGGCGACCTGCTGCTTCAGGTGGTCTTTCACGCGCAAATGGCCGAAGAAGCGGGCATGTTCGATTTCGCCGACGTGGTGGCCAGCATCTCGGACAAGATGATCGACCGCCACCCGCATATCTTCGGCGACGAATCCCGCGACAAGTCGGCCGCCCAGCAGATCAGGGACTGGGAGGCGATTAAGGCCAGGGAACGCGCCGCCAAGGCGGAAAAGGGCGTGCTGGACGGGGTGGCGCTTGGCCTGCCGGCGCTGACCCGTGCGGTCAAGCTGCAGAACCGTGCCGCCCGCGTCGGCTTCGACTGGCCCGGCCCCGCCGAGGTGCTGGACAAGATCGTCGAGGAAACCCGCGAACTGGTCGAGGCCAGGGAGAGCGCCGATCACGCGCATTTGACCGAGGAATTCGGCGACCTGATGTTCGTGATGGCGAATCTGGCCCGGCATCTGGAGATCGACCCGGAAGAGGCGCTGCGGCTGGCCAATGCCAAGTTCACCCGCCGCTTCCGCTCGATCGAAGCCGCGCTGGCCGCCCAGGGCCGCCGCCCCGAGGACAGCGACCTGGCCGAGATGGACGCCTTGTGGAACGAGGCCAAGGCTGCCGAACGCGCCTGATCCCTTGGCCGCCCTGCCAGGGATCGAGCCGCTGCGCCTGGTGCGCGACCGGCCCGACCGGCTGGTCATGCAGGTCCGGCTGGATGGCCGCACGGCCTGGCTCAAGCAATTCTGCGGCACCGATCCTGCGGCCAGCGTGGCGCAGGCCCAGGCGAGGCTGCGACAGGCGGCCGAGGTGCTGGGCCAGGATCTCGATGCCGTCGCCCCGCCCCTGCTGGCGCTGCCCGAACGGGGCATTCTGATCACCGCCCCGGCACCGGGCCAACCCATCGCGCAACTGCTGGCCGGGGCCGACGATGCGCAGCGCGCCGCGCTGATCGCCCGCATGGGGTCGTGGCTACGCCAACTGGCCGGCACCACACGCACCCGCGGCAGATTCGGCCCGCGCTTCTGGCTGAACGGGCTAAGGACGCGGATCGCCGCGGCCTCGGGCGACTGGATCGACCGCGACCTGGTGGCCGGCCATATGCAGCGGATGCGTGCCGAAGCCGAGCTGCTGCGCGGCGCCGAGGTCGAGCGCGGGCTTTGCCATGGCGACCTGACGCCCGACAACCTGTTTGCCGACACTCCCCGTACCGGCGTGCTGCGGCTGACCGCCATCGACATGCAGGGCAGCGCGGTGATGGCGCTGGCCCGCGACATGGCGCGGCTGCTGGTCTGGCTGGAAAGCCGGCGCGAAAAGCCGGCGGCGCGGGTGCGGGACGGGATCGCCCTGCCCGACTGGCTGGCCTTGACCGAGGTGCGGGGCCTGATGGCCTCGGATCAGGCACCGATCCTGCGCTTCCTGATCGGAGAGGTGATGCTGGCCTATTATCTCGACAGCGCGCGCCAGCCGCTGCGTCGCCGGGCATTGGTGCGGGCGATGCGGGACTGGGCCGCGCAGGAGGGCACGGTCAGGCCGGTGCCATGACCTCGGCCAGCGCGGCGTCATAGACCGCCAACGCCTCGGCCCGGTCGCGGGCGCGCGACGCGCCTTCGGAGAGTTGCCGCCGCCAGCCGCGTGCGCCGGGCCGGCCGTGGAACAGGCCCAGCATGTGCCGCGTCGCCTGGTGCAGCCGCCCGCCCGTTGCCAGATGCGCCTCGACCAGATCGCGCAGCGCCCGCGCCGCCTCCAGCGGATCGGCAAAGCGCGGCTCCTCGCCCCAAAGCCGGTCGGCCTGTCCCAGCATGTCCCAGGGCTGGTGATAGGCCGCGCGCCCGATCATGACGCCGTCCATCGCCGCCAGATGATCGCGCACGGCGTCAAGCGAGGCGATGCCACCGTTGATCGACAGGTGCAGGTCCGGGAACGCCTGCCTCATGCGATGCACCAGCGGATAATCCAGCGGCGGCACCTCGCGATTCTCGCGCGGGGACAGGCCCTGCAGCCAAGCCTTGCGGGCATGGACGGTCATGCGGCGCACACCCGCCTCGCGCATGCGGGCGATGAAGTCGGGCAGCACCGCCTCAGGGTCCTGTTCGTCCACGCCGATGCGGCATTTCACCGTGACCTCGACCGGACTGGCGGCGATCATCGCCGCGACGCATTCGGCGACCAGTTCGGGCCGGGTCATCAGCACGGCGCCGAAACAGCCCGATTGGACCCGGTCGCTGGGGCAGCCGACGTTCAGGTTGATCTCGTCATAGCCCCAGTCGGCGCCGATCCGCGCCGCCTCGGCCAGTTGCGCCGGGTCCGAGCCGCCCAGTTGCAGCGCCACGGGATGCTCACCCGCGTCGAAATCCAGAAGCTTTGCCCTGTCGCCGTAAACCAGCGCGGGAGCGGTGACCATCTCGGTATAAAGCAGCGCGCGGCGCGACAGCAGCCGGTGGATGCGGCGGCACAGGCTGTCGGTCCAGTCCATCATCGGCGCGACGGAAAGCCGCGCCGCATCCGCGATGCCATTGTTCTGGACCGTGGCCATGGGTTCCGACTGCCTGATTACGGTGGTACCGCCTCCCCGGCTCGAACGGGGGACCTCTAGATCCACAATCTAGCGCTCTAACCAACTGAGCTAAGGCGGCACAGGCGGGTATCTAGCGCCAGCCACCGGCCTGTGCAAGCCCGTCTTGCCGGATTTTCGCATGCGGGTTAAGGAAAATCCCCAGATCCACCGGCCAGGCGCCAGGAGAACCAGCATGAGCATCAACAGCCAAAGCGACATCGCCGCCAATCTTCAGATCGGCCCCACCGACCACGGCATGGTCCGGATCTATGTCGAGGCCGAGAATATCGAGCTGCCGCTGGATTTCGACCCCGAGGAGGCCGAGGAGATCGCCGAGGAACTGCTGGCCGCCGCCGAGGCCGCGCGCAGCATCGGCGGTCCCGCCAAGCCGGGCAAGGGCGTCAAGAAGCCGCGCCGCTGATCCCCATCGGATCAGTCAGCGCCAAGAGCCGCGCCGTCGAGACCCGGGCGATGTCGCGCAAGAGCCGTGTGCGCCGCGCCCCGGCCAGCCGGGTTTCGGGCGCCATGCGGATCAACTCGCCCCCCCAGGAATCGGCGCGGATCAGGCCCGAGCCCGCGGGCAGCAGTTCCTCGGGAAAATCGGCATCCACCGCCCAGAAGAAGCGGTCGCAGAACTCCAGATAGCCCTGCCATTTCCGATCCGAGACGAAATCGGCCCGGCAGCTCTTGCATTCGACGACCCAGATCTCGCCCTTGGGCGAGACCGAGATGACATCGACCCGCAACCCGCCCGTCGGCACGAATTCCGGCAGCGCCGCATGGCCGAGCCCGGCCAGCAGCCGCGCCACGCCGCGCGCCAGCCGTTGGCCCGGCAGGACGGGCAGCAGGTCACCAGGTTGATCGGCGGCGCTGTTCATGCCCCGACCATGAACGAAACGGAAACATCTTGCAAGCCCGCGCCGCCCTTGCGGCGCAGCGGCCGCCGTCCTATCTAGGGAGCTGGCGGGTTTCTGCTCTTCTCGTGTGCGGCCATTTTTCTCACTGGCCTATAATTTCACCGAGGGGGCTGGCTCTGTCGGGGCCCTGGTCCCGTTATCCGGCTCCCACCTGGACATCCAGGCTTTCGGGGAAACCTGCGCCGCCACGGTCGCTGCGGTTCCCGCCACCGCTTTCCCTCACCCACCGATAAAAAAAGGGCGACCCGAAGGCCGCCCTGGAGAGAGGAGGGATATTCTGCTCGATCAGAAGCCGTAGACCAGCGACACGCCCAGCGTGTTGTCGGTACGGGTCGCCCGATCCGAGACATATTCGGTCTTGTAGGAGATCCGGGTCGCGAAGGCGTCCGTCATCTTGAAGTTCAGACCCAACTCGTTGGTCGCGGTATCGTTCGCGTCCGAGGTCAGGTAGTCGGTGTCGTTGGTGATGAAGAACTGGTCGTTGATCCGGTGGTAGAAACGCGACGACAGCAGGTAGCCGACTTCGGTTTCCGTGTTGTATTCATAGGACTCGGCGACCGGGTCGATCACGTCCACGGCCTTGGTGTAGCGCACGCCGACGGCAGCCTGCACGCGCCAGGCGGTGGTGTCGGTGTTGATCACGCGGTAACCCGGACCGACGCCGAAATAGGCGTCACGCTTCAGGCGGCCGTCCAGATCGGCGAAGCTTTCGTCGGTGCCCAGGCTGACCGGATCGTTGGCCAGCGCGTCGGTCGTCAGACGACCCAGGGCGAAGCCGTAGAAGCGGTCGTTGATGTCATACATGCCTTCGTAGATGACATAGGTCTTTTCGGTATCCGTGTCGCCGGCGTTGTTCTCGCCGTATTCAAGCAGGATACCGACCGACTGCGAGAAGCGGCCCTGGTTCGACGACAGGCGGCCGGCCAGGCTGAAGTCCTGGTTCTCGCTGTTGCCGGTGCGGCCGACATAGCTCAGCGCGACCGAACCGAACAGGCCTTCGCGGCGCTCGGGATTGCCGAAGCGATAGGCGTCGGACGAGCGGTCGAAATCGTCGCGAACCGATTCTTCGACATCCTTCATCTGTTCGTTGACCGAGGAAATGCCGGTGGCGTTGGCGCCCGTGGCGATTTCGGATTGCGCGAAGGCGGGGGCCGAGAATGCGGCGGCCAGAGCCGTGGCACCGGCGAGGTAAGCAAGCGTCTTCATCTTTGTCAGTCCTTTTCCGAACCGTTTCGTGTCCGTGGCGCCGGCCTTCCGAGGCCACGAGCATCTCTGCTGGCCCAGAGGTAGAACCCGTCCGCCCGCCGATAAAGGGGGCGGCAAAACTGCGCTCGAACTCGCAAAAACGTGAAATTCCCCGGGAACCAACGCATCGGCGGAAATCGGATCATGCGAAATCGTGATGAAACCATTTCACCCGGAGGTTGCACGGGAATTTTCGGCGCGAGGTCAGCTGGTAATAAGGCACCACATCGCTCACGAAAGATGAGCGTTTGGAAACATGCGGATGACGAAAGCCTATTGCACAAAAAAAAGGCAGCCGATCACTGCCTTTTGCGGGATAAAATTGTTGCGAAAGGTCCACAGTGGCGACGCAAAAATGCAGCGCCGGTCACGAACCGGCGCGGCGATCAGCGCCGGCGCGTGGCGGCGGGGGCCAGGGCGGGCGCGGGGCGGCGGCGAATCCGCTGCCGCAACCCGCCGCGCGGGCCGTCCTTGCGGGCCATCAGCATGACGCGGATGCCGAACTGCACCCCTGAAAAGAGGATGGTGTGAAAGACGACCAGCATCAGCACCGCGATCCAGCCGCCGCGCGTGGCGGTCACCAGATGCCGCAGCGTCGCCACGTCCAGCGCCAGCAGCAGCGCGGTGAACAGCAGCGCCAGCGCAAAGCCGATGGCGATGCTGACGATATACAGCCGGACGAGTTGCGGCATGAGCGTCCCCGAAAACAGATGAACCAGCCCATCCTAGCGCGATCGACGGCAACCCCAAAGGAAAATGCCGCCCCGCGCCTCGCGTCAGGATGCCTCGGCCCAGAAAGCTCGGGTTCAGAACGCCTCGGGTCGGGCCTCGCGCGCCATATGGTCCAGCACGGCATTGACGAATTTCGACTCGCGCCCCTCGGCGAAGAAGGTCTGCGCCAGGCGGACATATTCGGTGATGACCACCTTGGGCGGGGTCTTGGGCGTCACCAGCTCGGCGCCCGCCGCGCGAAAGACCGAGCGCAGCACCGGGTCGATGCGGTCGATGGGCCATTTCGCCACCAGCGCGCGGTCGGTCATCTGGTCGATTTTCGACTGCCAGGTGACGGCATCGTCCACGATGCGGGTGAACAGTGCCTGGTCCGCCTCGGCCGAGACGATGTCATCGTCCTCGTCCTCGCGGCCGATGCGCCAGTTCAGGAATTCACGCTGCACGCGGTCGGCCGACTGGCCCGCCGCCTCCATCTGGAACAGCGCCTGCACCGCATAAAGCCGCGCGGCCGCTGCCCGGGCCTGCCGCGCCTGCCGGTCGCCGGAACGGCCCTGCTTGTCGCCCGCCCCGCTCATGCGCTGCCCGGCCCGTCGATCTCGCCCGCCAGCCGGATCACGTCCCGGGGCGGTGTCGCCTTGTCGCGCGGCGCCCGCGTCTCCCAGCCGCGCTTGAGCGCGATCAGGTGCACCGCCGCCGCCGCGGCGCCGCCGCCCTTGTTCTGGCCCTGCGGATCGGCGCGAACCTCGGCCTGCTGGTAATTCTCGACCGTCAGGATGCCGTTGCCGATGCAATGCCCTTGCAGGCCCAGCAGCGTCAGCCCGCGCGAGCTGTCGTTGCAGACGGTGTCGTAATGCGTCGTCTCGCCACGGATCACGCAGCCAAGCGCGACATAGCCGTCGTAAAGGTCGCGGCCGGCGGCCAGCGCGATGGCGCTGGGGATTTCCAGCGCGCCGGGCACCTCGACCAGATCGACCGCGACGCCTGCGGCTTCGGCCACGCCGCGCGCGCCGGCGATCAGCCCGTCGGCGATCTGCCGGTAATAGGGCGCGACCACGATCAGCAGGCGCGCACCGCCCTCGATCCTGGGCAGCGGCAATTGGTCATGTTCGATGCTGGCGGCCATGTCGTCACTCTTTGGGAATCGGACGGGTGGAATGGATCGAAAGACCGTAGGCGTCAAGCCCGACCGCCTTGACCGGCGCCGAATTGGTCAGCACCACCAGTTCCGACAGGCCGAGCGCCGAGAGGATCTGCGCGCCAAGCCCGTATTGGCGCAGCACATGCGAGGACACCTCGTCCTGGCGCGGCAGGCGCGGTTCCAGGTCGCGGAACAGCACCACGACGCCCCTGCCCTCCTCGGCGATGATGCGCATGGCGGCGCCCAGCGTGCCGGCGTTCTCGCGGCCGATGCCCAGCACGTCGTGCAGCGGGTCCAGCACATGCATGCGCACCGCCACCGGGCCGGGCGCGGTCAGGTCGCCCCTGGTCAGCACGATATGCTCGGCGCCCGTAGTCTCGTCGGCAAAGATGCGCATCATCCAGTCGCCGCCAAAGATCGAATGCACGGCGCGCTGGCCGCGCTCGGCGATCAGGTTGTCGTGGCGGCGGCGATAGGCGATCAGGTCGCTGATGGTGCCGATCTTCAGCCCGTGCCTCTGGGCAAAGGCGATCAGATCCGGCAGGCGCGCCATCGAGCCGTCCTCGTTCATGATCTCGCAGATCACGCCCGAGGGGTTCAGCCCCGCCAGCCGCGCCACGTCGACCGCCGCCTCGGTATGGCCGGCGCGCACCAGCACGCCGCCGTCGCGGGCGCGCAGCGGAAACACATGGCCGGGGGTGGCGATGTCGGCCGCGCCCTTGCTGGGGTCGATGGCCACCGCGACCGTATGGGCGCGGTCATGGGCCGAGATGCCGGTGGTCACGCCCTCGCGCGCCTCGATCGACATGGTGAAGGCGGTTTCGTGCCGGCTGGAGTTCTTGGGGCTCATCAGTTGCAGGCCAAGCGCGTCGATGCGCGCGCCCGGCAGCGACAGGCAGATCAGCCCGCGGCCGTGGGTGGCCATGAAGTTGATCGCCTCGGGCGTGGCCATCTGCGCCGGGATGACCAGGTCGCCCTCGTTCTCGCGGTCCTCGTGATCGACCAGGATGAACATGCGGCCGTTGCGGGCCTCGTTGATGATCTCCTCGATGGGAGAGATCGCGTCGGACCAGTCGCGCTCGACCGGCCCCGGCTTTTCATACTGCATCCGCCGCTCCTGCAAAGAACCTCTGGCCGGTGACGAAACCCGCCAGACCGCCCGCCGTCATCATTTCCCGCTCATGCTCGGTCTCGCCGATCATCAGCACCGCATCGCCGGGCAGGCCCTGTGCCCGCAGCCAGCCCTTCATCCTGTCCCGCATCGCCGACCAGCTGTCGCCAAAGGGCGGCAGGCGTCCGGCCGAGACAGCCCCGATCTGCACCGCGATCGCCTCGGGCGCAAGCCCCGGCGCACAGCCCAGATGCGGCGCGGCGGCACTTTCCGCGATGCGCCGGCGTTCGGTCGCGCCGACCGGCTGGCCGTCGCGAAACACCCCCAGCGCGTTCGTCGAATAGAGAAAGGCCACCAGGTCGCGCCCCGTCGTCGCCCGCACCCCGGCATAGGTCTTGTAGTCCAGCCCCAGCTGCCTGGCCCGGCGGACCTGCATGCGCACCACCTCGACCGGCAGCCGCGTGCCCAGCAACTCGCGCCGCGCGACGGTCCAGGCATGGGCGCGAAAGCCGCGACCCGCCTCGGGGACCAGCGCAGGGCCGCGGTTATGGCCGATCCCGGCCATCAGCCCGCTTCGGCCAGCCGCGCGACATAGCGCGCCAGCGTGTCGATTTCCAGGTTCACCTCGTCGCCGGCCTGCACCTCGCCCCAGGTGGTCGCCGCCTGGGTATGCGGGATGACGTTCACGCCGAAGCGGTCGCCCTCGACCTCGTTCACGGTCAGCGAGGTGCCGTTCAGCGCCACCGAGCCCTTGGGCGCAATAAAGCGCGCCAGCGCCTCGGGCGCGCGCAGGGTGATGCGGGTGCTGTCGCCTTCGTCGCGCATCTCTTCTATCACCGCGACGCCATCGACATGGCCCGAGACGATATGCCCGCCCAGTTCGTCGCCGACGCGCAGCGCCCGCTCCAGGTTCAGCCGCCTGCCCGGCGCCCAGCCGTTTGCGCCGATATTGGTCTTGGAGATGGTCTCGGCCGAGATGTCGACGTCGAACCAGTCCGACCCTTTCTCGACCACGGTCAGGCAGATGCCGTCGCAGGCGATCGAGGCGCCCAGGTCGACCCCCGCCATCTCGTAATGGCACGAGATCCGCGCCCGCATGTCGCCGCGCATCTCGACGCGGGAGACCTCGCCGATATCGGTGATGATGCCGGTAAACATGGACCTTCCCTTTCCTTGGCTGCCCGAGAACTAGAGCCTCGGCACCCGATCTTCAAGCAAAGCCGCAACAGTCGCGAACGTCCTTTGGGACAAGAATGCCGGAAAGCCCGTGACAGCGGCAGATCTTTTGTGCAATTAGAACAACCAGACCTCGGTGGCAGGGCCCGCCTGTAGCGAAAAGCCCAAATCCTACAGGAATCCGACACCAAGGTCCCGATGCACCATTCCCTGACCGGAACCCGCCATCTTCGTGATTCTGGCGCCATGCTGCCGTCGCCGGCGGCGGCCGCACCAGTGCCGGGCACCACCATGCGCCCGCTTGCGCCGGTGGCCGCCACGACCGCCCTGCCCGCCGCAAAACGGGTGTTCCTGTTGCTGCAAGGTCCGCATGGCCCGTTCTTCGACCGGATCGGACAGCTCTTGCGCGATACCGGGGCGCAGGTCTGGCGCGTCGGCTTCAACGCGGGCGACGAATTCTTCTGGTCCGACAAGGCCCGGTTCATCCGCCATGGCAGCGGCCCCGAGGACTGGCCCGAACATCTCGACCGCATCATCGCCGAAAAGGGCGTGACCGACATCATGCTTTACGGCGACGTGCGCCCCATCCATGCCGCAGCGCGCCGGGCGGCGCAGCGCCACGACCTGGTGCTGCATGTCTTCGAGGAAGGCTATCTGCGCCCGTTCTGGATCACCTATGAGCGCGGCGGCTCGAACGGCCATTCGGCGCTGATGCGCATCCCCGTGGGCGAGATGCGCAACGCGCTGCGCAACCGCATCGCCGAGATGCACCGCCCGCCAGCACGCTGGGGCGACATGCGCCAGCACAAGTTCTATGGCGCGCTCTATCATTTCCTGGTGCTGGTGGCGAATGGCGGCTATCCCGGCTATCGCACCCATCGCCAGATCGGCGTGTTCGAGGAGTTCCGCCTGAACCTGCGCCGCTTCCTGCTGACGCCCCTCAACGCGCTGGCGCGGATGCGCGAGGCGGGCGCGGTGCGGCGCGGCGGCTTTCCCTATGTGCTGGTGCTGATGCAGCTGGAGCACGATTCCAACTTCCTCGCCCATTCGCCGTATCGCCGCATGTCGGAATTCACCGACGAGGTGCTGGCGGCCTTTGCCGCTTCGGCGCCCTGCCACCACCGCATCGTGTTCAAGGCCCATCCTCTCGAGGACGGGCGCGGCGGCATCCGCCAGGCCATCCTTGAAAAGGCCCGCGAGCTGGGGATCGAGCACCGGGTGTATTTCGTGCGCGGCGGCAAGCTGGCGCGGTTGCTGAACCAGGCCCATGCGGCCGTGACGGTGAATTCCACCGCCGCCCAGCAGGCGCTGTGGCGCGGGCTGCCGGTCAAGGCCATGGGCCGCGCCGTCTTCGACAAGCCCGGCCTCGTCTCGGACCAGAGCCTTTGCGAATTCCTGCGCGATCCGCGCCCGCCGCATGCGCTGGCCTATCGCCGCTATCGCGACTTCCTGCTGGAAAGCAGCCAGGTGCCCGGCGGCTTTTATGCCACGCGTTCGCGGGCCCATGCGCTGCGCATCGTGGTGGACATGATCCTGGCGCCCGAGGACCCCTATCAGGCGCTTTTCGCCGGACGTGGCAAATATCGGCAACAGATGGGCGGCAATGACGATTGAACCGGGCAAAAATATGGAAAACAACCGGACGTTGGAGTAACGTGCCCGCAAAACAAGGTCTGCGATCGGGGAATCGCGCGAGAGGACAGGAGTACAATTTGACGCAAGCACTTTTTTCGCCCCTTCGATCCGGCGCGACACCCATTCGCACGCGCAGCCTTGCCGCTCGTCTGACGCGGGCGATGATTCTGGGGGGGATGCTTCTGGTTTCGGCCTGCGGGCTGCCGCGCTCTGGTCCCACCAAGGGCCAGATCCTTTCCAGTTCGGTGACCAAGGGCGGCACCACCCATATCGTCAATGTCGACGACCGGGTGAACCGGGCCGCCAGCTATACCCCCGCCTACGGCTTCTCGGCCGATTTCCGCGCAGCCAGCACGGTGGCCGCCGACGATATCCGCCCCGGCGACGTGCTGGGGCTGTCGATCTGGGAAAACGTCGATGACGGGCTGCTGGCCTCGATGGGGTCGAGCTCGACCCAGCTGACCGAATTGCAGGTCGACAGCCAGGGCTACATCTTCGTGCCCTATGCCGGCCGGGTGCTGGCGGCGGGCAACAGCCCCGAGGAACTGCGCCGCATCATCACCCAGAAGCTGGAAACCCAGACCCCCGACCCGCAGGTCATGGTGACCCGCGTCGCCGGCGACGGCGCCACCGTCTCGGTCATGGGCAAGGTGAACTCGCAAGGCGTCTATCCGATCGAGCGTCCGACCCGCACCCTTTCGGCGATGCTGTCGCGTTCGGGCGGCGTCACCATCGAGCCCGAGATCGCCGTGATCACCGTCAAGCGCGGCAATTCCAGCGGCAAGGTCTGGCTGCGCGACCTGTATTCCAGCGCGCGCAACGACATCGCACTGCGCCCCGGCGACGTGATCCTGGTCGAAGAGGACGAGCGCAGCTTTACCGCGCTCGGCGCGCTTGGCGGCCAGACCAAGGTGCCGCTGGGCAACGAGCAGATCAACGCCATCGAAGCCGTGGCCATGGTCGGCGGCCTCAGCACCTCGCTGGCCGATCCCAAGGGCGTCTTCGTTCTGCGCGAAGAGCCGCAGACCGTGGCCCGCGCCGTGCTGGGCCGCGGCGACATCCATGGCAACCAGCGCGTCGCCTATGTTCTGGACCTGACCAAGCCCGACGGCATGTTCCTGGCGCGCGATTTCATCATCCGCGACGGCGACACGGTCTATGTGACCGAGGCACCCTTCGTGCAATGGCGCAAGACCTTGCAGTCGATCCTGGGCACCGCCGCCGAAGTCGGCTCGGCCAACAGCGCCTTCGAGTAAAGGCATGCATCCCAAGGACAGGGCCGCCGGGGATTCCCGGCGGCTTTTCATATGCAGCGCCGGTTTCCTGACCCGCCCGCGCCTGCGCCGCATCCTGCAACTGGCCGGTTGGTCGCCGCGCATCGGCCTGCCCGGCCCCGGCGATCATGTCGGCATCTGGGGCAACAGCCCTGTCGCCTGGCGCGGCAAGGCCCTTGCCGCCCGGCGCGGTGCCGGGCTGGTGCGGGTCGAGGATGCCTTCCTGCGCTCGATCCTGCCGGGGCGGGCGCGCGGGCCGGTGGCCCGGCGTGGTCCCATCGGGTTGCTGATCGATCCCGTCGGGCTGCATTTCGACCCCGAGGCGCCCTCGCTGATCGAAACCCTTGTCCACGCGACCGAAACCCACTCGCATCTGGACCGGGCCCGGCAGGGGATTGCGCGGCTGATCGCCGCGGACCTGTCGAAATACAATGCGCATCTGCCGCAGGTCGCGCCGCCCGCCCCCGGCTATGTTCTGGTCATCGACCAGACCCGCGGCGACGCCTCGCTGCTGGGGGCCGGCCGCGCTGATTTCCTGGAAATGCTGGCCGCGGCGCGCGACGAAAACCCCGGCCTGCCGCTGGTGCTCCGCAGCCATCCCGAGACGGCGCGCGGCCTGCGCCCCGGTCATTTCACCCAGCAGGACCTGCGCCCGGGCGAGACGTTCTGCGACGGTGCCGTCTCGCCCTGGGCGCTGCTGCGCGGGGCGGCGCGGGTCTATGCGCTGTCCTCGCAACTCGGCTACGAGGCGATGCTGGCCGGCCACCGGCCGCGTGTCTTCGGCCGCCCCTTCTATGCCGGCTGGGGGCTTTCGGACGACCAGCACCCCCTGCCGCGCCGCAGCCCGGCCGGCATCGAGCAGCTTTTCGCCGCCAGCCACCTGCTCGCGCCGGTCTGGTATGATCCGTGCCGCGACCGGCTGACCGATTTCGAGGGGGCGCTGGACCAGATCGAGGCCGAGGCCCGCGCCTGGCGCCAGGATCATGCCGGGCATCTGGCTTATGGCATCCGGCTGTGGAAACGCCCCTTCATGGCGCGGTTCTTCGGCTGCGGCGGCGGGGTGCGTTTCGCTGCGAAACCCGGGCCGGGCGTGACCATGGCCTGGGCCAACCGCGCGGCCGAGACCCCCGGCGCGCTGCGCATCGAGGACGGCTTCCTGCGTTCGCGCGGGCTGGGCGCCGCACTGGTGCCGCCGCTGTCGCTGGTCGCCGACGATCTGGGCATCTATTACGACCCCGGCCGCGAAAGCCGGTTCGAGCGGCTGATGACCCAGCCGCTGCCCCCCGGCGGGCACGCGCGCGCTGCGGCTTGGCCGCCATCTCGTCGAATCCGGCATCACCAAATACAACCTTGCCGGCCCGCCGCCCGTGCTGCCTCCGGGTCATCGCATCCTGGTGCCGGGCCAGGTCGAGGACGATGCCTCGATCCGCCTCGGCGCCGGGGATGTGCGCACGAACCTTGCCCTGCTGGAACGCGCCCGCGCGGAAAATCCTCAGGCCGTGCTGATCTACAAGCCGCATCCCGATGTCGAGGCCGGGCTGCGCCCCGGCCTGATCCCCCAAGCCGAACTGAGCCGGCTGGCGGATGTCGTGGCCCGCAACACCGCCGCCGATGCGCTGATGGGTCAGGTGGACGAGGTCTGGACCATGACCTCGACCCTGGGTTTCGAGGCCCTTTTGCGCGGCCTGCCGGTGACCACGCTGGGCGCCCCCTTCTATGCCGGCTGGGGGCTGACGCGCGACCTTGGGCCGGTGCCGGCACGGCGGCAGGTCCGGGCCGATCTGGCAAGACTGATCCATTGCGCCCTGATCGCCTATCCGCGTTATTTCGACCCGGCAAGCGGCCTGCCCTGCCCGCCCGAGATCGCCGTGGAACGGCTGCGCGATCCGGCATTCGCCGCGGGCGGCCCGGGGCTGCGCTGGCTGGCCAAGGCGCAGGGCGCGCTGACCGGCCATGCCTGGATCTGGCGGCGCTAGTCGCGCAGCCAGCGATGCATGATGTCGGACCCGATCCGGCGCGTCTCGACCAGCCGGAAGCGCGGTGCGTCGGCCAGATGCTCCAGTTCCAGCGCGCCGATCCCGGCCCGGCCGTCGCCGCCAAGAACCACCCCGGCGCCATAGCCGATCAGCTGATCGACCATGCCGGCCCGCAAGAGGTTTGCCGCCAGCACCCCGCCGCCCTCGCACAGCACCCGGGTCAGGCCACGGGCGCCAAGCTCGGCCATGAACGACACGGGTTCGCCCGCGACCTGCCAGAGCGGGCCGTATTCCGGGCCCTCGCCGGGCAGGTCGGGCAAGCGTCGCGACGAGACGACGATCCGCACCGGCTGCCGCACCGGGCCGAAACCGCGCACGTTCAGCCCCGGCCGGTCGGCGCGCGCGGTCTCGGCGCCGACCATCACCGCGTCGTGGCCCAGGCGCAGGGCGTGGACATGGCGCCGGGCCTGCGCGCCGGTGATCCACTGGCTTTCGCCCGAGGCGGTGGCGATGCGGCCGTCGAAGCTGGCGGCCAGTTTCAGCGTCAGCATCGGCCGGCCGCGCTGGATGCGGCTGAGAAAGCCGCGCTGGACCTCGCGCGCCTCGGCCTCGCAGACGCCCTCGGCAACCTCGATACCGGCGGCACGCAAGATGGCATGGCCGCGACCGGTCACGCGCGGGTCGGGATCGGTCAGCGCGGTCACGACGCGCGCCATGCCCGAACGCACCAGCGCCTCGGCGCAGGGCGGGGTCTTGCCGTGATGGGCGCAGGGCTCCAGCGTGACATAGGCGGTGGCGCCCCGCGCGGCCTCGCCGGCCTGGGCCAGCGCCATCGCCTCGGCATGGGGACGCCCGCCCGGCTGGGTCCAGCCGCGCCCGACCACCACGCCGTCGCGCACCAGCACGCAGCCCACCGCCGGATTGGGCCAGACATTGCCCAACCCGCGCCGCGCCAGCGCCAGCGCGTGCCGCATGTGATGCCGGTCGGTCACTCCTCGACCAGGCCCGGGCGCAGCTCCGAGACGAACTTGTCGAAATCGTCCGCCGCCTGGAAGTTCTTGTAGACGCTGGCGAAACGCACATAGGCCACGGTATCGATCCGGGCCAGCGTCTCCATCACGATCTCGCCGATGACCTTCGAGGGGATGTCAGTGTCGCCCATGCTTTCCAGCCGGCGCACGATGCCCGAGATCATCTGGTCGATGCGCTCGGGCTCGATGGGGCGTTTCTGCATGGCAATGCGGATCGAGCGCTCCAGCTTGGTGCGGTCGAAATCCTCGCGCCGGCCGCTGGACTTGACCACGACCAGATCGCGCAGCTGCACGCGTTCATAGGTGGTGAAACGACCGCCGCAGGCCGGGCAGAAGCGGCGGCGGCGGATGGCCACGTTGTCTTCGGCCGGACGCGAATCCTTGACCTGCGTATCGACATTTCCACAGAAAGGACAGCGCATCCCTTGTTCCCCCAAAGCCCCGGACCCCTGCCAGTATAGGCAAGCCCAAACCGCTTGGGTAGCCCGATGATGCAGCCACAAGATCGGCCATGCCGGTTATCCGGGTGACGCAACGGCATCCTGGCCCGGCGCCGGGATCGGTCGCGAAACCCGCGCTGCCGTCTCGACAGAGTGGCGGGGGCGTGCAACATTCCTGTCGTCGACCGCCGGGAAACGGTCGATCAATGCGGAGGAACTCATGAAGAAAACCAACCAGTTCGACCGGCGCGCCTTTCTGACCCGCGCCACGGTCGGCGGCGCTACGGCGGCTGCCGGGGCCGCTCTGGCCGCGCCCGCCATCGCGCAGGAAATGCCCGAGGTGAAATGGCGCCTGACCTCGGCCTTCCCGAAGTCGCTGGACACCATCTATGGCGGGGCCGAGGTGCTGTCGAAACAGCTGGCCGAGGCCACCGACGGCAAGTTCCAGCTTCAGGTCTTTGCGGGCGGCGAGATCGTCCCCGGCCTGCAGGCCCAGGACGCCGTCACCGACGGCACGGTCGAGGCCTGCCACACCGTCGGCTATTACAGCTGGGGCAAGGACCCGACCTTTGCGCTGGGTTCGGCCGTGCCCTTCGCGCTGTCGGCCCGGGCGATGAATGCCTGGCAATACCATGGCGGCGGCATCGACCTTTACAACGAATTCCTCGCCAACCATAACATCTTTGGCCTGCCGGGCGGCAATACCGGCGTGCAGATGGGCGGCTGGTTCCGCAAGGAAATCAACGCCGTGGGCGACCTCCAGGGCCTCAAGATCCGCGTCGGCGGCTTTGCCGGCCGGGTGCTGGAGCGCCTGGGCGCGGTGCCGCAGCAGATCGCCGGCGGCGACATCTATCCGGCCTTGGAAAAGGGCACCATCGACGCTTCGGAATGGGTCGGTCCCTATGACGACCTGAAGCTGGGCTTCTACAAGGTCGCGCCCTATTACTACTATCCCGGCTGGTGGGAAGGCGGACCGACGGTGCATTTCTTCTTTGCCAAGGAGAAATACGAATCGCTGCCCGAGAACTACAAGTCGCTGCTGCGCACCGCCTGCCAGGCGGTCGACGCCAACATGCTGCAGAAATACGACCACCTGAACCCGATCGCCCTGAAGGAACTGGTGGCCTCGGGGGCGCAGCTGCGCCCGTTCAGCGCCGAGATCCTGGATGCCTGCTACAAGGCCGCGAACGAGGTCTATGCCGAGCTGGAAGCCTCGAACGAACCCTTCAAGAAGATCTGGGATTCGATCAAGGTGGCACGGGGCGACTGGTATCTCTACAACCAGACCGCTGAATATACCTATGACACCTTCATGATGATCCAGCAGCGCAACGGCACGCTCTGAGCCGGTGCCGGATTGCATCGGGGCCGCCGCGAGAAATCGCGGCGGCCCTTTTCGTTTCAGGCGGCGACAACGGAAAAAGGCGACCGGAAGGCCGCCTTTCCCTTGTCAGTTCCCTGCCGGTTGCTGCGGGGCCGTCAGGCCCGGCGGCGGACCGGAGAGGCCGCCCAGCCCGCCCAGGTCGGGCGCGGCGGGGGCGGGCGTCGTGGCGCCATCCGCCGGGGCGGGCGTAGCCGGAGCCGGGGTTGCGGGCGTGCCGAAATTCGGCGGACTGTCCAACCCGCCCGGCGCGGGAATGCCGCCCTGCGCATTCGGCGCCGCGGTTCCCGGCGCAGCCGGCTGGCCGAAGGGATCGCCCAGCCCGCCAAGACCGCCCAGGCCACCCAAGCCGCCGCCCGAGGGGATCTCGAAGCGGACGTTCGAGGTGTCGATGGGCGCGCCCTTGTAATGCATGACCAGTCCGGGGAAGGCCATGACGACGGCCACCATCACCAGCTGGATGCAGACATAGGGCACCGCGCCCCAATAGATCTGCCCGGTGGTCACCGGCTGCATGGTCTGGCCGGTCACCTTGTCGACATAAGGCGATTTCGGCGCCACCGAGCGCAGGAAGAACAGCGAGAACCCGAAGGGCGGGTGCATGAAGCTGGTCTGCATGTTCACGCCCAGAAGCACGCCGAACCAGATCAGGTCGATGCCCATCGCCTCGGCCGCCGGTGCCAGCAGCGGCACGATGATGAAGGCCAGCTCGAAGAAGTCGAGAAAGAAGGCCAACAGGAAGACCAGCACCGAGACCGCGATCAGGAAACCGTATTCGCCGCCGGGCAGCGAGGTCAGCAGATGCTCGACCCAGATATGCCCGTTCACGCCGTAGAAGGTCAGCGAGAACACCCGCGCCCCGATCAGGATGAACATGACAAAGGCCGACAGCCGCGTCGTGGCCAGCAGCGCCTGCCGGATCACGTCATAGCTAAGCCGGTTCTTGACCCCGGCCAGCAGCAGCGCGCCGACAGCGCCCATGGCGCCGCCCTCGGTCGGCGTGGCGATGCCCAGGAAGATCGTGCCCAGCACCAGGAAGATCAGCGCCAGCGGCGGGATCAGCACGATGACGACCTGTTGCGCCAGCCGCGACATCACGTTGACCTTCAGCGCCCGGTCCAGCAGCGCGGCGACATAGATCACGATCACCGCCAGCGCCGGGGCCAGGATGTCGGCATCCCGCCCATGCGTCGGATAGAGCCAGCGGAACGCCAGCCAGGCCATGCCGACAGTCAGCGCCAGCGCCACGAAAAGCGAGGTCACGCCCGAGCCCAGCGTCCGTGCCTCTTTCGGCAGGGCCGGCAGGCTGTTGGGCCGGATGATCGACATGACGAAGATATAGGACATGTAGATCCCGGTCAGCACCAGGCCGGGGATCAGCGCGCCCTTGTACATGTCGCCCACCGAACGGCCGAGCTGGTCGGCCAGCACGATCAGCACCAGCGAGGGCGGGATGATCTGCGCCAGCGTCCCCGAGGCCGCGATGGTCCCCGAGGCGATGCGCCGGTCATAGCCGTAGCGCAGCATGATCGGCAGCGAGATCAGGCCCATGGCGATGACCGAGGCCGCGACCACGCCGGTCGTCGCCGCCAGCAGCGCGCCGACGATGATGACCGCATAGGCCAGGCCACCGCGGATCGGGCCGAAAAGCTGGCCCACCGTGTCCAGCAGATCCTCGGCCATGCCGGATTTCTCCAGCACGATGCCCATGAAGGTGAAGAATGGAATGGCCAGCAATGTCTCGTTCGACATCACCCCCCATAACCGTTCGGGCATGGCGTTCAGCAGCGGCCAGCTGAGGTTGATGTTGCCGCCCGAAAGCGGCGCAAGCTCGACGCCGATGACGAAGAACAACAGCCCGTTCGCGGCCAGCGCGAAGGCGACCGGATAGCCGAAGAGCAGAAACAGCACCAGCGAGGCGAACATGATCGGCGCCATGTTCTGCGCGATGAAGACCATCATTTGCGGGTCTCTCCGTCCTGGGTGTCTTCCTCGATCGCGGCGGCCATTTCGCGGACCATGACGTCGCCCTCCATCGCCGCGGCCTCATGCGCCGAGACGAAGGGGTTGGGGTCTTCGATGATGCCGCGCATGACGGCGATCTTCTTGATGATCTCGGAAATGCCCTGGAAGAACAGCATGACGAAGCCGGCCAGCAGAAGCATCTTGGCGGGCCACAGCACCAGTCCTCCGGCATTGGTCGAGACCTCGCCCCGGTAATAGGAGCGCATCGCCCAGGGGTAGAGATACCAGATCATCAGCGTGACGAAGGGCATCAGGAAGAAGACATGCCCGATCAGGTCGATCCAGTGCTGGCGGCGGCGGCTCCAGAGGCCATAGATGATGTCGATGCGGATATGCTCGTTCTCCTTCAGCGTATAGGCCGCTGCGCCGAGGAAGGCGGCGCCGAAGAGATACCATTGCAGTTCCAGCCAGGCGTTGGACGAGGTGTTCAGCACCTTGCGGATGACCGCATTCCCGGCGCTGACCAGCACGGCGACCAGGATCAGCCAGCTCACGCTTCGGCCGATGGCCGAATTGACGCGGTCAATGCCGCGAGAAAGCCCCAACAGGGCACCCATATGACAAACCTCCCTAAATCCATGACCGCCTCATGCGACGGCGCGCGGCAGATGGTCCCAGACCTCTTCATGTAGCCGTTGGGTATGAGTGAACCGCAAAAACCCGTCAAGAAAAACGCGACGCGACGTAACGGCGGCTAGACGAGCGCCGTCAGCGCGACCAGCCCGGCCGTCTCGCCCGCCTGCTGCATGGCGCCCAGCACGTCGCCGGTCTGGCCGCCAAGCGTCCGCATGGCCCGGCGGGCAAGCCACAGCTGCGCCGTCGCCACCGCCGCGACCGGCACCGCCCAGCCGGCAACCGGATGCGGCAGGCAAAGCGCCGGCAGCAGCAGCGCCGCCCCCCCCAGTGCCAGCGCGGCCAGGACCACGCCGCGCGTCGGCCGCCCCGCCGCATGGCCAAGGCCGTCGGGCCGCGCCGGCGGCATCAGCCCCAGCCCCGCCGCCATGCCGGCCCGCGACGCAGCCGCCAGCCCGGTCGCGGCCGCCGCCGCCAGCCACGGATCGCCGGCAAGCGCCGCGATGGCCGCCACGCGCAGCCCGACCGTCAGCACCAGCGCCAGCACGCCATAGCTGCCGATGCGGGAATCGCGCATGATTTCCAGCCGCCGCTCTCGCGTCCCGCCGCCGCTGCCGTCGGCGCAATCGGCCAGACCGTCCTCGTGCAGCCCGCCGGTGGCAAGGATCATGGCGCCCACCGCCAGCAGCGCCGCGACCAGCGTCGGCAACCCGGCAAGGGCGGCCAGCCCCAGCACGGCGGCGCCGATCAGCCCGACGGCCAGCCCGACCAGCGGAAAGGCCCATGCCGCCTGCGCCAGCGCCGGCGTCGGGACGGGCAACAGCCGCCCCACGGGCAACCGGGTCAGCCAGACCAGCGCCAGCGCCGTCTCGGCCAGCGGCCTAGCCAATCCCGGCCTCGGCGAAGGTGGCCATGCCATCGTGGCATTCCAGCGCCGCGCGCAGGATCATCAGCGCCACCGCCGCGCCCGTGCCCTCGCCCAGCCGCATGTCCAGCGTCACCACCGGCTCCTTGCGCATCACCGCGATCAGGCGGCGGTGGCCCGGCTCGGCGCTTTCATGGCCGATCAGGCAATGATCCAGCGCGTTGCGGTCGTTGACCAGCAGGACACCCGCCGCCGCCGAACAGATGAAGCCGTCCAGGATCACCGGGATTCCCAACTCGCGCGCGCGGATCACCGCGCCGCAGATCGCCGCCTGCTCGCGCCCGCCATAGGAGCCCAGGATCGAGGCCGCCGTCGCCGCGCCCTTGTGGCGCTTGAGCCCGGCCTCGACGGCGCCGATCTTGCGGGCCAGCACCTCGTCGTCGGCGCCGGTGCCCGGCCCGACCCAATCCTCGGCCGTGCCGCCGAAGGTCGCCGCCGCCAGCGCCGCCGCGACGGTGGAATTGCCGATCCCCATCTCGCCCAGCAGGATGACGTCGGCCTGCGCGTCGACGGCGTTCTTGCCGGTCTGGATGGCGGCGACCAGGTCGTCGATCTCCATCGCCATCCCCTGGGTGAAATCGCCGGTCGGCCGATCGAGGTCCAGCGCGATGACCTGCAACTCGGCACCGGCCAGCCGGCAAAGCTGGTTGATCGCCGCACCGCCCTTGCGGAAATTCTCGACCATCTGGGCCGTGACCTCGACCGGGAACGGGTTCACGCCTTGCGCGGTGACGCCGTGATTGCCGGCAAAGACCAGCGCCTGCGCACGCTCGATCTTTGGCCGCTCGTGCCCCTGCCAGCCGGCCATGAACACGGCCAGTTCCTCGAGCCGGCCCAGCGATCCCGGGGGCTTGGTCAACTGGTCCTGACGGTCGCGGGCGGCGGCGGCGGCGGTTTGGTCGAACTCTTTCACGGTGTCCCTCTTTGCGGTTTCAGGCATAGCGGCAGGCCGCTGACGGCCATCCAGACCTCGTCAGCGACCCGGGCCACCGCCTGGTTCATCCAGCCATGCTCGTCGCGGAAGCGGCGGGCAAGCGCATTTTCGGGCACGATGCCCAGACCCAGCTCGTTCGTCACCAGCACCACGGGGCTGTCCTGCGTGCCCAGCACCTCGCAAAGCCGGCGGACCTGCGGGCCGGGATCGTCGCCGTCGGCCATCAGGTTCGACAGCCACAGCGTCAGGCAATCGACCAGCCGCGCGCCCTGCCCGTCCGTGCGCGCCAGAGCGCCCGCCAGATCGCGCGGCTCCTCGACCGTGCGCCAGCCGCTGCCCCGCCGGTCACGGTGCAGGCCGATGCGCTGCGTCATTTCGTCATCCCGGGCCTCGGCCGTGGCGATGTAGATCCGCGCGCCCTCGTGCCGGGCCGCGATGGATTCGGCCAGCGCGGACTTGCCCGAACGGGCGCCGCCGGTGACCAGGGTGATGCACGGATCGCTGCTCATGTCGATCTTGTTTCACATGGGCGGGCGCTGCGAAAGCCGGAAATCGCACTTGCTGTCTTACAGGTTTTGCGCTCAATTTCGATCATCCGCGCGGCACGGACGACAAGAACCGCGCTATGCATCATCAGAGAGGTGCCCCATGACCCGACTGTTCCTGACGACCGCACTGGTTGCAGGCCTGGCCCTGCCCGCACTGGCGGTCCAGCCCGCCGAGGGCGAGAAGCTGGCCGAGAACCAGTCCTATACCTTCTGGCTGCTGGACGCGATCAAGACCGCCGACCCGCAGAAAAACACCGATGTCGAGGGCTCGGACATCATCCGCCAGCTGTTCGAGGGACTGCTGAACGAGGACGACAAGGGCGCGCCGGTCCCCGGCGTCGCGAGCGGGTTCGACCTGTCCGAGGACAAGCTGACCTATACCTTCCACCTGCGCCCCGAGGCGAAATGGTCGAATGGCGATCCGGTCACGGCGGGCGATTTCGTCTATGCCTGGCAGCGGCTCGCCAATCCCGAGACCGCCTCGGAATATGCCTGGTTCATGGAGCTGATGAACGTCGAGAACGCCAGCGCCGTGGTCAAGGGCGAGAAGCAGCCCGAGGAACTGACCGTCAAGGCGCTGGACGACCACACGCTGGAGGTCAGGCTTTCCACGCCGACGCCCTATTTCCCCAAGATGGTCACGCATGGCTCGACCTTCCCGGTCAACCAGAAGGTCGTCGAGGCCGAGGGCGACAACTGGACCCAGCCCGGCAAGCTGGTCGGCAACGGCGCCTATGTGCTGAAAAGCCACGACCTGGGCGTGCAGATCAGCATGGAGAAGAACCCGGAATACTGGGACGCCGCCAATGTCGTGATGGAGCGGATCAAGGGCCTGACGGTCAACGACAACAACGTCGCGCTGACCCGCTATCAGGCGGGCGAACTGGATCGGGTGCAGATCCCCGCCGGGCAATATCCGCGGCTCAAGGAGCAGTTTCCCGACCAGGCGATCTCGATTCCCTATTCCTGCACCTATGCCTATCTGCTGAACGTCAGCGAGAAAGGCCCCGAGGCGCTGAAGGACGTGCGGGTGCGCAAGGCGCTCAGCTATGCCATGCAGCGCGACGTGGTGGTGAACCAGATCCTGCAGGGCGGCCAGAAGCCCGCCTATAACTGGACGCATTGGGCCATCGAGGGCTTCCAGATGCCCGAGATCGACTATGCGGGCTGGTCCCAGGCCGAACGGCTGGAAAAGGCCAGGGCCCTTCTGGCCGAGGCCGGCTACGGCCCCGACAAGCCGCTGAAGCTGACCCTGCAATACAATACCGACGAGAACCACAAGAAGATCGCCGTCGCCGCGCAGCAGTTCTACAAGCAGATCGGCGTCGAGCTGACCCTGAACAACGTGGAATGGAAGGTGCATACCGACCGCATGCAGTCGCAGGATTTCGAGATGGCCCGCTATGCCTGGTGCGCCGACTATAACGAGGCCTCGACCTTCCTCGACTATTTCCGCAGCACGGGCATGAACTACGGCAAGTATTCCAACCCGGAATTCGACAGGCTGATGGATCAGTCCAAGACCTCGGAAGACCCGAACGCGCAATATACCGCGGCCGAGAAGATCCTGGCCGAGGACATGCCGCTGGTCCCGGTCTATCAATATTCCAAGGTCGACATGATCCGCGACGACATCAAGGGCCTGCCGACCGAGAACGTGATGAACGACTGGTATGCCAAGGACATCTACCGCATCCAGAAATAAGCCTCGGGGGCGGCCCGCGCGCCGCCCTTCCGATCCTGTCCGGCACCTGCCCCTGGGAACCTGCGCATGTTCGGCTTCATCCTGCGGCGGCTTGCGGTCGCCATTCCGACGCTGCTTTTGCTGATCGTCGTCTCGTTCCTGCTGATGCATGCCGCGCCCGGCGGCCCCTTCACGCAGGAACGCGCCCTGCCGCCGCAGGTGCTGGCCAACCTGAATGCGAAATACGGGCTGGACGAGCCGCTGTGGCGGCAGATCGCAGGCTATGTCTGGGGGATCGTGGCGCATTTCGATTTCGGCCCCAGCTTCGTCTATCCCGACCGTTCGGTGAACCAGATCATCGCCGCCGGCTTTCCGGTGACGCTGACCTATGGCGGCGTCGCCTTCGTCGTCGCGGTGGCGGTCGGCGTGGCCCTGGGCGCGGCGGCAGCGATCCGGCAGAACAGCTGGATGGACTACCTCGCCGTCGGCATCTCGATCGGCGCGCAGGTGCTGCCGAACTTCGTCATGGCGCCGATCCTGGTGCTGGTCTTCACGCTGTGGCTCGGCTGGCTGCCGGGCGGCGGCTGGGGCGGGCCGATCTACTGGATCATGCCGGTGGTGGCGCTGTCCACGAGCTTCATGGCCTCGATCGCGCGCATCACGCGGTCCTCGATGCTGGAGGTGCTGGGCTCGAACCATATCCGCACCGCCCGCGCCAAGGGCCTGCCCGAACGCGCGGTGATCCTGCGCCATGCGCTCAAGCCCGCCATGTTGCCGGTCATCAGCTATCTCGGCCCGGCCTTCGTCACCATGATCACCGGCTCGGTGGTGATCGACATGTATTTCTCGACCGGCGGCATCGGCCGCAGCTTCGTCGATTCGGCGCTGAACCGCGACTATGCGGTGATGATGGGGATCACCATCCTCGTCGGTGCGCTGACCATCCTTTTCAGCCTCGTGGTCGATGTGCTCTACGCCTGGATCGACCCGAAGATCCGGTATTGAGCCATGATCGACGCCCGTCAGATGCAATCGCTGGCCGCGCGCCTGGCCCAGCCCGAGGTCAAGGGCCGCAGCCCCTGGGCCGACGCCCGCCGCCGCTTTCGCCGCAACAAGGCCGCCATGGTCAGCCTGATGGTGCTGATCCTGGTCGGGCTGTTCGCGCTGCTGGGCAGCCAGCTTGCCGCATGGTCGAACGAAGAGATGGACTTCTCGATCATGGGCCAGGCCGCGCTGCTGGGCGCCCCAAGCTGGGAGAACGGGCATTACTTCGGCACCGACGACCTGGGCCGCGACCTGTTCTCGCGCACCGTGCAGGGCACGCAGGTCAGCCTGATGGTCGGGCTGATCGGCGCCGGCATCGCGGTCGTGGTCGGCACGCTTTACGGCGCGACGGCCGGCTATGTCGGCGGACGCACCGATGCGGTGATGATGCGCATGGTCGACGTGCTGATGTCGATCCCCTACATGTTCGTGCTGATCCTGCTGCTGGTCATCTTCGGCCGCTCGATGTCCATGCTGTTCCTGGGCATTGGCCTGATTTCCTGGCTCGACATGTCCCGCATCGTGCGCGGCCAGACCCTGAGTTTGAAGAACCGCGAATTCATCGAGGCCGCCCGCGCCACCGGCGTGCCGGCATGGCGGATCATCCTGCGCCATATCGTGCCGAACCTGATGGGGGTGGTCGCGGTCTATGCGACGCTGCTGGTGCCGCTGATGATCCTGTCGGAAAGCTTCATCAGCTTTCTCGGCCTCGGCGTGCAGGAACCGCTGACCTCATGGGGCGCGCTGATCTCCGAGGGCGCGGGGACGATGAACTACGGCACCTTGTGGCAACTGGCCTTTCCGCTGTTCTTCTTCTGCATCACGCTGTTTGCCTTCTTCTTCGTCGGCGACGGCTTGCGCGATGCGCTGGACCCCAAGGATCGCTGACATGGCCCTGCTGGAAATCCGCGACCTGAACGTGCGCTTCGCCACCACCGACGGCGAGGTCTCGGCCGTGAACGGCATCGACCTGGACGTGGAACGCGGCCAGACGCTGGGCATCGTCGGCGAGTCGGGCTCGGGCAAGTCGCAGCTTGCCTTTGCTGTCATGGGCCTGCTGGCCAGGAACGGCCGCGCCGCGGGCTCGGTCCGCTTCGACGGGGCCGAGATCCTGAACGCGACCCCCAAGGTGCTGAACAGGATCCGCGCCCGCCGCATCGCCATGGTGTTCCAGGATCCGATGACCAGCCTGAACTCCTATATGCGCGTCTCGGACCAGATGGCCGAGGTGCTGATGCTGCACCAGGGCATGGGCAGGCGCGAAGCGGTGGCCGAGGCCGCGCGCATGCTCGACGCCGTGAAGATCCCCGACGCGCGGGGCCGCATCCGGCTTTACCCGCACGAGTTTTCCGGCGGGATGCGCCAGCGGGTGATGATCGCCATGGCGCTGCTCTGCCGCCCCGAACTGCTGATCGCGGACGAGCCGACCACGGCGCTGGACGTGACCGTGCAGGCGCAGATCATGGAGCTGCTGGCCGATCTGCGCCGCGACTTCGGCATGGCGATGATCCTGATCACCCATGACCTGGGCGTGGTCGCGGGCGCTTGCGAACGGGTGATGGTCATGTATGGCGGCAGGGTGATGGAGCGCGCGCCGGTCGGGCCGGTCTTTGCCGATCCCGCGCATCCCTATACCCAGGGTCTGCTGGCGGCGATCCCGCGACTGGACCAGCAGGGCGAGCAGTTGGCCGCCATTCCCGGCAGCCCGCCCAACATGACCAACCCGCCCCCCGGCTGCCCCTTTGCGCCGCGCTGCGCCTATGTCATGCCCGCCTGCGAGACCATGCCGCCGCTCGATCCCTTCGCGCCGGGGCGCGAGCGCGCCTGCCATGCCGGCCTTGCCACGGTGCGCGCCGGCCATGCGCCGCAGCCCGACCTGCCCGAACCCGCCGCCGCCGATCTGGACGAGATGCCGGCAAGCGTCCTCCAGGAGGCCCGGCCATGACCGCCAAGCCGCTGATCCAGGCGCGCGACCTGCGCGTCAGCTTCCAGCTTCCCGCGCAAGGCGCGCTCCCTTGGGCCAGGCCGCGGCTGCTGCATGCCGTGGGCGGGGTGGATTTCACCCTGATGCCGGGCGAGACGCTGGGCATCGTCGGCGAATCCGGCTCGGGCAAATCGACCCTTGCCCGGGCGCTGATCGGCCTTGTCCCGGCGACGGGACAGGCGATCTGGCAGGACGACACCGACCTGATCGGCCTTTCCGCGCGCAGGATGCTGAAATACCGCAGCCAGATCCAGATGGTGTTCCAGGACCCGCTGGCCAGCCTGAACCCGCGCATGACCGTCGGCCAGATCATCGCCGAGCCGCTGACCACCCATCACAAGGGCCTGGGTCGCGACGAGGTCAAGGCCCGGGTCAAGGACATGATGGACCGCGTCGGCCTGCTGCCGAACCAGATCAACCGCTATCCGCACGAGTTCAGCGGCGGCCAGTGCCAGCGCATCGGCATCGCCCGGGCGCTGATCGTCCAGCCCAAGCTGGTGATCTGCGACGAGCCGGTCTCGGCGCTGGACGTCTCGATCCAGGCGCAGGTCATCAACCTGCTGGACGAGTTGCAGCGCGATCTTGGCCTGGCGCTGATCTTCATCGCCCATGACCTGTCGGTGGTAAAGCATATCAGCGACCGGGTGCTGGTGATGTATCTTGGCCGGGTGATGGAACTGGCCGAATCGCAGGCGCTTTATGCCGAGCCGCGCCATCCCTATACGCAGGCGCTGCTTTCGGCCGTGCCTATCCCCGACCCCCAGCTTGAGCGCGACAAGCGGATGATCCCGCTGCGGGGCGAGCTGCCCTCGCCGATGAGCCCGCCCTCGGGTTGCGTCTTCCGCACCCGCTGTCCGCGCGCCGAGGCCCTTTGTGCCAGCGAAAGGCCGGCGCTAGGGGGCGGCGCGCATCTGACCGCCTGCCATTTCCCCGGCGCGCTGCGCCCCGAGGAACTGGCGATCAAAGCCTGACAGATTTCGTTGAAAACCCGCTTGCCGGCCGCGACATGGCCGGCGCAGCATGGCGCCATGAAGATCGACCCGATTCGCGAAACCACCGACGAGGCCCGCGCCCTCGCCCGGCAATTGCTGGAGGCAGCGCGCCATGCCAGCCTCGGCACGCTCGACCCCGAGACGGGCGTGCCCCTGGTAACCCGCATCGCACTGCAAACCGATGCGGACGGCGTGCCGCTTGCCCTGCTGGCGGGGCTTGCCGCCCATGCGCGCGCGCTGGCCGCCGACCCCCGCGCCGGGCTGCTGATCGCCGCCGAGGCCGCCAAGGGCGACGCCATGACCCATGCCCGCCTGTCGATCCTGGGCCGTGCCGTCCCGGCCGAGCCGGACGAGGACCGCCGCGCCCGCTGGCTGGAACGCGATCCCAAGGCCAAGGTCTATCTGAACCTGCCGGATTTCCGCTTCTGGCGGATCGAGCCGGTCTCGGGCCTGCTCAATGCCGGATTCGGCCAGGCGTTCAAGCTGACGGCGTCGGACATGCTGAAACCCCCGGCGGAATGATCCGCCGAGGGCCGCAGGAAAGCCGGCAATCCTGCCTCAGTCCGGGTTGTCCATCCGCGCCCGCATGCTGACCGAGCCGCGCGCCGCCGTGTTCCAGTTCACCGCGATCTGGCGCTGGTTCGCCGCCAGCTGCGTCTGCACCCAGGGCATCTCGGAGATGCGGGCATTGGCGGCATTGGTGATGGCGCTGGTGGCGACCACGGATTCGACATTGCGCACCCAGCCGTTGAACGGCAGCGCCTTGTCCACCGTGATCAGCCAGCGGTTCGAGGCCGTGGCCTGGCTGTGGGTGATATCGATCGGATTGGCGACAAAGATGTTCACGCCGTTGAACATGTTTCCCTGGAACTGGATGTTGCGCATGCGCTGATAGTTCAGGTCGGCGAAAGTGGTGTCCACCCGGTCGATGCGGGTGATCTTGTTGAACAGCGACTTGAACACATTGCCCATCACCGCCAGGCCGTGCAGGAAATGCCCGTTGCCATAGGGCTTGACCACCAGCCAGTTGAAGCCCGGCGTCGTATTCGAGGCCAGGAAGGTGTTGCCGGTGATCGTCAGCCCGCCGAAGGAATATTCCTCGCCGTCGAAATTCGGATGGGGATCGTGCTCGTTGGTCCATTCGATCGAGCAATTGTCGACATAGTTCCCGGTGACGGTCGCCTGCACATTGGTCTGGGTCAGCACCAGCCCGCCGAAGCGCACGCCGTTCTGGGCATTGTCGCCCTGGAACCAGTGGTTGCCCTCGATCATGTGGCCGCCGCCGTTCATCACCGCGAAATGCGCGAAGCGGATAAAGCGGCTGTGGCGGATCTTGCTGTCGTTGTTGTTGACGTTCAGCGCGACGGTCGTGCGGTTCTGCGCCAGATCGCCCATCTCGTTCGACAGGAACTCGCAGCGGTCCACCAGCATGCCCTGGCAGGCCGTGCCGATCGAGGTGATGCCGCGATCCCTGGGCCGGGTGAAATAGCAGTCGCGGAAACAGTTCATGTTGCCGGTCTTGGCCAGCATGACGCCGCTGGCATTGCCCTCCAGCAGGAACTCGACATCGTCGAAATTGAAGCGGCTCAGATGCTCCATGCCGGAGAAGTCGACGGCATAGCGATAACGGGTAAAGCTGTAGCTGCGCGTCCCCGCGCCCCCGTAAAGCGGCAGCGACAGCGTCAGCGTGCCGGCCGCCACGTTCTTGGCCATGACATAGACTTCGCGCCCGACGCCGTTGCCGGTCACGCGCGCGCCGACCTCGATATTGGCGATGTTGCCGACGGCGGAAAGCACCTGCGACTGCGCCGGGTTATAGGTCGCGGTCGAGGTCACCACCCGGCTGTCCCAGGCTGCGCCGGGCACGATGCTGATCTGGCCGTTGGCGATCACCCGGCGGTTGGCAAAGCTGGTCATGCCCGGCACCGCGTCGGCGATGGTGATCGGCTCGGACAGATGCACGTTGCGGCCGCACAGATCCAGCACCGAATGGTCGGTAAAGCCCAGGAGCGCCTGCAACGCGCGCTTCATCCCCTCGGTCTCGTCGCCGAAGGCGGCGGCATAGGTCGGAAAGTCGAAGCTGCGCGTCAGCGCCAGCCGCGCCGTGCGCGGCATGCTCAGCGTGCCGACGAAGCGCATGGGCGAGGACATGCTCAGGTCCGAACCGATGAAATAGCTGCCCTCGGGCACCAGCACCTGACGACCGGCAGCGGCCTGGTCGGCGGCGACGAAGGCGCCGCGGTCATTGGCCGTCCCGTCCCCGATGGCGCCGAAATCGCGCACGTCGACCCAATCCAGCATCCCCGGGACGAAGGCGGCGGTCACGTCCTCGATCACGATGCTCTCGATGCGGATCGAGCCGTTGTTGTCGCCGGTCAGGTCCAGGCCGAAATGGCCGAAGGTCGCATTGCGCCCCCAGGGCATATCCACGCCCTCGCGCCGGCCGGTGCCGACGATGGCCGCCACCTCGACCACCTGGCCATAGCCCGGCAACGTGACCGCGGGCCCGGTCTGCGGCACGCCCGCCACGTTGTTGCCGGCGGCATTGCCGGCGAAGGCGGCGATGCGCACCTGCGGCAGGTTGCCCGCGATGGCCTTGACCCTGGCCGAGATGCGCAGATAGCTGCCCGGATTGATCGGCGTGCGCTGCATGTAGCGGACCTGCGTCACCGCCTCCTGCTTGAGGATCTCGAGGCAGCTTCCGAAATCCTCGTCCGCCGGCACGATCGCCGCGTTCGCCGCCCCCGCCCAGGTCGGAGACCCTGCCCGGCCATCGGTCCGGGACCATTGTTTCAGGCCCAGTCGAAAGGCGCGCGGCATCAACGACTGGTTGCCGATAATCGCAATGGTCATGCCAATTCTCCCTCATCCAGAACTTGCGGGGCTGATGCCCGCGCGGTCCGGTAGGAAACTGGCAATGTCGCGTTAACCGGCCGTTAACCATGCGCGCGCGACAACGCGGCCGCGCGCAACATGGCATTTCCGGTGCCGGATCAGGCGGTCGTCTCGGCCGCCAGTTCGCCGGCCAGCGCGCGTTCGATCAGCGCGCGGGTCTCGTCCACGCCGTAAAGCGCGATGAAACCGCCAAAGCGCGGCCCCTGATCGGCACCCAGCAGCACCTGGTAAAGCGCCTGGAACCAGTCCTTCATCGGCTCGAACCCGTGTTCGCGGCCGATGGCAAAGACCATGGTCTGCAACGCCTCGGCATCGGCGGGCTGGGCCCATGCCGCCAGCCGCCCGGCCAGGTCCTCCAGCGCCCGGCGCTCGATTTCCGTGGGCGCGCGGAAGCTGCGCGTCGGGGCCACGAAATCGTTGAAATAGCGCACGGCGAATTCGGCGGCCTGGTCCAGCGTCGGGTTCGTCTCGGGGCTGGCCTCGGGCGCATAGCGGCGGATGAAGCCCCAAAGCCCGGTCTTGTCCTTGGCCCCCGCGACCGAGGCGAGGTTCAGGAGCATCTGGAACGGCACCACCATGTCCGAGGCCGGAACCTCGCCGCCATGGATGTGCCAGACCGGGTTCGCCAGCTGCTGCTCGACCGTCTGGTCGGGATAGGCGCGCAACTGCTGGTGATATTCGTCCACCGCCTTGGGGATGACGTCGAAATACATCCGCTTCGCCGTCTTTGGCTTCTGGAACATGAAATAGGACAGGCTCTCGGTCGCGGCATAGGTCAGCCATTCGTCGATCGAAAGCCCGTTGCCCTTGGACTTGCTGATCTTCTGGCCGTGCTGGTCCAGGAACAGCTCATAGGTGAAATGCTCGGGCGCCCGCCCACCCAGGATCCTGCAGATGCCGTCATAGATCGGGGTGTTGGTGGAGTGATCCTTGCCATACATCTCGAAATCCACGTCCAGCGCCGCCCAACGGGCACCGAAATCCGGCTTCCATTGCAGCTTGACCTGGCCGCCGGTGACCGGCAGCGTCAGTTCCTCGCCGTCCTCGTCGTCGAAGGTGATGGTGCCGGCCTTCGCATCGACATGCTTGATCGGCACGTAAAGCACCTTGCCGGTCTTGGGGCTGATCGGCAGGAAGCAGGAATAGGTCTGCTGGCGCTCCTCGCGCAGCGAGGCCAGCATCACCTCCATGATGGCGTCGTATTTCTCGGCCGCCTTCAGCAGCGTCTCGTCGAATTGGCCGGACTTGTAGAACTCGGTCGCGCTGATGAATTCGTATTCGAACCCGAAGGTGTCCAGGAACCGGCGCAGCATGGCGTTGTTATGCGCGCCGAAGCTGTCATATTCGCCGAACGGATCGGGCACCGTGGTCAGCGGCTCTTGCAGGTGTTGGCGCAGCATCTCTTGCTGCGGCACGTTGTCGGGCACCTTGCGCATGCCGTCCATGTCGTCGGAAAAGCAGAACAGCCGCGTCGGGATGTCCGAGATGATCTGGAAGGCGCGGCGGATCATCGTCGTGCGCGCCACCTCGCCGAAGGTGCCGATATGCGGCAGGCCCGAGGGACCGTAGCCGGTCTCGAACAGCACATAGCCCTTTTCTGGGTCCTTCTTCTCATAGCGTTTCAGCACGCGGCGGGCCTCCTCGAAAGGCCAGGCCTTGGATTTCATCGCGGCATCACGCAGGGCGGTCATCGGGAGTTCTCCATTTCTCGGAACTTTCCCCGTATTGAAACGCGGCGGTTTGGTCAATAATTACGCCCTCGAACCGATGGAGAGAAATACCATGCCCGACAGCCTGCCCTCGTTCTCGCCCTGCGACGCGCTGGTCGCGGTGATGGTGGCGGTCTCGGCCTCGGACCAGAACCCGCGCACCGCCGAACTGCTCGCCATCGAGCGCGCGGTGAACCATACCCCGGTCTTTGCCGATTACGACATCGACCGCATCCGCGCCGTGTCGCAGACCGTGGTCACGCTGTTCGAGGAAGAGGACGGGCTGGACGCGTTGTTCGGCCTGGTCCGCGATGCGCTGCCCCAAAAGCTGTTCGACACCGCCTATGTGCTGGCCTGCGACGTGGCGGCATCCGACGGCCGGCTGGGCGAGATCGAGGCCGAGATGCTGGCCGAGATCCGCGACCAGCTCGAGATCGCGCGCCTGCACGCCGCCGCCATCGAGCTTGCCGCCCGCGCCCGCCACCGCGTGCTTTAGACCGCCTGCCTTAAAGCGTCGCCCCCTGCACCGAGGCGACGGGGGCCTGCGCGGCGAATTCGCCCAGCCAGCCCTCGATCAGCGCCTGCTGCAACGCCTTGGAACGCTTGGTCCAGCCGGCGACGCCCTCGGGCAGTTCCTGGCCCTCGCTTGCGGCACGGCGGTCCTCGTCGGCGGTCAGGATGGCAAAGCCCAGTTCCCGGCCGTCGGGGGCCTGCGCATAACCCGCCAGGTTCGAGACGAAGTTCAGCGTCCCGGTCTTGGCCTCGATGCGGATGTCGCTGTCCTTGCGCTTGCCGCGCGCGTCCCGCAGCGGGATCAGCTTCATCAGCCCGCGCAGATCGCGCGTCCGGCCCGGCCCGGCCACCAGCGCGGCCAGCATGCCCGCGTTGACGCGGTTCAGGGGCGACAGGCCGGAATGGTCGTGAAAGGCGAAGTCGCCGCCGATCCCCTGCCCGCGCAGCCAATCCGCCATGGCCGCGGCCGAGGCTCCCACGTCGCCCGCGCGGCTGGCGGCAAGGCCGATCACCTCGGCGGTCAGGTTGGTCGAATATTCCATCATGTCCCGCACGATCCGGCGCAGGTCCGGGCTTTCGTGGCGCGCGATCTCGGCCCCTTCGGGCAGGATCTCGATCACCTCGGGATTGGGCAGCGCCAGACCGCGCGCGCGGCAAAGCGTCTGGAACACGTCGCCGGCGTAAAGCTCGGGGCGGCGGACGGGCAGCCAGCGGCTGCCGGACTTGCCCAGGCTGCTGCGCGCGATGGTCCAGCTTTCCAGCTTGCCCGCCTCATAGGTGAACAGCGGCAGCCCGCGGTCCACCGCCGCGATGGCGGTCGTATAGGCCCGGGGCGAAAGCTTGCGGCCCCGCGCCTGCAACGAAAGCTGATAGCCCTTGTCGCCGCGCCGCCAGTCCAGATGCACGCGGTTGAAGTTCAGGATCATCCCCGAGATCGAGGGGTTGTAGGGCAGATGCTCGTCCTGCGCCGGGTCCAGCCGGCCGATACGCGGCAGCGCCCCGCCCCAGACGGCGAATGCGGTCGGCGCCGGGCGGCCGGCGGCCTGTTCATCCGCGACGGCCGCGGCGGCGAGTTCGTCCAGCGCATCGGTGTCCAGCACCGGATCGCCCCCGCCCGCCAGGATCAGCGTGTTGCCGGTCCGGATGACGCGGGTGGCAAAACGGTGCCCCTCGCCCAGCCGGTCCAGCGCGTAAAGCGCCGTCACGGCCTTCAGCGTGCTTGCCGGCGCCATGGAAAGCTCGGGCTGGCGCTCGGCCAGCACCTGCCCCGAGGCCGGGTCGATCACCGCATAGGCCACCGCTCCGCCAAGGCCCGCGGCAGCGATCAGCGCCTCGGGGTCGAAGCCCGTGGGCCGCACCGCCGGCCTTTGCTGCGCCGGCGCCATGCCTGGCGCCAGGGCCAGAAGCCCCAGCCCCGCCATGAAGCCGCGCCGCGTCCATCCGTTCATCAGCGTCCTTTCGGCCCCAGCGCGCGGATCGCGGTGGAGCTCAGCTTGTTCAGCGGCAGGTTTATCATCACCCAGGCCGGCGGCCTAGCGCGGGCGAGTTCACGGGCTCGCGACTCGGGCAGGCGCGCGCGCCACAGCAACCGCGCCGCGCGCGAGAACCGCGCCGGCATCCGCCAGCCGGGCCGGGCGATCACGCCGATCGGCACCCGCGCCGCGATGTCTTGCCAGCGATCCCAGCGGTCGAACTGCACCAGGTTGTCGGCCCCCATCAGCCAGACGAAGCGCACGCCGGGATAAAGCCGTTGCAGTGCGGCGATGGTGTCGCGGGTCATGCGCGTGCCCAGCCGCGCCTCGATGCCGGTGATCTCGACCCTTGGGTCGCGCATGATGCGCCGCGCGCGCGCGATGCGTTCGTCCAGCGGCGCCGGGCCATGCGGCTTCAGCGGATTGCCGGGACTGACCAGCCACCAGATCCGGTCCAGGCCGAAACGGCGCAGCGCCTCGTCGGTGATATGCACATGGCCTTCATGCGCGGGATCGAAGGAACCGCCCAGCAGCCCGACGGTCATGCCGGGCGGCGCAAAGGGAAAGCCTGCGCGCATCGGCTAGAACAGGCCCTGCACATGGCCGTCCGCATCAACCCCGATGCGCAGCGCCGAAGGCTCGCGCGGCAGGCCGGGCATGGTCATGATGTCGCCGCAGATCGCCACCACGAATCCCGCCCCGGCGGCCAGCCGCACCTCGCGCACCGGGATGGTAAAGCCCTCGGGCGCGCCAAGCGCCGCCGGGTTGGCGGAAAAGGAATATTGCGTCTTGGCCATGCAGACCGGCAGGTGGCCATGCCCGGCCGCCTGCCATTCCTCCAGCCGCTCGACGATATGGGGCAGGAACTCGACCTGGCCGGCGCCATAGATGCGGTGGCAGATGGTCTCGATCTTTTCGGCCAGCGGCATCTCGTCGGGATAGAGAGGCGTGAAATCCGCGCCACCCTCGGCCAGCGCGACCACGGCGCGGGCCAGATCCTCGGCGCCCTTGCCGCCCTCGGCCCAATGCCGGCACAGCACCGCCTGCACGCCCCGCTCGCGGCAATAATCGGCAAGCGCGGCGATCTCGGCCTCGGTATCGCCCGAGAAATGGTTGATCGCCACCACCACCGGCAGGCCGAAGCGGCGCAGGTTCTGGATATGGCGGCCCAGATTGGCGCAGCCCGCCCGCAGCGCCGCGACGTTCTCGGCCCCCAGGTCGGTGCGGGCGACGCCGCCGTTCATCTTGAGCGCCCGCACCGTGGCCACCAGCACGGCGGCGGCGGGTTGCAGGCCAGCGAGCCGGCACTTGATGTTGAGGAACTTCTCGGCCCCCAGATCGGCGCCGAAGCCCGCCTCGGTCACGACGTAATCCGACAACGCCAGGGCCGTGCGCGTCGCCATGACCGAATTGCAGCCATGCGCGATATTGGCAAAGGGCCCGCCATGGACCAGCGCCGGGTTGTTTTCCAGCGTCTGCACCAGATTCGGCTGCAAGGCGTCGCGCAGCAGCACGGTCATCGCGCCCTCGGCGCCCAGGTCATGCGCGGTCACCGGCCTGCGGTCGAAGGTCTGGCCGATGACGATGCGACCCAGCCGCGCCTGCAGATCGGCGAGATCCGAGGCAAGGCACAGGATCGCCATCACCTCGGAGGCGACGGTGATGTCAAAGCCGCATTCGCGCGGCACGCCGTTGGCCGGCCCGCCAAGCGCCACAACCACCTGGCGCAGCACCCGGTCGTTCATGTCCATGACCCGCCGCCAGGTCACTCGGCGCGGGTCGATGCGCAGCGCGTTGCCCCAATGGATATGGTTGTCGATCATCGCCGCCAGCAGGTTGTGCGCGCTGGTGACGGCATGGAAATCGCCGGTGAAATGCAGGTTCATGTCTTCCATCGGCACGATCTGCGCATGACCGCCGCCCGCGGCCCCGCCCTTCATGCCGAAATTCGGCCCCAGCGAGGCCTCGCGGATGCAGACCGTGGCCCGCTTGCCGATCCGGTTCAGCGCGTCGCCCAGGCCGACGGTGGTCGTGGTCTTGCCCTCGCCCGCAGGGGTCGGGTTGATCGCCGTGACCAGGATCAGCCGGCCCTGCGGCCGCCCGGCCAGCGCGGCGATGGCCTCATGCGCGATCTTGGCCTTGTCGTGGCCATAGGGCAGGAAATCGGCCTCGGCCAGGCCCAGCCGTCCGGCGATCTGCGCGATGGGCAGCTTCTGCGCCTCGCGGGCGATCTGGATATCCGATTTCATGATCCCTCCTCGGCTTTGCAGCGGACAGTTGAGCGGTTGGGGCCGCACGAGGCAAGCCCCGCCCCGCCCCCTAGCCCAACCCGAGGCGCGTCCGCAACGGTGGCAGCCAGGTTTCGCGCCGCATCCACAGCGCGGCGATCACCCAGAAGGCGGTGACCAGCCAGATGTCGATGGCCAGCCGCAGCCACAGGTTCGCCGGCCCCGGCGGCACGGTCATGTCCAGCGCATCGCCCCAGATCGACAGCATCACGCAGACGATAAAGGAAAACAGCCCGCCGCGCCCGATCTCGGCCAGCGCCTCGCCCGGAGCGGTCGCGGCCATCCAGGCGAAAGGCCGCGCCAGGGGCACCGCCACGATCCAGCTTGCCGCCAGGATGGCGATGAAGCGCATGAAATCCAGCGACCATTTGTCGATGCCGCCGGTGATCTGGCGCAGGAACTGGCTGACCGGCTTGGCCGGAGCACCGATCTTCAAGGCGATCACGATGGTCAGGCTGAACAGCAGCACGCCCACCGAAATCCAGGTCAGCAGTGCCGCATGGCGCCGCAGCACCGGCATGATCCGGTCGCGAAAGGCCCCCATGGCGACGCCGGCAAAGAACAGCATCTGCCAGCCGAAGGGATTGAACAGCAGCCCCGGCCCCGGGCGCTGGTTGGGGATCAGCGCGTTCAGCGGCTGGGCAAGGATCCACACCAGCACCGAGACCGCCATGGCAAGCCAGGGCCAGCGCAGCATGAAGGGCACCGTCACCGGCACGGTCGCGATCAGCAGCACGTAAAGCGCCAGCACGTCCAGCAGGTTCGGCTGCATCCACATCAGCGCCACCGTGGCGACATAGCCGATGGGATGCTCGACGATCCAGCGCGCGTACTGGAACCAGACCGCGGTATGGTTCATCTGCAGCTTGAACAGCAGCGCCGAGAACAGCGCCAGCAGGATCGCCCCCGCGATCAGCGCCAGCCAGACCTGAGCGGCGCGGCGCAGGAAACGGATCTGCGCGGCGGGTCGGCCCTCGCGCGCCTCGACCTTGATCCAGACCATGCCGACCAGAAAGCCCGACAGCAGAACGAACAGTTCGGCCGCGTCGAAGACGGCGAAATTGGTCAGCGTCAGCTTGCGCAGCACGCCGATCGGCATGTGGTCCAGCATGATGCAGACCAGCGCATAACCGCGCAGCATATCCAGAGCGACGATGCGGTTCATTGCGGCAGCTTCGAGAAGGCTTCGATCAGCGCGCGGTTCTCGATCACCGCAAGCTGCTCGGCGGGGCTGAGGAAGCGCAGCGCCTGTTCCTGCGAGCCGGCATGGCGGATCTTGGCCTCGGCCGAGATCGCGTCCAGCCGCTCTTCGATGGGCGCGCGCGGGTTTTCAGGCAGAAGCGCTGCGATGCGCGCACGCAGGGCCGGATCGCGGCCCAGGACGTCCAGCCCGGCGCGCGGCAGCATGCCGGCGATGCGGAAATCCAGCGCATTGGCGGCGGTCAGCAGTTCGGGCGCCTCGCGCTCTTCGGGGGTGACCAGCAGGCCCTGCCGCCGCGCCCAGCGGCCGAAGACCGGGCTTGCGGACCAGCGCGAGGTCAGGGGCGACAGGATCAGCCCGGCCAGGATCGGCGACAGCCAGACCAGTTGCCAGGGCGCCAGGAAGGCCAGCACCAGCAGCGTGGCACCCCCCAGGGCGACATGCAGCGCGTGGCGGCGCAGCACCACATGCCAGGGCGGCACCTGGCCGGCACGGACCTGCGCCTCCCAGCCGGAATCGCGGCCGCGCAGGATCTCGATGATCTGGCGGGTCTGGATCAGCATCTGCACCGGCGCGATCAGCGCGGAAAGCACGATCTCGAACATGGCCGAGGCCAGAAGCCGCACATTGCCGCCCGAATCCTTGGCCAGGGGCCGCAGCCAGGCGCGGAAGATGGCGATGAACTTGGGCACCAGCAGAAAGGACATGGCGGCGACGAACAGCCACAGCATCCGCACCGGGTCGAAGATCGGCCAGGTCGGGAACAGCTGATAGGTCTGCGGAAAGTAGTCCGGCCGCGACAACAGCACATTGGCCGACAGCGCAAGGCCCACCAGGATCATCATCAGCCAGATCGGCGACATCAGAAAGCCCAGCATGCCGATGACGAAATGCGCCCGGCTGATCCAGGCAAAACCGCGCGAAAAGATCAGCCGCGCATGTTGCAGGTTGCCCTGCGCCCAGCGGCGCTCGCGCACGGCCATGTCCAGCAGCGTGGGCGGGCACCCCTCGAAGCTCTGGCGCAGGTCGTGGTCCAGCCGCACCTTCCAGCCGGCGCGGCGCAGCAGCGCGGCCTCGACGAAGTCGTGGCTCAGGATGGTGCCGCCGAAGGGCGGCTTGCCCGGCAGTTCCGGCAGCCCGCAGCATTGTGCAAAGGCCTCGACACGGATGATCGCGTTATGGCCCCAGAAATTGCCGCTGTCGCCCGACCATGCGGCGACGCCGCGGGCGACGGCCGGGCCATAGATGCGGCCGGCGAATTGCGTCAGCCGGGCGAATATGGTCTGGCCGCCGACCAGCATCGGCATGGTCTGGATCAGGCCGATCGCCGGGTCGGCATTCATCCGCGCCGACAGCGTCCTGATGGTGGCGGCGCCGACCACGCTGTCGGCATCCAGCACCACCATCTGGTCGTAGCGCCCGCCCCAGCGGCGAACGAATTCGCCGACATTGCCGGCCTTGCGGCCCTTGTTGCTGCTGCGGCGCCGATACCAGACCGGCACCGGAGAGATGTCGCGCAACCGGCTGATCGCCGCCATCTCCTCGAAGACGGCCCGCGGCTCGCGACTGTCGGAAAGCACGAAGATCTCGGCCCGGTCGGCCAGGCCCACGCGATAGAGGTCGCGCGCCAGGGCGGCCAGCAGCCCGGTCGTCGCCGCCGCATCCTCGTGATAGACCGGCATGACCACGGCAATCTTGGCCTCGTTCGGGCCGTCCGGCGTGCGCAACCGGCGCGCGAAAAGCCCCGAGACCATCGAGGTAAAGGAAAACCCGACCCAGGTGAAGGTCAGCGCGAACAGCACCAGCAGCACCGATTGCAGCCAGGTCACGTTCGAGCCGAAGGTCAGGATCATCTGCCGCCAGCCCACCCAGGCGATCGCCGCCGCGCCGCCAAAGGCGACCAGCCGCGCGGCGATGGTGCCAAGCGAAGGCCAGCGGCTGTCCGGCCCCAGCGGCGGGCGGCCGCGGAAATCCTGCTCGGGCATGTCCAGCGGCGCCTCGGGCGGCGTGGCCGGGCCTTCGGGCAGCGACAGGTCCAGCGCCTCCCAGCCCTCCTCCGCGGAAAGCGGCAGGGGGCGGGCCTGGCTGGCGGGACGCGGACCCGGCTGGCTGCTTGTCGCGATCATGTCGCTCATTCTCGGGTCCAGCGGGCGATCCAGGTTTCGCTGAGCGGGCCATTCGGACCGTTGAGCACCGCCGACAGGTCGGCCAGCTTGGCGCCTTCGGGCAGGTATTCGAAAGCCAGCCGCATCCGGCCCTGTTCGGGCAGGCGCAGCAGATAGCTGTGCCCGATCCGCCCGGCCGAGGCACGCAGCTGCGGCACCGGATCGTCCGAGCCGAACAGGCCCAGGTCGAAATCGACGATATAGGTGCGGGCGTTGACATTGTTGACCGCCCTGCCCGACATGGTCTCGATTACACGGGAAATTGGTGCGCTGTCAGGCACTTCCGCCGCAAAGGTCAGAATGTAGTTGAAATCGTAGCGATTGCCTTTGAGCAGCGTGTCGGCCGGCTGCCAGAACGAGACGATATTGTCGTTGAACTCGTTCTCGACCGGGATCTCGACCAGCGTCACCGTACCCTTGCCCCAGTTGTCCTGCGGCGCGATCCAGGCCGAGGGGCGCTTTTCATACCGCGCTTCGGCATCCTTGTAGGATTCGAAGTCGCGGGCCCGCTGCGCCAGGCCGAATCCCAGCGGATCGTTGTCCATGAAAGCCGAGACCTGCAGGGTGCTGTGCCCCGACAGCACCCGCCAGAGCCGCTGCTCTCCCCCGGTCAGCATCTGCAGCCCGTCGCTGTCATGCACGGCGGGACGGTAATCGTCCACGCGCGACCGATCGGTGGGGCCGAACCAATACATCGAGGTCAGCGGCGCGATGCCGGCATTGCGCATGTCCTGGCGCGGGAACAGCGCGACGCGGGTGTCGAACACCGTCTCGGCCCCCGGCGTGATGCGGAACTCGAAGGCGCCCGAGACCGAGCGGCTGTCCAGCAGCGCATGGACCAGCACCGAGCGATCCTGCGGCCCGGGCTTGTGGATCCAGAAGCCGCGGAACAGCGGGAACTCCTCGCCCTCGGCGCTGCCTGTGCCGATGGCCAGGCCGCGCGCCGACAGCCCGTAGAGCGTGCCGCGGGCCACGGCGCGGAAATAGCTCGCGCCCTGAAAGACCGCGATCTCGTCCATGACGTCGGGCCGGTTCAGCGGCGCGCGCAGGCGGAACCCCGACCAGCCCATGTTGCCCAGCGTCTCGTAATCGACGCCGTCGGGAAACTGCGCCGGGTTGAAATCGAACATATGCGGGTCGAACCTGACCGGAATGACCACGCCGTCATCGACCAGGCTGATATCCACCGGCTCGTGGAAGATGGCGCCCGGCGGCAGCAGGTCCAGCGCGAAATCGCGGCTGCCGGCCCATGGGTCGCGGTCGCGGCGGAAGCGGATTCCCCGATACTGGTCATAGCTCAGGTTGGCGAAGCTGCCGACCAGCTCGGCATCGCGATATTCATAGGCATTGGCGGCCAGTTCCCTGGCCATCTCCGCCACATCCTCGAAGCCGAAGGGCTTGGGCGCGGGCTGCTCGGCCGGCTCGGCCGCCGCTTCCGGCTCGGCCGCCGGTTCCGGTTCGGCCTCGGGGCCCTCCTGCGCAAGGGCCGCCCCCAGCGAGGATGACAGCGCGGTGATGGCCGACATGGCCGCACCGGCAGAGATGACAAATTCGCGACGACGCATCGATCGATCCCATGTTTCGGGCAAGAAAACCCGGAAATTCCGAGGGGATTTCGCATTGCCGCGCGGATCAGGCAAGCCTTTTCGCGCCGGAAGGCAGGCTCTTGCCGAGAGTTGATCGAAAAGCTCCGCCGAAACGGGCCGCGCCGGCTGGAAAGCCCGCGCGGCCCGCTCCGCCTGCAACCTGCCTTAGCGGTTGATTTCCCGCATGACCTGCCCCTTCGGGTTCAGTTCGACCGCGACGGGCTCGCCCTCGGGGTTCACCGCCTGCGCCACGACGCGCGGGCCGTCCTGCAGGATCTCGCCGATACGGCTGTAGCCGGCCGAGGTCAGCGCCATGCGCACCTCGCCCCGGTCGAGTCGCGTCGGAGACAGCGCACCCTGGCGCTGCGGCGCATCCGCGGCGGGAGCCTCGGGCGCGGCACCTGCGGGCGGCGGCGCGCCCTTCTCGCCACTGCGGTCCCCGCGCGGGCCGTGGTGCCAGCCGCGATGGCCGTCGCGCTTGTCGTGGCCGCGGTGATGGTAGCCCTTGTCCCGGCGGTCGTCCTGGCGCTTGCCATGCCGTTCACCGTCGCGCCCCGCATCGCCCCGGCCAAAGCGCAGCAGGGTGCCGTCCTGGGCAAAGGCGGCGCGCAGCTTGTTTCCGTCGGCATCCTGCCCGGCCAGCATCACCCCGCGCTCGCCCGTGAACACCGCCTTCAGCGTGCCCAGCTCGCCAAAGACCGCGCTGTCGCGCACGGCCTGCGGCACCAACTGGTCGATAAGCGCCTGCGGCAGCGCCGCATCGCCCCGGGCACGCAGGCCGCGCAACTGACCCTTGGCGTCCAGCATGGCGTCGATCTGCGTGCCGTCGGGCAGCTTGCCCTCGATCCGGGTCGCGCCGCGCGGACCGCGCTTGCTGGTCACATCGCTCAGCCCCGCATCCTGCAATGCCTGGGGCAGCACGACCGGCGCCGGGGCCTCGGCCGCGGGCGGCGGGGCGGCGGGCGTGTCTTGCGCAAGCACCGGGACCCCCAGCACCGCCAGCAGTGCCGAAAGCGCGATCGAGGTCGAGAGTTTTCTGCTCATCTCTGGTTCCTTCCTTATCGGGGCGTCTTCTGCGGCCCCGGACGAATCGGGTGATAGCCCCCCTCTGGCCAACCAAAGACCAACGACCCGTTTGGCTTTCGTTTGGATTTCCCCCATTACATAGGGCCGATGAACCGCCTGCGCATCATATCCCTGCCGCTTCTTGCCGCGCTTGCGCTGGCGCTGCCCGCATCGGGCGACGACCGCGGCCACGATCACGCCCCGCCCTGGCCCGAGGACTGGGCACCCGAGTTCGAAAGCCTCCAGCGCCGCGATTTCCGCATCCTGCCGCTCAATCGCGCCGCCGAGATCGTCGGCGAACGGTTTCGCGGCCGGCTGATCGCGGCGCGCATCGTGCCGCCCACCCCCGAGGAACGCACGCGCGGCGTGGTGCTGGTGCATGAGTTGCGCCTGCTGACGCCAAAGCGCGACGTGCTGCTGATCCGGCTGGACGCGCATAGCGGCGATTTTCTGGAAGTGGCGGGCGCGGGACTGACCGATGCCCGCCGAAAGGGGCCCAAGCCATGAAATGCCTGATCGTCGAGGATGATCCGATGCTGTCCACCCAGCTTGCCGCCGCCATGCGCGACGGCGGCTTTGCCTGCGACATCGCCGCCGACGGCACGCAGGGCGAATTCCTCGGCTCGACCGAGGCATACGACCTGGCGATCCTGGACCTGGGCCTGCCCGGCCTGCCGGGGATCGAGGTGCTGACGCGTTGGCGCGAGGGCGGCGTGAGCATGCCGGTGCTGATCCTGACCGCGCGGGGCGACTGGACCGACAAGGTGGCGGGCTTTCGCGCTGGCGCCGACGACTACGCCGTCAAGCCCTTTCGGCTGGAAGAGGTGGTGATCCGCGCCCAGACGCTGGTCCGCCGCGCCGCCGGCCATGCCCAGGCGGTGATCAAGGCCGGGCCGCTGCGGCTCGACACTCAGCTGGGCGTCATCACCCGCAATGGGCTGGCGCTGAAGCTGACGGCGTTCGAGACCCGCATCCTCGCCTATCTGATCCATCACCAGAACCGCGTGGTCAGCCGCAGCGAACTGTCGGACCACCTTTACGATTCCGCCGCCGACCGCGATTTCAAGTCCATCGAGGTGGTGATCGGCCGGCTGCGCAAGAAGATCGGCGACGGCCTGATCGAGACCCGGCGCGGCGAGGGCTATGTGCTGAGGACCGCGGCTTGATCCTGCCGCGCGATTCGATCCGCGCGCGGCTGATCGCGCTGGCGGCGCTGCTGACCGGCGTAGCGCTGGTCGGCGGCTACCTGGCCATCGCCGCGATCCTCGAGGATTTCATCACCGGCCGCTTCGACGCCGAGACCGAGGCGGTGGCCGATGCGCTGATCGCCGGGGCCACCATCGACGCCGAGGGCAGGCTGGCCGCCGGTCCCGGCCCGGCCGATCCGCGTTTCCAGATGCCGCTTTCGGGCTGGTTCTGGCAGTTGACGCAGGACGGCCAGGTGATGGCGAAATCGCCCTCGCTTTTCGACAACGTGCTGAACCCGCCCGAGGCGGATTTCCAGGGCGGCCCCGGCCTTGGCCCGGCAGAAGAGCCGCTGCGGGTTGCGCGCCACGCCTTCACCCTGCCCGATTCCGCCTCGGCGCTGGCCGTGACCGTGACCGCCCCCCGGGCCGAGATCGACGCCGCCATGGCGCGGCTGCGCCGGCCGCTGGCGGTCTCGCTTGCCGTGCTGGGGCTGGCCCTGGCGGCGGCAAGCGTGCTGCAGGTCGTGGCGGGGCTGCAAAGCCTCGACCGGCTGGGCCGCGACCTGCGCCGCATCCGCTCGGGCCAGGCCGAGGCGCTGCCCCTGCCCGCCGTGGCCGAGCTGCGCCCCGTCGCCACCGAGATCAACGCGCTGCTGGAACAGAACCGCGCCGTGCTGGCGCGCGCGCGCGAACATGTCGGCAATCTGGCGCATTCGCTCAAGACGCCGCTGGCGGCGCTGGACAATGCGCTGCCGTCCGAGCATCCGGGCCATGGGCTGATCGCGCGCATGGACCGCCAGATCGGCTGGCACCTGCGGCGCGCCCGCAGTTCGGCCGCGCCGCGGCTGCTGGGCCAGCGCACGCCGGTCGCGCCGGTGATCCAGGACATCCTTCTGGTGCTGGGCGGTCCGATCCGCGATTCGGGCCTGCGGGCCGAGATCCGGGCCGATGCCGACCCCGCCTTTGCCGGTGAGCGGCAGGATCTTGAGGAAATGATCGGCAACCTGGTCGAGAACGCGGTGAAATGGGCCAAGAACCGGGTCCGCATCACCGTCCTGCTCCAGGGCGACCAGTTACGCATCCTGATCGAGGACGACGGCCCGGGCATGTCGGACGAGGATCACGCGCGCGCCCTGACCCGCGGCGCACGGCTTGACGAGACCGGCCCTCCGGGCACCGGCCTCGGCCTTGCCATCGTCGCCGATCTGGCCGCGCTGCATGGTGGGGCACTGGTGCTGGAGGGCTCGGACCTGGGCGGGCTTTGCGCCGGGCTGCGGCTGCCGGCCGCCGCCCCGCCCGTTGCGTGGCGCGGCTAGTTTCCCCTTGCCTCGCCCTGCGCGCCGGCCTATCCCGACCCGGCTGGAAGCGTGGCCGAGTGGTTTAAGGCTCTGGTCTTGAAAACCAGCGTGGGGGAGACCCCACCGTGGGTTCGAATCCCACCGCTTCCGCCATTTCACCAAATATTTGCAAAGATTTGCGGGGAAATGCGCTTTCCTCGATGCCGGGCCTCGATGCCGGGCCGCCCGACCGCAACGCCGTCCGGCGCGACAAGACAAGGCCAGCAATCGCCGGCCCTTGGAAGGATCGAGAAATGCCGTGCCGGGCGCGGCGGTGCGCCGGCTCAATGCGTCCAGGGCGCGCGCCGGTCGCTGGCGAAATTCTCGCCATAGCCGCGGGGACGGATGTTCACGGCGCGGGTATGCGGCTCGATCACCTCGTAGTCCAGCCCATGCTCGCGGGCGTAATCCTCGGCCTGCTTGCGGGTCTCGAAGCGCAGGCGGACCTGGCTCTGGGTGTCGTCGCTGCTGGTCCAGCCCATCAGCGGGTCGATGGCGCGCGGATCGGCCGGCGGAAAGTCCAGCACCCAGTTCCTGGTGCGGGCCGTGCCGGATTGCATGGCGTTGCGGGCGGGCTTGTAGATGCGGACACGCATGGCGGGAACCCTCTGTTCTTGCTTGTCGCCTTATCCCCGATGCCGGCCGGGCGATCAAGATGCACGTCGCGCGATTTCCCGCCATTCCGGCCGGATTGCCACCCCTGCATGGCCCATTTTCCCGTGCCGGGCTTGCATTGGGGCGCGAATGCGCCAGATTGACCCTGGCAGGAACAAAGGTGAAACCATGGGCCACAACAACACCAACGCCCCCGTCGCGCGCTTTCCCGAGGTGAGCCGGCCCAAGCTCGAGGGCGGCAAGCGCTTCGTCATGCGTTCCGAGTTCCAGCCGGCGGGCGACCAGCCCACCGCCATCGCCGAACTGTCGCAGGGCGTGCGGGCGGGCGAACGCGACCAGGTGCTGCTGGGCGCCACCGGCACCGGCAAGACCTTCACCATGGCCAAGGTGATCGAGGAAACCCAGCGCCCGGCGATCATCCTGGCGCCCAACAAGACGCTGGCCGCGCAATTATACGGCGAGTTCAAGGGCTTCTTCCCCGAAAATGCCGTGGAATATTTCGTCAGCTATTACGATTACTACCAGCCCGAAGCCTATGTCGCGCGTTCCGACACCTATATCGAGAAGGAATCGCAGATCAACGAGGCCATCGACCGGATGCGCCACTCGGCCACCCGGGCGCTGCTGGAACGCGACGACGTGATCATCGTCGCCTCGGTCTCCTGCATCTACGGCATCGGCTCGGTCGAGACCTATTCGGCAATGACCCAGGACATGGTGGTCGGCCAGCTCTACGACCAGCGCGAATTCCTGGCAGAACTGGTGGCGCAGCAATATCGCCGCCTCGACGCCGCCTTCCAGCGCGGTGGCTTCCGCGTGCGTGGCGATCTGGTCGAGGTCTGGCCGGCCCACTTGGAAGACCGGGCCTGGCGCTTTGACTTCTTCGGAAACGAACTTGAATCGATTACCGAATTCGATCCGTTGACCGGCGCCAAGACCGACAGCTTCAAGCAGATCCGCATCTATGCCAACAGCCACTACGTCACTCCGCGCCCGACTTTGCAGCAGGCAATCAAGGGGATACGGGCAGAACTTCAGACACGGCTGAAGCAACTTGCCGACGAGGGCAAGCTGCTGGAGGCGCAGCGGCTTGAACAGCGCACGAACTTCGACCTGGAAATGCTTGAAGCTACTGGAGTTTGCAACGGGATCGAGAACTATTCCCGCTATCTGACCGGCCGGGCGCCGGGCGAGCCGCCGCCGACGCTGTTCGAGTTCATCCCCGACAATGCCATCGTCTTTGCCGACGAATCCCATGTCAGCGTGCCGCAGATCGGCGGCATGTATCGCGGCGACTTCCGGCGCAAGTTCACGCTGGCCGAGCATGGCTTCCGCCTGCCCAGCTGCATGGACAACCGGCCGCTGAAATTCGAGGAATGGGACGCGATGCGCCCGCAATCGGTCTTTGTCAGCGCCACGCCTGCGCAATGGGAGCTGGACCAGACCGGCGGCGTCTTCACCGAACAGGTCATCCGCCCCACGGGCCTGCTGGACCCGCAGGTCGAGATCCGCCCGGTCGAGATGCAGGTGGACGACCTCTTGGACGAGGTGCGCAAGGTCGCCGCCGCCGGCATGCGCACGCTGGTCACCACCCTGACCAAGCGCATGGCCGAGGACCTGACCGAATACCTGCACGAACAGGGCATCCGCGTGCGCTACATGCACAGCGACATCGACACCATCGAGCGCATCGAGATCCTGCGCGACCTGCGGCTGGGGGCCTTCGACGTTCTGGTGGGCATCAACCTGCTGCGCGAGGGGCTGGACATCCCCGAATGCGGGCTGGTAGCGATCCTCGATGCCGACAAGGAGGGCTTCCTGCGCTCGGAAACATCGCTGATCCAGACCATCGGCCGGGCGGCGCGGAACGCCGACGGCCGCGTCATCATGTATGCCGACCGCATCACCGGCAGCATGGAGCGCGCCATGGCCGAGACCGAGCGCCGGCGCCAGAAGCAGGTCGCCTATAACGAGGCGCATGGCATCACGCCGCAGACCGTGCGCAAGAATGTCGAGGACGTGCTGGCCGGGCTGTGGCAAGGCGATACCGATCAGGCGCGCATCACCACCCGGGTCGAGAAACCGATGGTCGGCGCCAACCTGGCGGCGCATCTGGACGCGCTGCGGGCGCAGATGCGCAAGGCGGCCGAGAACCTGGAATTCGAGGAGGCCGCGCGGCTGCGCGACGAGGTGAAGCGGCTGGAGGCGGTCGAACTGGCGATCGCCGACGACCCGCTGGCCCGGCAACCCGCCATCGAGGAGGCGGCCGAGGCAGCGGTCAAGTCATCGGGACGCTCGACCGCGGGGCGGGCCGGACAGCGCGGCGGCAACAAACGGTCGCGCCGCCGCGGCTGATCGCGGGCGGCTGTCGCGGAAGGCAGCGCTCCTGCGCCCCGGTCAGCTACAGCTGACCGAAAGCAGCTTGCCCCGGCTGTCGACGATGAAGGTCAGCCGGTCCTGGATCATCTCCATCGTCATCGGCCGATCTTCGCGGGCGATGCGATACATCTGCCCCTCGGGCACCGAGATGGTGGGCGAGGTCTGGCCGATCAGATGGCTGTAGCGCGCCGCGCCGCAGGGATCGACGGAGACGGTTTCGGGTTCAGGGGGCGGCGGAGCCTCGGGCGTGCAGGCGGCCAAGGCGAAGGGGGTTGCCAGAACGGCAAGGGAAAGCGGCAGTTTCATCTCGACCTCATGAGTCTGGACTTGCTGTCCACGCAACCCATCAACCGGCGGTTGGTTTCCCCGGCCCCGGCCGATCGGCGGATTTCCGCGAATCGCGGCCTAGCCCAACGTGTCAAGCACTTCCTCGGCCAGCGCCTCGACCTCGGCCCGGGCGGTGGCATTGCGCGCCGCCTCGCCGGCGCCCAGCCCCTGCCCCAGCGCCTCGGCATAGGCGACGCGGTTGGCAAGCTGCGCGGCCGCCACCTCGGCCCCCAGCGCGGCGGCGGCCTCGGCCACCTCGCCGGTCAGCCGGGCGTGCGAGCGGGTGCGGTTCAGCACGATCAGCGTGTCGCATCTCTCGCGCCGGGCCAGGTCCAGCACGCCCTCGGTCGCCCACAGGTCGACATGGCTGGTTGCCACCGGCACCAGCACCAGGTCGGCCACGCGCAGCGCCGGACGCAGGTCGCTGTCGATCTTGGGCGGCGTGTCGATGATGACGAAATCGAAGCGTTTCTTCAGCTTGTCGGATTCGTAGCTGGCGCCCCAGGCCGACGAGGTGGTGAATTCCAGCGCCTCGTCCTCGCCCCGCCGCTCCAGCCGTTCCAGGAACCAGCGTCCCATGCTGCCCTGCGGATCGGTGTCCAGAAGCGCGACCGAATGGCCGCGCCCGCGCAGGGCCACCGCCAGATTGACCGCGATCGTTGTCTTGCCCGAGCCGCCCTTTTGCTGGGCAATCGTGATGATGCGTCCTGCCATGCGCCCCTCCGTTCCGGCAATCGCCCGACTGCTTTTCGCCAGACTAGGGGCTAAGCTTGCGCAATGCACGGGCTTTTCGCAGTCGCAGCATGGGTTTCGCGCTCAGCCCGGCCAGCAATCGACCACTTCGTACATCACCGGCTCGAAATGGCGGCACATGGCGTTGATGGCGCGGTTGCGTTCGCGCATCTCGGGACTGCGCAGCATGGCCTGGTAGTCGCGCCGGTCGCGCCATTGCGAATAGGTGCAGATCCGGGTCTGGGCATCGTTCAGGTGGACCGCACCCGAGACATAGCCGGGCTGCCGGCTGATCACCTCGTCATAGGCGGCGGTCAGCGCGTCCAGCACGTCATGCGCGCTGCCGGGGGTGACATCGAAGGTGCAGATGACGGTCTGGCCGTCGAAATCCTTGGCGATCCGGGTCATGGCTGGGTCTCCTTCCCTCGCTGTTTTCCCAGCTTAGCGCAGCGGCGGCGCGGGGAAAGAGGGTTTTCACTTCTGAAGCGGCGCAGGAAACCCGCCCCCGGATGAGGCCGGCTTGCACCCCCGCCGCTTGCGGCACGCGCATAAGCGGCGCATGTTGCGCCGCGCAATGCGAAAGGACATGAGCATGATTCCGGTTTTTGACGGTCACAACGATTTCTTGCAGCGCATGGTGGCTGCGGGGCCCGGCCGCGACCGGCTTTGGCTGGAAGGCGACGGCAGCGGGCATCTGGACCTGCCGCGGATGAAGGCGGGCGGCTTTGCCGGCGGTTTCTTCGCCATCTGGACGCCCTCGCCCCCCGGCCCCGACGATGCGATGGCAGCGATGCTCAAGAAGAACCCGCCCTTCGCCCTGCCGCTGCCGCCCGAGGTGGCGCCTGCCCAGGCCCTGCCCCATGCGCTGGCCCAGGCCGGCCATCTGATGGCGATGGAGCGGACCGGCACGCTGGCGATCTGCAGGACCGCCGCCGATCTGCGCGCGGCCATCGCCGATGGCCGAATCGCCGCCATCCTGCATATCGAGGGCGCCGAGCCGATCCCCGACCTGGATGCGCTGCATGCCTGGCACGCCATGGGCCTGCGCTCGCTGGGGCCGGTCTGGTCGCGGCCGACGCGCTATGCCCATGGCGTGCCCTTCGCTTTCCCTTCGTCGCCCGATACAGGGCCGGGGCTGACGGCCGAGGGCGAGGATCTGGTGCGCGAATGCAACCGGCTGCGCATCATGCTGGACCTGTCGCACCTGAACGAAAAGGGCTTCGACGACGTGGCGCGGCTCTCGGACGCACCGCTGGTCGCCAGCCACAGCTGCGCCCATGCCGTTGCACCCAGCTCGCGCAACCTGACCGACCGGCAGTTGCGGGTGATCGCCGAATCGCGGGGCCTCGTCGGGCTGAATTTCGCCGTGGGCTTCCTGCATCCCGAGGGCCGGCGCGACCCGATGCACGGGTTCGAGGTCATGCTGCGCCACCTTGACCACCTGCTTGCGTTCCTGGGCGAGGATGGCGTCGCGCTCGGCTCGGATTTCGACGGTGCCGACATGCCCGCGGATCTGGCCGATGCCTCGGCCCTGCAGAATCTTTTGCAGGCCATGCTGGACCATGGCTATGGCCGCGAGTTGGTCGAAAAGATCGCCTGCAAGAACTGGCTGAACCTGCTGGAGCGGACCTGGGGCGCTTGAGCCCCGCCCTTTTCATCCGGCTGGACAAGACGGAGGGCGGCGATCCGGAACCGGACACCGGATAAAACCACACAAGGACCGCCGCCCTCCGTGAGCAGCGGAATGCCACGATTCTTTCACACGGAAAAGTTGTTCATTTGGACAGCTCCTCCCCCATAAGGAGAAGGCCGTCCAAGGGCAAATCGCTCGGCCCGCCGCTCAGCCCGCCGCTCAGCCCTCGGTCACCAGCGGCGCGACGCCCATGGCTTCGGCAAGCGCGCGGAACCGCGCCTCGGCCACCTCGCCCAGCAGCGCCCGCCCGGTCCTCGTCAGCTTCAGTTCCAGCTGCTTCTTCTTGCGCTGAAGCTTCAGCGTCCCCGCCTCGGCCGGATCCTTGACCGAGAACATGGCGCCGAAACGCAGGGCCTTGCCCAGCACCTCCGCCTCGCGGATCTCCTTCTCGGAAAGCAGGGCGAAAAGCGGCGCCATGGGCGAATTGGCGCGGCTGTTCTTGTAGCGATGCAGCAGCGACAGGCCCAGGAACACCCGCTCGGGATGCGACAGCGCCGCCATGTTGGCCCGCGTCACGTTGTCGAAGCAGGCATCGGCGCGATAATCGGGATGGGTGCGCCAGGTCGTGTCGTGAAGCAGGCAGGCCGCCTTGACCAGCCGGTCGCGCTCGGGCGGCAGGTCGCCGAACAGCGGCTCCAGGAAGTGATAGAGCTTCTTGCCGAAGCCCGGCATCCGCGCCATCTGCCGCTCGGCAAAGCGCGCCGCCTCGATCAGCGGATCGCGAGAGCGCAAGCCGGTCGGCATCTGTTCGTAAAGCAGCCCCTCGCGGATGCCATAGGAGGACACGGCCAGCGATTTCGGCTTGAGGCTTTGCACCAGTTGGCGCAGCACCTGGCTGGCCAGCGGCACCAGCTCCATCCGGCCTTGCGAAATGCCGGTCATCGTCCGCATTTCCGGGACGGTCTTGTCGCCGATCCATTTCACCGTATCGGCGACGGCCTGGGGCGACATGCGGTATTCGTGCAGCACGGTCATCGGGTATTTCGCCCGTTCCATGTCCAGCCGCGCGATGGCCCGCCACGAGCCGCCGACCAGATAGATCTGCTCGTGCCCGCGCCCCAGCCGCTCTGCTGCGGCCTCGATGGTATCGCGGATATGGTCGCGCAGGCCCGAGGCGCCACCCTTGACCTGTTGCAGCCGGAACGGACCCAGCGGCGTCGAGATGCGGCGGCCGACCTTGCCGTTCGCCACCTCGGCCAGTTCCATCGAGTTGCCGCCGATGTCGCAGACCAGCCCCTTGGCCTCCGGCCAGCCCAGCAGGACGCCCTGCGCGGAAAGCCGCGCCTCCTCCTCACCGTCGATGACCAGAAGCTTCAGCCCGGTCTCCTTCTCGACCGCCTTGCGAAAGGCCGGGCCGTCCTCGGCCTCGCGCACGGCGGCGGTGGCGACGCAGGTCAGCGGCTTGATCCCCATGCTGTCGGCCAGGACCGCAAAACGGCGCAGCGCCGCCATGCCGCGGCGCACCCCCTCGGGGTTCAGCCGGCCGGTGGTGGCAAGGCCCGAGCCCAGCCCGGCCATGACCTTTTCGTTGTAGAAATAGGCCGGCGAACGCGCCGCCCCGTCAAAGACCACCATGCGGATCGAGTTCGAGCCCACGTCGACCACGCCGACCCGGCTCAATGCCCGTTCCGAGGCGCGCTCGAACAGCGAGCGCCCGAAGGGTTCGATGGTTTCTCCGCTTGCGGTCACGATGCCGTTCATCGGGTTCCTCTCGATTCCGTTACCACGCCTGGGCGCGCGCCTTGGATGGGGCAAATGCCCCCCTTGCGTCAATCCGTCGAGTGCATGAGCGCCGGAACGTCGCGGGCACCCGCACTGCCGCGTCCCGACAGTGACGGGTTTTCCATGAAGAACTTGTGACAGGAAAACAGGTCGTCCCGTCCCGCCGGCAGATAACGCAGATAGCGCCCGTCGGGCTGCAAGAGCCAGCTTTGCGCCTCGTCGGCCATGTTCGCGGCCATGACCTGGCTGGTGATCTGGGCCTTCACCGTCTCGTTGAAGCATTCGATCAGCGTCTCGACCCGGCGATTCAGGTTGCGGCCCATCCAGTCGGCCGAGCTGATGAAGACCCGGGCGCGCTTGGATGGCAGGCCGAAGCCGTTGCCGAAGCAGACGATCCGCGAATGCTCCAGGAACCGCCCGACGATGGATTTCACCCGGATGTTCTCGGACAGGCCGGCGATGCCGGGGCGCAGCCCGCAGATGCCGCGGATCACCAGGTTGATCCTCACGCCCGCCTGGCTTGCGGCATAAAGCGCCTCGATCACGTCCTTGTCGATCAGGCTGTTCATCTTGGCCCAGATCTCGGCCTGCCGGCCGCGGCGGGCGAATTCGGCCTCGCGGGCGATCAGCTCCAGCAGCGTCTCCTTGAGATCGATGGGCGAGATCGCCATGTTCTCCAGCCCGTCGGGCTGCACATAGCCCGACAGGAAATTGAACACCTTGGACGCATCGCGCCCCAGCGCCGGATCGCAGGTGAAGAGCGACAGGTCGGTATAGATCCGCGCGGTGATCGGGTGATAGTTGCCGGTGCCGAAATGGGTATAGGTCACCAGCTGGTCGCCCTCGCGCCGGACCACGGCGCTGATCTTGGCATGGGTCTTGTATTGCACGAAGCCATAGACGACATGCGCGCCCGAACGCTCCAGCCGGCGCGACTGGCGGATGTTGGCGGCCTCGTCGAAACGCGCCTTGAGCTCGACCAGCGCCGTCACCGACTTGCCCGACTCGGCGGCCTCGCACAGCGCATCGACGATGGGGCTGTCGCGCGAGGTGCGGTAAAGCGTCTGCTTGATCGCCAGCACGTCCGGGTCGCGCGCCGCCTGCGCCAGAAAGCGCACCACCATGTCGAATGTCTCGTAGGGGTGGTGCAGCAGCATGTCCTTTTGCCGGATGGCGGCGAACATGTCGCCGTCATGGTCCTGCACCCGTTCCGGCACGCGCGGGGTGAAGCTGGGCCATTGCAGGTCGCGGCGCGAGTCCAGCACCAGTTCGCGCAGGTCGGCGACGCCCAGCAGGCCCTCGACCTCGACCACCTCCTCGGGATCGACCTCCAGCTCCTCCATGATCAGCCGGCGCAGCCGGTCGGGCGCGCCGGCGGTGATCTTCAGCCGGATGACGCTGCCGCGCCGGCGACGCTTCAGCGCGGTCTCGAACTCGCGCACCAGGTCCTCGGCCTCTTCCTCGACCTCCAGGTCGCTGTCGCGCAGCACGCGAAAGGCGCAATGGCCGATGTCGCGATAGCCGGGGAACAGGCTCGGCAGATGCATCAGCAGCAGGTCTTCCAGCCGCAGGAACCGCTTGCCGCCCGGCAGCGAGATGAAGCGCGCGATCTGCTGCGGGATCGGCAGCAGTGCCTGCATCTGCTGGCCATCGCTTTCCCGAGCCAGTTCCAGCGCCAGCGAAAAGCCGGCGTTCGGGATGAAGGGAAAGGGGTGCGCCGGATCTATCGCCAGCGGCGAAAGCACGGGAAACACCTGGTCCATGAAGTGGCGGCGCAGGAACTCGTCCTCGGCGCGGGTCACGCGCCCGCGCGACAGGATGGTGATCTCGGCCTGCTCCATCTCGCGGCGCAGCCCGTTCCAGACCGCCTGCTGCGCGCCCATCAGCCGGCGGGCATCGGCGTTGACCAGCGCCAGTTGTTCGGCCGGGGTCAGCCCGTCGTCGGAAAGCGTCGTGTTGCCCTCGCGCACCAGTTCGCGCAGGCCGGCGACGCGCACCGTATAGAACTCGTCCAGATTGGTGGCCGAGATCGACAGGAAGCGCAGCCGTTCCAGCAGCGGCACGCGCGGATTGCGCGCCTCGTCCAGCACGCGCCAGTTGAAGGCGAGCCAGCTGATCTCGCGGTTGAAGAATCGCGTCGGCCCCTCGGGCGGGCCGTCGGGCAGCTCGCGCGGGGCGGGAAAGGGGGATTTCAGGAAATCGGCCTGGGTCATGTCACGGGACTTTGGAAAAATGCGGTAAGGATCATGCGTCGACGGGGGCCAGCTTGTCCAGAAGCTCGGCGGCGAGGCGACGGGTGATGGCGCGGCGGTCGGCCAGCGATTCGCGGTCGATGGCTGCGACCAGCCGGCGGGCCATGTCCAGGTCGCGCTCCATGCGCAGCACCAGCCAGTCCACCACCTCGGGCGCGACCTGGATCTGGCGGTCGGCGAACAGCTTGACCAGCACGGCGGTCAGCATCGCATCGTCGGGCGGGCCGAGGATCGCCTGCGCCGCCGTCTCCAGCCGCGAGCGCAGGTCGGGCAGCGCCACGCCCCAGTCGCGCGGCGCCGACCGCGCGGTGATGAGCAAAAGCGCCCCCCGCGCACCGGCAAGGTTCCACAGGTGGAACAGGCCCTGTTCGGCGGTCGGGTTGCCGCCGATCTCATGCGCGTCCTCGACGACCAGCGCGGCGCCGGGCTGGACCAACTCGTCCACGCCTTCGGGCGCCAGCGTCCAGCCGTGGCAGATCTGCGCGCCATGTTCCGCCGCCCAGAAGCCGACCAGATGCGACTTGCCCGAACCGGGACCGCCGATCAGCAAGAGCCGCCCCTGCGGCCAGCGCCCCGGCGCATCCAGCATCGCCAGCGCGTCGCGATTGGCCGCGGTGATCAGGAAATCGTCGCGCGACGAGGCCGGCGGCATCGTCAGGTCCAGGGTCAGCTGTCTGGCCACCGCTCAGCCGTCCTTGCCGGGCAGGTTCTCGCGCGCCTCGGTCCAAAGCGCGGATGGCGAGGGCGGCCCCTCGGCATCGGGGATCCTGCCGGCCTCCTGGCGGTGCTGGTGCTCTTCCAGCAGATGCGCCAGATGCTCGTCGCGCTGGATCTGCGCCACCGCCACGTCGCGCGACATCTGCGCCAACTGGCGGGCGCGCTCGGTGGTGCCGCGCGGCACCAGTTCGACCATGGTGGGCGGCGCCGGCGGCGAGGGCACCTCGCGCCCGGTATAGAGCGCGCTTTCCTTGTAGCGCGCGACGGCAAAGCGGACCAGCACGCCAAGCGCCGCGGCAGCCGGCACCGCGATCAGCAGGCCGACGAAGCCGAACAGCGTGCCGAAGACGGTCAGGGCCAGCATCAGCCAGACCGGGTGCAGCCCGACATGGCCGCCGACGATCTTGGGTTGCAGGTAATTGCCCTCGGCCACCTGGCCGATGACGAAGACCGCGATCACCGCGCCGATCCAGACCGGCTCGCCCCAGAACGAGAACAGCGCCACGCCGATGGCGGTCACGCCGCCGATCACCACGCCGACATAGGGAATGAACGAGAGCGAGGCGGCGATCACCCCGATCGCCACGCCGAACGGCAGGCCGATCAGGCCCAGGCAGACCGAATAGAAGGTGCCCAGGATCAGGATCACCATGCCCTGCCCGCGCACGAATCCCGACAGCGCCGCGTCGATCTCATGCCCCAGGCGGCGGATGGTCCCCGCATGTTCGCGCGGCAGCAGGTCGTCCAGCCGGTCCACCATGTTGTCCCAGTCCAGCAGCAGGTAGAAGGCGACGACCGGCACGATCACGATCAGCATGACCATGCTGACCACGCCCATCACCGAGCCCAGGACGGTGCTGACCAGTTGCCCGCCCCGCTCGCTGATCTGCTGGCCCATGTTGGTCAGCGCGGTATTGACCGGGTTGCCCTCGGTAAAGATCTCGGGAAAGCGCGTCATCAGGAATTGCTGGAGCTGCTGGAGCATCTCGGGCGCCGTCTCGATCAGCGCCGTGGTCTGGCGCACCAGCACCGGCACCAGCAGCAGGAACAACGCCACCACCAGCAAGAGCCCGCAAAGCGTGAGGATGACCACCGCGGCGGTGCGTGACAGGCCCAGCCGCTCGAGCCGGTCGGCCAGCGGGTCGAAGAGATAGGCCACCGCCGCGCCCATGATGAAGGGCGTGACGGCATTGCCCAGCCCCCAAAGCGCCAGCAGCAGGACGGCCAGCGCGCCGCCCCAATACAGGATCTGCTTCTGCACCGGCAATTGCATGGGTCTCGTCGCTCCTGTCCCCGCGTTCGCGTTCCTATGTGGACGGTCGCGGCGCGGCTTGCAAGGAATGGCGTTGCCCCGCTGGGCGCTCTGCGCTAACTCGTGCCGGCCCATATCGAGGATTTCGCCATGCGTCTGTCGCGCTATTTCATGCCCGTTCTGAAGGAAGACCCCAAAGAGGCCCAGATCGTCAGCCACCGGCTGATGCTGCGCGCCGGCATGATCAAGCAGCAGGCGGCGGGCATCTATTCCTGGCTGCCGCTGGGCTACAAGGTGCTCAGGCGCATCGAGCAGATCGTGCATGAGGAACAGGCCCGCGCCGGCCATATCGCCATGCTGATGCCGACGCTGCAATCGGCCGACCTGTGGCGCGAAAGCGGCCGCTATGACGATTACGGCGAAGAGATGCTGCGCATCAAGGACCGCCACAAGCGCGACCTGCTTTACGGCCCCACCAACGAGGAGATGATCACCGACATCTTCCGCAGCCATGTGAACAGCTACAAGGACCTGCCGCTGACGCTGTATCATGTCCAGTGGAAGTTCCGCGACGAGATCCGCCCGCGCTTCGGCGTCATGCGCGGCCGCGAATTCCTGATGAAGGACGGCTACAATTTCGACCTCACGAAAGAGGACGCGCTGCACGCCTATAACCGCCACCTGGTCAGCTATCTGCGCACCTATGAGCGCATGGGCCTGCAGGCCATTCCGATGCGTGCCGACGGCGGCCCCATCGGCGGCGACTATACCCATGAATTCCTGGTGCTGGCCGAGACCGGCGAATCCGAGGTCTTCTATGACAGTGAGATCACCGACCTGAAATTCGGCGACCGCCGGATCGACTACGACGATGTCGCGCAATGCCGGGCGGTGCTGGAGGAATTCACCAGCCGCTATGCCCGCACCGACGAGACCCATGACGCGGCGCTGTTCGAGCAGATCCCCGAGGAGCGCCGCCGCGTCGCGCGCGGTATCGAGGTCGGCCAGATCTTCTATTTCGGCACGAAATATTCCGAGCCGATGGGCGCGACCGTGGTCGGCCCGGACGGCAGCCGGGTGCCGGTGCACATGGGCTCGCACGGCATCGGCGTCAGCCGCCTGCTGGGCGCGATCATCGAGGCCAGCCATGACGACAGGGGCATCATCTGGCCCGAGGGCGTCACCCCGTTCCATGTCGGCATCGTCAACCTGAAACAGGGCGACGCCTCGACCGATGGCGCCTGCGAGGCGCTTTATGCCGAATTGAAGGCGCAGGGGCTGGACCCGCTCTATGACGACCGCGACGAGCGGGCGGGCGCGAAATTCGCCACCATGGACCTGGTCGGCCTGCCCTGGCGCATCACCGTCGGCCCGCGCGGCCTGGCGGCCAACAAGGTCGAGCTGACCTCGCGCCGGACGGGCGAGTCGGTCGAGATGTCGCCGCAAGAGGCGGTGGTGCGGCTGAAGGAGATCTATCAGCCGGTCTTCGACGCGGCGAAGTAAGGCGCGGCACTGCCGGAGTAGTTGAAAACGGTGAGATCGGGCGCGGCGCCATTGCGGCGGTGCCGGCCCGGGCGGCACGGCCGCATGAGTATTTGAAGAACGAAGAAGCCGCTTGCGGCTGCTGTGGTGTTGATAAGGTTCGGTGGCGCGGTTTTCCTTCCGCGCGGTTTTAAATGGTGCGAGGGTGCGGTCGTGGCAAGGAAGGCGCTGATCACGGGGGTGACGGGGCAGGATGGCTCTTATCTGGCCGAGTTCCTGCTGAAAAAGGGCTATGAGGTGCATGGCATCAAGCGCCGCGCCTCGTCCTTCAATACCCAGCGGGTCGATCACATCTTCCAGGACCCGCACGAGGTCCAGCCACGCTTCTTCCTGCATTACGGCGACCTGACCGATACCTCGAACCTGACCCGGATCATGGCCGAGGTGCGCCCGGACGAGGTCTACAACCTGGGCGCGCAATCCCATGTCGCGGTCAGCTTCGAGGCGCCGGAATATACCGCCGATGTCGACGGGCTGGGCGCGCTGCGGCTTCTGGAGGCGATCCGCTTCCTGGGGCTGGAGGGGGTGACGCGCTTCTACCAGGCGTCGAGCTCCGAGCTTTACGGGCTGGTGCGCGAGACGCCGCAGACCGAGCGCACGCCCTTTCATCCCCGCAGCCCCTATGCCGCGGCCAAGCTTTACGCCTATTGGATCACGGTGAACTATCGCGAGGCCTACGGGCTATTCGCCTGCAATGGCATCCTGTTCAACCATGAGAGCCCGCGCCGCGGCGAGACCTTCGTCACCCGCAAGATCACCCGCGGGCTGGCCAATATCGCGCAGGGGGTCGGGAGTTGTCTCTATCTCGGCAATCTGGACGCGCTGCGCGACTGGGGCCATGCCCGCGACTATGTGCGCATGCAATGGTTGATGCTGCAATGCGACGAGCCCGACGACTACGTCATCGCCACCGGCGAGCAGCACAGCGTGCGCCAGTTCCTGGCCTGGACGGCCGAGGAGCTGGGCATCACGCTGGAGTTTCGCGGCTCGGGCGTGGACGAGATCGCCGTGGCCGCCTCGGTCGAGGGCGATCTGGCTCCGGCCGTAAGGCCGGGCGACGTGGTGATGCGGGTCGATCCGAAATACTTTCGCCCTGCCGAGGTGGAGAGCCTTCTGGGCGATGCCTTCAAGGCGCGTCAGCGGCTGGGATGGCGGCCCGAGACCGGGTTGCGCGAAATGATCGCCGAGATGGTCGCCGCCGATCTGCGCTGCGCCCGGCAGCATGCGCTGCTGAAGCATCACGGGCTCGGGCAGCCGGTCCCGGCCGGGGGGCGCTAGATGGCGCGGCTGCTCATCACCGGCGGGCACGGCATGGTCGGGCTGAACCTGCGCGCCCATCCCGGCATCGCGGACTGGGAGGTGCTGGCCCCCTCGCGGGCCGAGCTGGACCTGTGCGACGCCCGCGCCTTGCGCGACTGGCTGGCCCGGCAGCGCCCGGATGCGGTCGTGCATGCGGCCGGCGCGGTCGGCGGCATCCAGGCCAACATGGCCGAGCCGGTGCGGTATCTTGCCGGGAACGCCCTGATCGGGCTGAACCTGATCACCGCCTGCCGCAATGCAGGCATCCCGGTGCTGATCAACCTGAGTTCGAGCTGCGTCTATCCGCGCGACCTGGGCCGCGACCTGTCCGAGGAGCAGATCCTGACCGGCGCGCTGGAGCCCAGCAACGAGGGCTATGCGCTGGCCAAGATCATGGCGATGCGGCTGGTGGACTATACCTGCCGCGAAGATCGCAGCCTGCAATGGCGCACGCTGATCCCCTGCAATCTCTATGGCCCGCACGACAAGTTCGACCCCCGCCGGTCGCATTTGCTGCCGGCGATCATCCACAAGATCCATCGCGCCAGGGTCGAGGGCCATGAGACGGTCGAGATCTGGGGCGACGGCACGGCGCGGCGCGAGTTCATGTATGCCGGCGACCTGGCGGATGCGATCCTGCGCGCGCTGGCCGATCCCTCGGCGCTGCCGCAGGTGATGAATGTCGGGCCGGGTGTCGACCATACGATCGACGACTATTATCGCACCGTGGCCGAGGTGATCGGCTGGCGGGGGCGTTTCACCCATGAGCTGGGCAAGCCGGCCGGCATGCGGCGCAAGCTTCTCTCTGTGGCGCGGCAGGCGGAATGGGGCTGGGCGCCGCGGACCGGGCTGCGCGAGGGCATCGCCGCCACCTATGCCTGGTATCTGGAGCACCAGCCATGAGCCGCTTTCCCCTTGCCACCTCTACTTGGGACGAGGAGGAGCAGGATGCCTTGCAGCGGGTGATCGGCTCGGGCCGGTTTTCCATGGGACCCGAGGTCGCGGCATTCGAGGCCGAATTCGCCCGCTTTACCGGCAGCCGCCATGCGGTAATGGTCAATTCCGGTTCGTCGGCCAATCTCGCCATGGTGGCGGCGCTGCGCCATACGCAGAACCCCGCGCTGCGGCTGATGCCGGGCGACGAGGTGATCGTGCCGGCGGTGTCCTGGTCCACCACCTTCTTCCCGCTGCACCAATACGGGCTGCACCTGAAATTCGTCGATATCGACCGCGAGACGCTGAACTACGACCTGACCGCGCTGGCCGAGGCGATCGGCAAGCGCACCCGCGCCGTCATGGCGGTGAACCTGCTGGGCAACCCCAACGATTTCGACGCGATCCGCACCATCATCGGGACGCGGCAGGTCGTGCTGATCGAGGATAACTGCGAATCGATGGGCGCGACGTTCGGCGGCCGCCAATGCGGCACGTTCGGGGTGATGGGGACGTTCTCGACCTTCTTCTCGCATCACATCTCGACCATGGAGGGTGGGCTGGTCGTCACCGATGACGAGGAGCTTTACCACATCCTGCTGGCGCTGCGGGCGCATGGCTGGACCCGCAACCTGCCGAAACTCAACCGGGTGACGGACGAGAAAAGCGACGATCCCTTCGAGGAAAGCTTTCGCTTCGTCCTGCCCGGCTACAACCTGCGCCCGCTGGAGATGTCGGGTGCGCTGGGTCGGGCGCAGCTGGCGAAACTGCCCCGGCTGGTCGAGGGCCGGCGCGCAAACGGCGCAGGCTGGGCCGAGGCGATGGCGGGTCATCCGCTGTTCCGCATCCAGCGCGAGATCGGCGAAAGCAGCTGGTTCGGCTTTTCGCTGGTGCTGCGCCCCGAAACCGGCCTGACGCGGCGCGAGGTTCTGGCGAGGCTTGGTGCGCTGGGGTTCGAGACCCGGCCCATCGTCAGCGGCAATTTCACGAAGAACCCGGTGCTGCGGCTGATGGATCACAGCCTGCACGGATCGATGAGCCATGCCGAAGAGATCGATACCCATGGCTTCTTCATCGGCAATCATCATTATGACATGCAGGAAGCGATCGCGATTCTTGCCGGGTTTCGCGGCTGACCGGCCGCTGGGGGCGCCAGTCGGGATCGGCGGCGGGTTTTCTGGCGGGTGGTCATGGGTGCAGGCTGGGTGAAACGAATCGGCGTCGGGATGGCGGCCATCGCCCTGGCCGCCGCAATGGCCTTCCTTGCCTGGCCTGCGCCGCCGCGTCCCCTGACGCCGGTGCCGACCCTCAGCCTTGCCGAAGATGCGGGTTTGCGAGCGCAGCTTGTTGCGCCGCAACCGGGCCTGGCCGCCCTGCCCGCCGCGGTGACGGGCCGCGCGGCGGCTGGTCCCTCGGGCGAAGGCTATCGCCACGAATGGCCGGGATTTCATGCCTCGGCCCGGTTCGAGGGCACGGGCGTCACCCTGCGCTTCGACGATTCGCTCAATCACTGGCGCGTGATGCTGAACGGCAAGGCGGTCGAGGTCTCGCGCCCCGGACGGCAGGATTTGCGAATCGAGGGCCTCGCGTCCGGCCCGCATGAGATCCGCGCCGAAAAGATCAGCGAATCAAGTGGCCCGGCGCTTTTCGGCGGCTTCTTCCTGGGCGATCCGGCGCAGGCGCTGCCGCCGCCCGATCCGGTGCCGCGGCTGATCGAGTTCATCGGCGATTCCGACACCGTCGGCTTTGCCAATACCGCCGAGCGCCGCGATTGCGACGCCGAGGAAATCTATGCCGCCACCGATACCAGCCGCAGCTTCGGGCCGCAGGTCGCGGCGGCTCTGGGCGCGGATTACCGGATCGTCGCCCGCTCGGGGATCGGGCTCTTGCGCAATTACGGCGGGGCCGAACCCGACCGCACCATGGACCGGCTTTATCCGCTGGCCCTGCCGGGGGATGGGGATGCCGTGGCCCTGCCCCAGCGCCCGGCGGATATCGTCGTCATCGGGCTTGGCTCCAATGTCTTCGGCTCGGACCTCGCCCCCGGCAAAGCGTGGCGCGACAAGGCCGAGTTGCGCCGCGACTTCGGCCCGGCTCTGGCCGATTTCGCCGCGGCGCGCATGCAGGAAAATCCCGGCGCGGCCATGGTGTTGCTGGCCTTTGGCGAATACGGCCCCGAACTGGTCGAGGCGCATCGAGCCGCATCGGAACTGCTGGCCGCCCGCGGCCTTGCCAACCAACTGGTGATCCTGGGCGATCCGCGGCGCAATGCCTGCCTGTGGCACCCCTCGGCGCAGGACCATGCCATGATCGCCCAGACGCTGATCGAGGCATTAAAAGGGCCGGTTCCGAACTGAACCGGCCGTTCTGCCCCTTGCGCCCGCCGCCTTGCGCCCGCAAACTCCGCCCGACCAGCCAGCCGAGCCGCCATGCATTCCCTCAGACCGATCCATAACCGCCTGCATCGCCTTTTCGGCAGGGGCCATGCGGATTTCTTCGACACCGCTGCCGAGCGGTGGGAGATCTGTCCGGCCGAAACGGTCGAGATCATGCCGGGGATCTGGCTGCCCGACCAGATCGAGCATATCTCGCGCACCGAATTCGGCGCCCTGCCCGACATCCTGGCGCAGATGCAGGGCAACCCGGCCGAGCGCACGCCGCCGACCATGGGCTATCGGTTTCGCGACGTGGATTTCGTCGATGGCGTGCTTCACGCGCGCGGGGCCGAGCGCCACCTGCGCCAGCGCAAGCGTTCCGGCCTGACCTATTCCCGGCCGCGCGAAAGCTTGTCGGGCGCGCTTTACGAAAGCTGGATCGGCAATCGCTGGTTCGGCAACTGGCTTCTGAACGACTGCCTTGCCTATCGCCTGGCCGAAGCGGCCGGCATGCCCGTGACCTCGGCCCCGGTGCGGGGCGGCCATATCGCCCGCTACGAGGAATTGCTGGGCATGGCGCCGCGCCGCATCGGCGAGGTGCATTTCGACGAGCTGGTCCTGTTCGACGACCTGCACAACAACAGCCACCGCCGCGCCCGCGCGCAGGAAAACCGCGCCCGCATCCTGAAGGACCGCCCGCTGGAGCCGCTGCCCGGCGTCTTCATCTTTCGCGGCGCCAGCGGCGATGCCCGCATCCTGGAGAACGAGGCCGAGATCGCCGAGCGGCTGGAGGCCGAATACGGTTTCCGCACGCTTTACATCGACCGCCACGATGCCGACCAACTGGCCGAGGCGGCCGGCGCGGCCCGGCTGGTGGTGGGCGTCGAGGGCAGCCAGCTTGCCCATGGCGTGATCGCCATGGCGCCGGGTGGCACGGTGCTGACCCTGCAGCCGGCGGACCGGGTGACCACCTCGCTCAAGCTGCTCACGGATTGCTGGCAGCAGCATTATGCCATGGTGGTGGGGTCGGGAACCGCCCGCGGCTACCGGGTGGAATGGGACCAGATCCGGCGCACACTCGACCTGATCGCGGCCCGAAACCCCCAAAACCCGTCCTAACAGTCAGGTTGAGTTTGCTGCGAGAGATCGGAATATGGGGGCGGGCGACCTTTATTTCCCGCCGAAGTGATTAAGCAAGTGCATGGTGATGTTCGAAACTCTCCGGGATGACTACGTAAGACACGGCCGTTCGCTGACCGAGCCCGCCTTCGTCTCGCTTGCCGTCTATCGCTATGGCCGCTGGGCCCTTGGGCTGAAGAACCCAGGGGCGCGCTGGCTGGCCGGCAAGCTCTACGCGCTGATGAAGACCCTGATCCTGAACGTGACCAAGGTCTGGATCCCGCCGCAGGTGCGGCTGGGCCGCAATTTCCACATCATCCATGCCGAGGGCTCGCTGTCGATCCATCCCGACGTGGTGATCGGCGACCGTTGCGGGGTGATGCACAACGTCACCATCGGCACCAACATGGGCCCGGGCGCGCCGGTGATCGGCGACGACGTGTTCATCGGCGTGAATTCCTGCGTGCTGGGGCCGATCACCATTGGCGACCGGGTGCGGATCGGCGCCAATACCGCGGTGACGACCAATGTGCCGCCGGATTCGGTGGTGATCGGCTCGCCCGCCAAGATCTATCCCAGCCTGCCGATCTTTGCCGCCAAGAAGAAGGCCCCTGCCCATGAGTGACGATTTCGACCGCAGCATGTGGCGCCTGCTGGCCGACAACCTTCCCGCCCGCGCGGACAAGATCGCCGCCGTGGACCAGGGCCGCTCGGTCACCTATGCCGAGCTTGCGGCCGAGGCCGGGCGCGTGGCCGACTGGCTCGCCCGACGCGGCATCCGGCCCGGCGACCGGGTGATCGTGCATCTGCGCAAGGGCATCGACGAGGTTGCGGCCATGTTCGGCGCCTGGAAGATGGGCGCCGTGGTCGTCAACGTGAACATCCGCTGGACCCCCGCGCAGCTGGCCTATGTCGCTGGCGACAGCCGGGCGCGCGCGGTGATCCTGCCCCGAAACGCGCTGGAGGCGCTTGTGGGCGAACATGCCTTGCCCGAGGGCACGGCCTATCTTGTTCAGGGCAAGGCCGAGGGCCTTGTCCAGGGCGCGGACCCCTGGGGGGCGCTTGCCGCCGACCAGGCTTCCGCGCCCGACGAATCCGACCCGCGCGGGTTGGCGATGATCATCTACACCTCGGGCTCGACCGGCGCGCCCAAGGGGGTGATGCTCAGCCATCGCAATATCCGCGTGGGCGCCATCTCGGTCGCGGATTATCTGGGGCTGGACGAAAGCGACCGCCTGCTGTCGGTGCTGCCCTACAGCTTTGATGCCGGGCTGAACCAGTTGACCACCATGCTGCTGACGGGCGGGACGGTGGTGCATCAGCCGCTGACCATGCCGGCCGAGATCATCCGCATGGCCCAGGCCGAATCGGTGACGGGGATCGCCGGCGTGCCGCCCTTGTGGAACCAGATCGTGCGGCTGCTGGTGGACCGCCCGACCGAGTTGCCGGCACTGCGGCGCATCACCAATACCGGCGGCAAGATCCCACCGAACATCCTGGAACTGCTGCCGCAGGTGTTTCCGGGCGTCGACATCTACCTGATGTATGGGCTGACCGAGGCCTTCCGCTCGACCTATCTGCCGCCTTCGAAATTCGCGGCCAAGATGGGCTCGATCGGCCGGCAGATCCCGAACGCGCAGGTCTTCGCCATCAAGCATGGCGAGGGCATCGCCGGTCCCGGCGAACAGGGCGAACTGGTCCATGCCGGCCCGCTGGTCAGCATGGGCTATTGGGAAAAGCCCGAGGTGACGGCGCAGAAGATCCGCCCCTGCCCGGAACTGGCGCATCTGCTGGGCGACGAGCCAGTGGTCTGGTCGGGCGACCTGGTCCGCGTCGACCAGGACGGCGACCTGTGGTTCGTCAGCCGCATGGACGAGATGATCAAGACGCTGGGCTTCCGCCTGTCGCCGACCGAGGTCGAGGATGCGATCTCGCAAAGCGGGCTTGTCACCGACGTCGTGGCCTTCGGGGTCGAGGATGCCGATCTGGGCCAGGCGGTCCATGCGGTCGTGACCTATCTGCCGCAAGCCGACGAGGCCGCGCTGGCCGCGCATTGCGTCCGGGCGATGCCGCATTACATGCGTCCGCAGCACTATCATTCCTGGCAAGGCGCGATGCCGCGGACCGCCAGCGGCAAGCTGGACCGCCCCGCCATCATTTCCGCGGCCAGGGCCGCATTGCAGAACTGACCAGAAAGGCATTGAATCCATGAGCTTGAGCAAGGACGAGCTGATCCGCTACATCCGCAGCGAACTGAACATCGACACGGCGCTGGAGGGCGATACCGAACTTTTCTCGACCGGGATGCTGGATTCGGTGGCGATGGTGGGGCTGATCTCGTTCGTCGAGCAGCATGCCGGCGTGCGGGTGCAGCCGGGCGACGTGACGCTGGAGAATTTCGACAGCGTGGACGCGATCCTCGCCTATGTGCAGTCCCTTGACTGACCTGGACCGCCACCTGGCCGAGGCGGCGGCGCGCTTCGGCACCCCGGCCTATGTCTATGCCACCGACGTGGTCGAGGAACGGCTGGCCCATCTGCGCGCGCATCTGGGTCGCTGGTTCGCCGTCAGCTTCGCGGTGAAAAGCAATCCGAACCCCGCCCTGCTGGGCTGGATGCGGGATCGGCTGGATTACCTCGACATTTCCTCGGGCGGCGAGCTGGCCCTGGGGCGCGAGGCGGGTTGGGATGCGGCCAGGATCAGCTTCACCGGCCCGGCCAAGCGCGAGGCGGAACTGCGCGCCGCCATCGAGGCGGGCCTGGGCCAGCTGGTGCTGGAAAGCCTGCGCGAGGCGCGGCTGGCCGATGCCGTCGCGGCCGAGCTGGGCCGCGTCCAGCCGGTGCTGGTCCGCCTTGCGCCGGCGCGGGTGCCCAAGGGCTTCGGCGACCAGATGGCCGGGCGACCCAGCCCCTTCGGCGTCGATGTCGAGGACGCGGCCGAGATCCTGCCGCAGATCGCCGCCCTGCCGAACCTGCGCATCATCGGGCTGCACATCTATTCCGGCACGCAATGCCTCAAGCCCGAGGCGATCTGCGAGAACTGGCGCATCTTCATGCAAGTGTTCCGCGACACCTGCGCCGCGCTGGACCTGCGCCCGGAAAAGCTGATCTTCGGCGCCGGGCTCGGCATCCCCTACCACCCCGGGGACAGCGCGCTGGACCTTGCGGCCATCGCAGCCGAGATCGGCCCCGAACTCGACGCCTTCCGCGCCGAGCCGCGCCTTGCCGGCACCCGGCTGGTGCTGGAGCTGGGCCGCTACCTGGTCGGGCCGGCGGGCTGGTTCGTGACCCGCGTCCTGTCGGTCAAGCAGTCGCGCGGCACCCGAATCGCCATCTGCGACGGCGGGTTGAACGACAACCTGGCGGCCTCGGGCAACTTCGGCATGGTCTTGCGGCGCAATTACGTCATGCACCGGGTCGGCGGCGACGAAGACGGCACCCGCCCCGAGGAAAAGCAGGATATTTCCGGCCCGCTCTGCACCTCGATCGACAAGCTGGGCGGCGGCGTCGCGCTGCCTCGGCTGAAGGAAGGCGACCTGATCGCCATCCATGCCTGCGGCGCCTATGGGCCGACGGCGAGCCCGCTGCATTTCATCAGCCACCCCATGCCGGCCGAGGTGTTGCTGACCGGCGGGCAGATGCAGGACGTGACGCGAATCCGGGACAGGTGAGGCCCGGTTTCGCATCCGGCCCGGCGGCGCGATAAAATATTGCTGATCCCCGGATTTTTGCGTCGTTTTTCTCGACCGGGTCGGTTGTGTTTTCCCGCATCGCCCGGCTATTATCTGCGCACACCCCGAACCGGAAAAGGAACACGATGGTCGAACAGAACCTGTTGCTCTTGCTTGTTCTGACGCCATTCGTGTCGGCCGCCCTGGCGGCCACGCTTCCCATAGGGGCGCGCAACGCCGAAGCCTGGCTGGCCGGGCTGACGATGATCGTCGCGCTGGTGATCCTGGGCGTGCTCTATCCCGCCGTGACCGAGGGGCGAAGCATCACCGGCACCTTCCGATGGGTCAGTTCCATCGGGCTTGACCTGACCTTCCGCATCGACGGGTTTTCCTGGCTGTTCATGGTGCTGGTGGCGGGGATAGGCTTCCTCGTCATCCTTTACGCGCGCTATTACATGTCGCCCGACGACCCGGTGCCGCGGCTTTATTCCTGCCTGCTGGCCTTTGCCGGCGCCATGTCGGGGCTGCTGCTGTCGGGCAACATCATCATGCTGGTGGTGTTCTGGGAACTGACCAGCATCGTGTCCTTCCTGCTGATCGGCTATTGGTTCCAGCGCCAGGATGCGCGCGACGGGGCGCGGATGTCGCTGATCGTCACCGCCTCGGGCGGGCTGTGCCTGATGGTGGCGATGATCATCCTGGGCCAGATCGCCGGCAGCTACGATCTCGACGCCGTGCTGGCCGCCGGGCCGCAGATCACCAGCCATCGGCTTTATCCGGCGGTGCTGATCCTGTTCGTGCTGGGCGCCTTCACCAAATCGGCGCAGTTCCCGTTCCATTTCTGGCTGCCGAACGCCATGGCGGCGCCGACCCCGGTTTCCTCCTACCTGCATTCGGCGACCATGGTGAAGGCCGGGGTCTTCGTGCTCTTGCGCTTTCATCCGGCGCTGGGGGGCACGGATGCCTGGTTCCAGATCGTCACCGGCATCGGCCTGACCACGCTGCTCCTGGGGGCGGTGACGGCGCTGTTCCGCCACGACCTCAAGGGCCTTCTGGCCTATTCCACCATCAGCCATCTGGGGCTGATCACCGCGCTGGCGGGGATCGGCACGCCCTTTGCGCTGGTCGCGGCGGTGTTCCACATCGTCAACCACGCGGTCTTCAAGGCCTCGCTGTTCATGGCCGCCGGGATCATCGACCACGAGACGGGCACCCGCGACATGCGCCGCCTGTCGGGGCTGGCCCGGGTGATGCCGGTCACGGCAGCTCTGGCGATCATCGCCTCGGGCGCCATGGCCGGGGTGCCGCTGCTCAACGGGTTCCTGTCCAAGGAGATGTTCTTCGAGGCGACCTATGTCTGGAACAACGGCGGCTCGCTCGACAGTTTCGCACCCTATGTCGCGGTGCTGGCCGGGGCGTTCAGCGCCGCCTATTCGCTGCGCTTCATCGTGAAGGTGTTCTTCGGCCCGCCCGCCACCGACCTGCCGCAGGAGCCGCACGAACCGCCGCTGCTGATGCGCCTGCCGGTGGCGATCCTGGTCGCGATCTGCCTTGCCGTCGGCATGTTCCCGCAGCAGGTGCTGGGCACCTGGCTGCAGACAGCCAGCCTGGCCGTGGTCGGCCCCGAACTGCCGCATTTCAGCCTGAAGATCTGGCACGGCGTGAACCCGCCGCTGATCATGAGCCTGATCGCCATGACGCTGGGCGCGCTGATCTATCTGCTGCCGCGCCGGCTGATCGATTCGGGCGAGGACGGCACGCGGCTGATGCGCCGGCTGGACTTCGCGCGCGGCTTCGACTGGCTGTTGCAGAACCTGACCATCCGCCTGCCGCGCTTCGCGCTGCGGGTGCTGTCGGCGAACGGCCTTCAGTCGCAGCTGCGCGCCATGGTGCTGCTGTCGCTGGCCGGGGCCTGGTTCGTGCTGCGGACGCTGGACTGGAACGTGCCCATGCCCGAATTGGGTGCCAGCGAGCTGGTCTTTGCCTTGCTCTGGGTCGTCGGCGGCACCTGCGCCATCGGCGCCGCCTGGCAGGCCAAGTATCACCGCTTTGCCGCCCTGGTGCTGATGGGCGGCGCGGGGCTGGTGACCTGCGCGACCTTCGTCTGGCTGTCGGCCCCCGACCTGGCCGTGACCCAGTTGCTGGTCGAGATCGCGACCACCGCATTGCTGCTTCTGGGCCTGCGCTGGCTGCCCAAGCGCAACGAAGAAATCGCCGGGGACAACAACCTGGTCGCCCGGTCGCGCCGCAGCCGCGATCTGCTGATCGCGCTGGCCTGCGGCTCGGGCATGACGGCGCTGGCGCTGGCGGTGCTGCTGACCCCGCCCGGCGCCTCGGTCGGCGACTGGTTCCTGCGCAACGCCTATGTCGAGGGCGGCGGCACCAATGTCGTCAACGTCATCCTGGTCGATTTCCGCGCCTTCGACACCTTCGGCGAGATCACCGTTCTGGCCATCGTCGGGCTGACCGTCTATGCGCTCTTGCGCCGCTTCCGCCCCGCGCCCGAAAGCGTCGAGCGCCCGCGCCCGCAGCTCGATGCCGAGGAGCAGGCGCTAGAAGCCTATCTCTTCGTGCCCTCGGTGCTGATGCAATGGCTGTTCGCGCCGATCATCGCGCTGTCGGCCTATCTGTTCTTCCGCGGCCATGACCTGCCGGGCGGGGGCTTTGCCGCCGGCGTCACGCTGGCCGTCGGCCTGCTGCTGCAATATGTCGCGGCCAATGTGCGCTGGGTCGAGGCGCGGATCATCGTGCTGCCGGTGCGCTGGATGGCCTCGGGGCTGACCATCTCGGCGGCGGTGGGGGCCGGGTCCTGGATCTTCGGCTATCCGTTCCTCAGCGCGCATGCACAGTATCTGGACATCCCGATCATCGGCAAGGTGCCCTTCTCGACCGCGATGCTGTTCGATTTCGGCGTGTTCTCGCTGGTGATGGGTGCCATCGTGCTGATGTTGATCGCCATCGCCCACCAGTCGCTGCGCGTCGCCCCGCGCGCCCGCCCGGTCGAACCCAGCGAGGAGACGAACTGATGGAACTGATCCTTGCCCTTGCCATCGGCATCCTGGTCGGCTCCGGCGTCTGGCTGATGCTGCGCCCGCGTTCCTATCAGGTCATCATCGGCCTGTGCCTGCTGGCCTATGGGGTGAACCTGTTCATCTTCGCCATGGGCCGGCTCTATATCGGCGGGGCGCCCATCATGCCCAAGGGCGGCTTCGTCGATCCGTCCGCCTATGCCGACCCGATGCCGCAGGCGCTGGTGCTGACCGCCATCGTCATCAGCTTCGCCACCACGGCGCTGTTCCTTGTCCTGATGATCGCCGCGCGCGGTGCCACCGGCACCGACCATGTCGACGGCCGGGAGCGCCATTCATGATGAACGACGGCACCATGCCCGATCACCTGATGATCGCGCCGATCCTGATCCCGCTGGTGGCGGGGGCGATCATGCTGTTCTACAACGACCGCAACCGGCAGACCAAGCTGATCATGGGGCTGGTGGCGGTCGGGCTGACCTTCCTGGCCTCGGTCGAGCTGATGTCGGGCGTGAAATCCGTGACCGAACAGGGCGGCACCGTCGTCGGGCTTTACCGCCTGGGCGACTGGCCGGTGCCGATCGGCATCGTGCTGGTGCTGGACCGGCTTTCGGCGATGATGGTGATGCTGACCGCGCTGCTGGCCGCGCCCTCGCTGATCTATGCCGCGGCCGGCTGGCACGGCAAGGGCCAGCATTACCACAGCATGTTCCAGTTCCTGCTGGCCGGGGTCAACGGCTCGTTCCTGACCGGCGACCTGTTCAACCTCTTCGTCTTTTTCGAGGTGATGCTGGCGGCCTCCTACGGGTTGATGCTGCACGGATCGGGTCCCGAACGGATCAAGGCCGGGCTGCATTACCTTGCCGTGAACCTTGCGGCCTCGCTGTTCTTCCTGATCGGGGTGGCGCTGGTCTATGGCACCACCGGCACGCTGAACATGGCCGATATCGGCCGGGCGCTCTATTGGCTCGACGATGCCGAGCGGCTGCTGTTCCATGCCGCCGCGACCTTCCTCGGCCTCGCCTTCCTGATCAAGGCCGCGGCCTGGCCGCTGTGCTTCTGGCTGCCGCCGACCTATGGCGCCGCCTCGCCGCCGGCCGCCGCGATCATGGCGATCATGACCAAGGTCGGGATCTATGTCATCCTGCGGCTGTCGCTGCTGGTGCTGGGGCCGGATGCCGGGCCCTCGGCGGGTTTCGGCGCCCCGGTGCTGATGATCGGCGGCGTGCTGACCATGGGCTTCGGCATGATCGGCATCCTCGGCACGCCGGAACTGGTGCGCAAGGGCGGCTATCTGGCGATCATCTCGTCGGGCACGGTGCTGGCCTCGATCGGCTTTGCGCAGGCCGGGGGCGGCAGTTCGATGCTGGGCGGCGCGCTTTACTACATGGTCGGCTCGACCGCCGCCATCTCGGCCTTCTTCCTGATCGCCGATCCCGTGAGCCGCAACGACGAGGGCGACGACGATGCCCCGGTCGAGACTGACGGCTTCGACCCGCTTTCGGAACGCTGGGCGCCGATGGGCCTCGGCACGGTCGAGGACACCACCGCCCCGGCCAGCCATCGCACGGTCAGCTGGCTGACCATGGCGATCTGCTTCAGCCTGGTCGCGGCGATGATCGCCGGCTTGCCGCCGATGCCGGGCTTCATCGGCAAGTTCGCCATCCTGCGCGGCGCGGTCCAGGACAACCTGCCCACCTCGGGCCATCTGCCGGTGATCCTGTGGGCCTATGCCGCCATGTTGATCCTGTCCGGCCTGGGGGCGCTGATCGCGCTGATGCGCTTCGGCATCCGCCGCTTCTGGGCCGAGGAAGGCCCGGCCCCGCGCATCCTGGCGCTGGAGGTGGTGCCGGTGGTCCTGCTGCTGGGCATGATCGGCTTGCAGACCGTGCGCTCGGATGCGCTGCTCGGCTATACCAATGCCACCGCGAGCGCGCTGCTTGAGCCCGGCGTCTATCGCAGGGCGGTGCTGGCCGGCGCCCAGGACGTTCGCGCCGCGCCCGTGCAAAGCCTCGCCCCCGATCCCCAGCCCCAGACCCAAACCCAGACCACGCAGGAGAAGGCGGAATGAGCCGGCTGGTGCCCCATCCCGTGCTTTCGGCCGCGCTGGTGGTGATGTGGCTGTTTCTGACCGCATTCACGCTGGGCCACCTGCTGCTTGGCACGCTGATCGCGCTGTGGGCGGGCTGGTCGGTCGAGCATCTGCACCCGCCGAAGCCGGTCTTTCGGCGCTGGCTGGCGATCCCCAAGCTGATGGCGATCGTGGCGGTGGACATCCTGCGCTCGAACATCACCGTGGCGCGGGTGCTGATCCTGGGCCCCGACCATCCGAAATACCATTCGGGCTTCGTCGAGCTGACGTTGCGCATGCGCGATCCCAACGCCATCGCGGTGCTGGCGATCATCCTGACCGGCACCCCCGGCACCGCCTGGATCGAGTTCGACCAGGAGGAAGGCCGGCTTCTGCTGCATGTCCTCGACCTGCGCAGCGACGACGACTGGCAAACCCTGATCCGCGACCGCTACGAGGCCCTGCTCATGGAGATATTCGAATGACGGCCGAGATCCTGCGTTTCGCCCTGGGCTATGCCCAGATCGCCCTGATCCTGGCGCTGGCGCTGGCCTGCTGGCGCATGCTGCTGGGTCCGCGCGCGCAGGACCGGGTGCTGGGGCTGGACACCATGTATATCAACGCCATGCTGCTGTTTCTGGTCATCGGCATGGGCAATGGCAATGTCTTCTTCTTCGAAGGCGCGCTGGTCATCGCCGTGCTGGGCTTCGTCACCACGGTCTGCGCGGCCAAGTTCCTGATGCGGGGCGAGGTGATCGAATGATGCATCTGGAGCAGCTGCCGCCCTGGGCCGCGCTCATCGTGGCGCTGTTCGTGGTGATCGGCGCCACGCTGACGCTGCTGGGCGGGGTCGGGCTGGTGCGGCTGAAAAGCTTCTACCAGCGACTGCATGCGCCGACGCTGGGCTACAGCTACGGCACGCTGCTGATCATCCTGGCATCGATGCTGATGTTCTCGCTGCTCGAGGGCCGCGCGGTGGTGCACGAGCTGATGATCGGCATCTTCATCATGATCACCACGCCGATCACGCTCTTGATGCTGGGCCGGGCCGCATTGCGCCGCGACCGCGACCGCAAGCTGGGCCATGACGAGGTGGTGCCGCCCCGCAACCGCACCGAGCCGCCCATCGAAACCGAGGACGAGGACGAAACCAAGGCCGAAACCGGCGGCCCGCAGCCCTAGCGCGACTGCGCCAGCACCTGCCGCAGCAAGGCGGGATCGACCGCATCGGTAACGAAGGCCCGGCCGATGCCGTGCGCCAGCACGAAGCGCAGCCGGCCGTCCTGCACCTTCTTGTCCTGGGCCATCAGACCGATCAGCGCCTCGTCATCGGGCAGGTCGCCCGGAATGTCGGCGATGCGCGCGGGCATGCCCATGGCGGCAAGATGTGCGGCGACGCGCGACGGCGCCTCCTGGCTGCAAAGCCCCATCTTCGCCGAAAGCTCGAAGGCCAGCGCGCAGCCGATCGCCACTCCCTCGCCATGCAGCAGCCGGTCGGAATAGCCGGTCGCCGATTCCAGCGCATGGCCGAAGGTATGGCCGAGGTTCAACAGCGCACGCTCGCCCTGCTCGGTTTCGTCGCGTTGCACGATGCCGGCCTTCATCTCGACCGAATGGCGCACGGCGCGCTGGCGCAGCGCCGGGTCGCTTGCCAGCCCCGCGGCATTGGCTTCCAGCCATTCGAAGAAATCCTCGTCGCCCAGCAGCCCGTATTTCGCCACTTCGCCATAGCCGGCCCGGAAGTCGCGCGGGCTCAGCGTGGTCAGCACGTCGATATCGGCCAGAACCAGCGCCGGCTGGTGAAAGGCGCCGATCAGGTTCTTGCCCTGCGGGCTGTTGATGCCGGTCTTGCCGCCGACCGAGCTGTCCACCTGCGCCAGAAGCGTCGTCGGGATCTGCACGAAGCGCACGCCGCGACGCAGGATCGCGGCGGCAAAGCCGGCCAGATCGCCGATCACCCCGCCACCCAGCGCGATCACCAGATCCTTGCGCTCGATCCTCTGGGCCAGCAGCCATTCCACGGCGCGGCCAAGCTCGGCCCAGCATTTCGTCGCCTCGCCCGCCGGCAGGGCCAGCGCCGGCGCCGCGATCCCCCGCCCGGCCAGGGATTCGCGCAATGCCGGCAGGTGCAGCGCCGCCACCGTCTCGTCGGTCAGGATGGCGACGCGGCGCGGTCCGGCCAGCGCCACGATCTCTTCGCCCGCCCGCGCCAGCAGGCCCTGGCCGATGCGCACGTCATAGGAACGCGCGCCCAGATCAACGTGAACGGTGTCGATGCTCATTTGCCCTCCAGGATCGCCGGATCATGCGCGCGGATCGCGTCCAGCACGCGGTCCGCCGTCTGTTCGATGCTGTCGCCGCGCTGCGCGGGGACGCGGATGTCGGCCAGCGCATAGACCGGGCTGCGCTCGTCCAGCAGCCGCTCCAGCGTGCCGCGCGGATCGGGGGTCTGAAGCAGCGGCCGGGTCGGGCGGTGCCGGACCCGATGCCAGAGCGTCTCCAGATCGCAGTCCAGCCAGACCGAGACGCCGTCTTCGCCGATGCGGGCGCGGTTCTCGGGACGCAGCCAGGCGCCGCCGCCGGTCGAGACGACGCCCGGCCCCGAGGCCAGGACCCGGCCCAGCACCTCCGATTCGCGGGCGCGAAAGAATTCCTCGCCGTCGCGGGCAAAGATTTCGGGGATGGTCATGGCGGCGGCGCGCTCGATCTCGGCATCGGTATCCGAGAACGGCCTGCGCAACCGGCGGGCAAGTTCGCCCCCGATCGCGGTCTTGCCCGCCCCCATCATTCCGATCAGCACGATGTTACGCCGCATCACCACCCGGATCCCGCCTCTTGCAACCGGAGAGACTGATGGCGTGATCTTTCGGGAAATGCCATATATATTTCGCACGAGCCGGCGACAGACCGGCACGGGCATATCGAGGCGGAAGGGACGTTTCATGCGGCTTTTGAAGGTGGTGGTGGTTCTGGTCATCCTGATTCTGGCGGGCCTGACCGGCTATGCCTATTTCGGCGACATGAGCTCGGACCCCCGCGAGATGCGGATGCCGGTCGAGCTGAACCTGGGTGCGGAACGCCCGGCGCCGATCTCGGCCTCCGTCCAGACCGCCCCCACGGCAGCCCCGGAAGACAGTGATGCCGTCCAGCCCGCCCCGGCGGCCGACGGCGCGGAAGCGGGGCAGAATGACCTCGACTGACGGCCTTCGCCTCGCCTGCGCCCTGGCGGCGGGGCTGGGGCTTGCCCTGCCGGCCGCCGCCAAGCCGCCGCTTTCGGCCAGCGACTGGCTGTCGGGCAGCGTGCAGGAACCCGACAACATCTCGTCCTGGCGGCCCGGCGATCCGCGCCCGCCCGAACTTCAGCGCCGGTCCAAGCGCGACATCGCCCCCACCGGCGCGGTCGAGCCGGTCGGCGTCACCCGGCTGGGCGAGGGCAATCCCGACGGCAAAGGCACGGTCTCGCCTCGCGCCGCCGGATTGCCGCCGGACCTTTGGGGCGACAGCGACGCGGCGGTGCTGGTGCGGCAGATCCGCGGCTCGAACCCGCGCCTGCCGGCGCTGCGCCGGCTGGAACGGCGGCTGCTGGCCGCGCAACTGCGCCCGCCGCGGACCGAGGCCGGGCAAGAAGGCGCGCTGTTCCTGGCCCGCGTCGACAAGCTTCTGGACATGGGCGCCACGGGCGCCGCCAAGGAACTGCTGAAAGCCGCCGGCCCCGGCGACCCCGAGCGGTTCCGGCGCCTTTTCGACATCGCCCTGCTTTCCGGCGACGAGGCCCATGCCTGCGAGATCATGGACCGCACCCCCGGCGTCGCGCCCAGCTTTCCGGCCCGCATCTTCTGCCTGGCGCTTGGCGGCGACTGGGCGGCGGCGGCACTGGTCTTTCACGGCGCCCATGCCATGGGGCGGATCGATCCGCAGATGGCCGAACTGCTGGCGCAATATCTGGACGACAGCTATTCCGACGGCGCCGAGGAACTCGTTCCGCCGACGGTGGTCACGCCGCTGGAACTGCGCCTGCACGAGGCGATCGGCCAGCCCTTGCCCTCCTCCAACCTGCCTTTGGCCTTCGCGCTGGCCGACCTGGACCAGAACGAGGGCTGGAAGGCCCGGCTGGACGCGGCCGAGCGGCTGGCGCGGGCGGGGGCGATCCCGGCCTCGCAGCTGCGCATGATCTACCTGGAACAGAAGCCCGCCGCCTCGGGCGGGGTCTGGGATCGCGCCGGTGCCGTGCAGGCGCTGGCCGATGCGCTGCTGCTGCGCGATGCCGGGGCCGTGGCGCGAACCCTGCCGCCCGCCTTCGACGCCATGGTCCCCGCGGGGCTGGGCCCGGCGTTGGCCGAAATGGTCGGGGCCGAGGTCGGCGCCCTGGGGATGGAGGGCCGCGCCGGCCGGATCGCGCTGTGGCTGGCCTTGCAGGCCGCGCAGCCGCAGGTGGTGCAGGCTCCGCCCGCCGATGCCCAAGCCTTCGACCTGTGGCTCTTGCGCTTTGCCGAGGGCGAGCCCGAATCCGCGCCGCCCCCGGGCGAGGGAGAGCCGCTTGCAGCCGATCTTTTCCCAGCCTTCCTGGGCCCTTCGGAGCGAAACCTGCCGCAGAATGCGGCGCAGTTGATCCTGGCCGGCCGGCGGGGCGAGGCGCTGCTTGCCGCCATCGCGGATGTCGATGCCGGGCTTGACGGCGACCTGCCGCGCGCCGCGCAGGGCCTGCGCGTGCTGCGGGTGCTGGGCCAGCAGGAGATCGCACGCCAGGCCGCGGTCGAGCTGATCCTGGCCCCGATGATGGCGCCCGCGCCCGGCGCCGGGATGCCATGAGCCGCGGCCGCCTCGACGACCGGGGCCGGATCTCGGCCTTTCTCGACGCGCAGGCAGCCGAGGCGGGGGCGGCGCGCAACACGCTTCTGGCCTATGGCCGCGACCTGCGGGATTTCGTGGACTGGCTGGCCGCCCGGAATGAGACGCTGCTGACCGTCCCGCGCGAGGGGGTCGAGGACTACCTGTCCCATTGCGATGCCCAGGGCCTGTCGCGGGCGACGCGGGCGCGGCGGCTGTCCGCGATCCGGCAACTGACCCGCTTCGCACTGGACGAGGGCTGGCGCGAGGACGACCCCGCCGGCCGCATCAGCGGGCCGGGGCGTGCGCAGCGCCTGCCCAAGGTCCTTGACCGCGCCGAGGTGCAGGCCATGCTGGACGCCCTGCCCCGCATCGGCCGCAACGAAACCGAGCGCGCCCGCAACCTGGTGCTGGTCGAACTGGTCTATGCCACCGGCATGCGGGTCAGCGAGCTGGTCTCGCTGCCGGTCGGGGCCTGCCGCGGCGATCCGGCGCTGCTGCTCATCCGCGGCAAGGGTGGCAAGGAACGCATGGTGCCACTCAGCGAGCCCGCCCGCCGGGCATTGGCCGCCTGGCTGAAGCGGCGCGACGACGCGCCGGCGGAAAGCCCGCTGGGCCGGCTTGTCGCCGGCAAGGGCGCACGCTGGCTGTTTCCCGCCCCCAGCCGCGAAGGGCACATGACCCGGCAGGCGATGAACGCGCTGCTGGGGCAATTGGCGCTGGCGGCGGGGATCGACCCGGCCCGCGTCTCGCCCCACGTCATCCGCCACGCCTTTGCCACGCATCTGCTGGAAGGCGGGGCGGATCTGCGCGCCATCCAGACGCTCTTGGGCCATGCCGATCTGGGCACGACCGAGATCTATACCCATGTCATGGACACGCGGATGCGCGATCTGGTGCTGAACCACCATCCGCTGGCCAAGGGCCGCCGGGACGAGAACGAGCAATGATGTCCCCGACTGTCCCGGACGCCCTGCCCGCCCATGATCCGGCCTTCTGGCCGATCATCGCGGCGATCCTGCTGCTCCTGGCGCTTTCGGCCTTTTTCTCGGGTGCCGAGACGGCGCTGGGTGCCGCAAGCCGCAGCAAGCTGCGCGCCCGCGCCGACAAGGGCGACCCGCGGGCGGCCGAGGCGCTGGAGGCCAGGGAGAACAGCGAAAACCTGAACGGCGCGATCCTTGTCGGCAACAATCTGGTCAAGCTGCTGGCCACCAGCCTTGCCGCCGCGCTTGGCCTGCGCATCTCGGGCTGGGGCGGGATGGCGCTTGCGGTGCTGGTCCTGGCGCTTTTGCTGCTGGTGTTGGCCGAGGTGCTGCCCCGCAGCCTGGCCCGCATCGCCCCCGAGGAAATGGCCGGCCGCATCGCCCGGCCGCTGGGGGTGCTGGCCCGGATCCTTGCGCCCGTGGTCTGGACGGTGCGGCTGATCGCGCGCGGCCTGCTGGCGCCCCTGGGCATCCGCGCCGGCGGCACGGGCCCGGTCTTTTCGGTCCAGGACGAGATCGCCGACGCGCTGGCCGTCGCACAATCCAGCGGAGCCGTGCAGAAGGAAGAGCGCGACCTGCTGATGGGCGCGCTGGACCTGGGCGAGCGTTCGGTCGAGGAGATCATGCTGCACCGCTCGAACATCGAGATGATCGATGCCGGCCTGTCCGCCGACGCGGTGCTGGATCTGGTGCTGAAAAGCCCGCATACCCGCCTGCCCGTCTATCGCGGCGAGCGCGAGAACGTCGTGGGCGTGATCCATGCCAAGGATCTGCTGCGCGGCGTGCGCCGGGCCATGCAGGAGGGCGGCCCCGAGGCATTGCGCGGCTTCGACGTTCTCAGCATCGCCATGCCGCCCTATTTCGTGCCCGACACCACGCCGCTGGACGAGCAGATGCAGGAGTTCATGAAGCGGCGCACGCATTTCGCGCTGGTGGTGGACGAATATGGCAGCCTGCGCGGGCTGATCACGCTGGAGGACATCCTGGAAGAGATCGTCGGCGAGATCACCGACGAGCACGACACGGACGCCGCCCGGACCCTGGTGCCGAATGCGCAGGGCGAGTACCTGGTCGACGGCGCGATGACCATCCGCGACCTGAACCGGGCGCTGGACTGGACCCTGCCCGACGACGAGGCCAATACCGTCGCCGGCCTGGTGATCCACATGGCCCAGTCGATCCCCTCGGCGGGCCAGGTGTTCTCGTTCCATGGCTACCGCTTCGAGGTGCTGTCGCGGCGGGAAAACCGCATCACCCGGCTGCGCATCCGCCCGCTGGAGCTGCCCCCGGCGAGCGAGCCCGCCCCCGATCAGTGATCGGCCATGCCGGCGGCGCGCTTGGCGTCCTCGACGCTGCCGCCGGTGCCGTTGAAAAAGGCGTTCAGCGCCACCGCCGCGATGGTTGCCAGCAGGATGCCCGATTCGACCAGCGGGTGGATGGCATGCGGCATCCATTGCTTGAAGTCCGGGGCGATCAGCGGGATCATCCCGAAGCCGAGCGCCACCGCCACCACGAACAGGTTGTTGCGGTTGCCGGCGAAATCCACCGTCGAGAGGATGCGGATCCCGGTCGCGGCGACCATGCCGAACATGACGAGCCCCGCGCCGCCCAGAACCGGGGTCGGCAGCGATTCGACCGCCGCGCCCATCTTCGGCACCAGCCCGAACAGGATCAGGATCAGCCCGCCCCCGACGCAGATGAAGCGGCTCTTGATCCCCGTGACGCCGACAAGGCCGACGTTCTGGCTGAAGGATGTATAAGGGAAGGTGTTGAAGATGCCGCCGATCAGCGTGCCCAACCCGTCGGTGCGCAGGCCGGCGGTCAGACGCTGCGGCGTGATCTCGCGCCCGGTCATCTCACCCAGGGCCAGGAACATGCCGGTCGATTCGATCATCACCACGATCATCACCAGCACCATGGTCACGATCAGCACCGGGTCGAAGATCGGCGTGCCGAAATGAAAGGGCGCGACGATGCCGAACCAATGCGCCTCGGCCACCTTCTCGAAGGTCATCTGACCCAGCACGATGGTCAGCGCCGCGCCGATCAGCATGCCCAGGAGCACCGCGATATTGGCAACGAAACCGCGGCCAAAGCGCGCGATCACCAGGATCGCGACCAGAACCACGCCCGAGATGACGATGTTGACGGGCTGGGCATAAAGCGGGTTCTGCACGCTGGGTGCGGGGGCAAAGCCCTCGGGCAGCGCCGGCACGGCGCCGGTTCCGGCCAGTTCGCGCAGCTGGTTCAGCCAGCCCATGGCAACCGGATCGACGACCTTGGGCGCGGTCGGGCCGACCGGGTTGCCGAAGATCCAGTTGATCCCCACCCGCATCAGCGTGACGCCGATCACCAGGATGATGGTGCCGGTGACCAGCGGCGGAAAGAATTTCAGCATTCGCCCGACAAAGGGCGCGATCAGCATGGCGACGATCCCCGCCCCGATGATGGCGCCAAAGATCATCCGCGCGCCCTCCGGCCCCGGATAGGCATTGGCCATGGCGACCATCGGCCCGACCGAGGCGAAGGTGACGCCCATCATCACCGGCAACTGGATGCCGAACCAGCGCGTGACGCCCAGCGACTGGATGATGGTGGCGATGCCGCAGCAGAAGAGGTCGGCCGAGATCAGGAAGGCCACGTCCTCGGGCGAAAGCCGCAGCGCCCGCCCGACGATCAGCGGCACGGCGACCGCGCCGGCATACATGACCAGAACGTGCTGCAAGCCCAGGGTCGTCATGCGCAGCGGCGGCAGGATCTCGTCTACCGGATCGACCACCGGAGTTGCGGTTTTGGCCATGATGCCCCCATCGTTGGAAAATTCGCTGCTTTTCCTGCAAGGGTGCGACGGCGGCCGGCTTTTGGCAAATGCTTTATGACGATCGCGTGATCATCCGGCGCACGCGACATCGGCTGCGGCATCCGCCGGCGCCCCGGCCCGCATCTGCCTGCGCAATGCGCGGTGCAGGGTTTCGGTCAGGCGCAGGTCCGGCCAGACCGCCTCGGCCGCGCGCAGATGCGCCTCGGCCCTTGCGCGGTCCTGCCCTTCCACCGCGCGCAGCGCCGCCGACAGCCGCAAGAGCGGCTGGTCGGGCGCCGTCTCCAGCGCCGCATCCAGCCAGCGCCAGCCGGCCTTGCGATTCCCGGCAGCGAAACAGGCATCGGCCAGCCGCTTGCGCGTCAGCATCCTGCCGGGTCGCGCCGCGTCCAGCCAGTGCAGGATCGCAAAGGCGCGATTCAGCCGGCCATGCAGCCTCAGGACCGAGGCGCAAAAGCCCAGCCATGCCGCATCCTTGTCATCCAGCACGGGATTGCCGCCCTTGGCCAGCCCCGCCTCGATCCCCGCCAGACGCTCGCCAAAGGGCTCAAGCTTGCGCCACAGGTCGGGCCAGAGCAGCATTTCGCGCTGCGGCCCCGGATCGCGCACGAATTCCGACCAATCGATTCGCAGCACCCAAAGCGGCAGGATCCGGCCCTTGCCGCGAACCGGATCGGGCTGGGCATGAACCGCCAGCAGTTCGGGCGCAAAGCCAAGTGCCCGGCCCGCGGCGGCGCCCTCGCGCATCAGCCGATGCGCCAGCCCCGGCATGATCGGCCCCTCGGCCGCGCGCCCGGCAAAGAGCATGTCCAGAAAACCCGCGTCCAGACCGCCGCCGGACCCGTCCGCATCCCCGCCCCGCCCGCCGGTCACCAGCAGCACCTGCCGGCATTGCGGCTTGTCGCGGTTGCGCATCGACGGCACCGCCAGGCCCCGCTGCGCCAGTTCCCGCGCCTGTCGCCTGCGCCCTGCCGACCAGGCCAGCAACGCAAGCTCGCGATAAAGAAACGGGAAGCGCTCCAATAGATCGAGGCGACCGGCCAGCGCATCGACCAGTTCGGTGCCTCGCCCGCAGCTTGCGGCGTGGCGCGCGGCATAGCTTACGCTTTGCGCCAGGTCGCCGGGTGCGAAGAAGCTGTCCGGCCGTGCGATCACCCGGTCCAGCAGCGCATCATGGCTTTCAAGCTGCGCATCGGCGGGCAGCGCGCCGGGCAACGCCACGATCCGGCAGTGCCCGATCATCGCCGCCGCGCGCGAAAAGGCGCTGTGGCTGGGCGCCCCCACCTCGGCGCAACCGGCCATCAGCAGCAGTTCCAGCAGGTCCCGCTCGGCCGCCGAGAGCCGGCCATGGTCGAGCAACTCGTTCACGGGCAGGATGCGCGGATCGCCGCGACGCAGATGCCCGACCGCCGCAAGGGTGTCGGAAAAGGCGATCACCGGCCCCTCCCTGTCCGCGACGAAGGCGCGGAAGAATTCGTCGGGCACATATTTCGACGCCCAGGAGGAATAGGACCACGGATCGCCGTCCAGGATGTCGCCGCGCCGCACATGGATGGCCAGCGGCTGGCCGCCGCCCACCCCCGCCAGGATGCGCCGCGCCCGCGCCAGCGCCCGTGTCAGGCGTGGCGACAGGGCAAGCTCGGCCGCCGCCGCGCGCAGCCCCTCCGCCGCCTCGGCCTCGGATTCGTCCATGAAGCGCACGATCTCGGACATGGCGTCGCATTCATAGCGCTGCCCCTCGGCCAGGGTGCGGGCGAAGCCGGCGCCGTTCATGCCTGGCGCCGCGGCGGGCAGGTTGCGCAGACCCGACCGCTCGGGCGCATGCGCGACGATATCGATATGCGCGGCCACGAATTCGGAGGCCAGGAAGTCGCGCGGGTCGACCAGCTCGGGATAGGGGCCGTCGGGCTGCGAAAGCCAGAGATAGCGGCCGGGGACGCCGAACTTGCGCGACAGGCGCATGACGTTGAGCATGCAGATCAGCCGCGCCCCGATCCGATCCTGCCGGAAACCGACGATGGCCTGGCCCTGTGTCATGCGAAACCGTCCCCTCCGATCCCGTGGCGGGTTGCAACCGCGCGCCCTCCTGCCTATCAGGACGTGCCGCCATACAACAGCACGGAATCCCGATATGGACATCGCCGACCGCCGCAAGGCCGATCCCGCTCACTGGCGCCTCGCCACCGCGATCCGCGCCCTTTCCATGGACGCCGTCGAGGCCGCGAACTCGGGCCATCCCGGCATGCCGATGGGCATGGCCGACGTCGCCACGGTCCTGTTCCGCAACCATCTGAAATTCGACGCCGCCGCACCGAACTGGTTCGACCGCGACCGCTTCGTGCTGTCGGCCGGCCACGGCTCGATGCTGATCTATTCGCTGCTCTACCTGACCGGCTACGAGCAGATGTCGATCGACCAGATCCGCAATTTCCGGCAATGGGGCTCGATCACCGCCGGCCACCCGGAATTCGGCCATGCCGAGGGCGTCGAGACGACGACCGGCCCGCTGGGCCAAGGCATCGCCACCGCCGTCGGCTTCGCCATCGCCGAAGAGGCGATGCGCGCCCAGTTCGGCGAGGGGCTGTGCAGCCACAAGACCTGGGTCATCGCCGGCGACGGCTGCCTGATGGAGGGCATCAGCCAGGAGGCCGTCGGCCTGGCCGGCCACCAGAAGCTCGGAAACCTGATCGTGCTCTGGGACAACAACGACATCACCATCGACGGCCGGGTGTCGCTGTCGGATTCGACCGACCAGCTGAAACGCTTCGAGGCCTCGGGCTGGCGCACGCTGTCCTGCGACGGCCACGACCCGGCCGATATCGAGCGCGCACTGGCCGATGCCGCCAGCGGCAAGGACGACCGCCCGGTGCTGGTCGCCTGCAAGACCATCATCGGCTACGGCGCGCCGAACAAGCAGGACAGCTCGGGCGTGCACGGCTCGGCGCTGGGGGCGGCGGAAATCGTCGCCGCGCGCGAGGTGCTGGGCTGGGATTCGCCCGCCTTCGTCATCCCCGAGGACATCCTGGCCGAGTGGCGCGCCATCGGCGCCAAGGGCCGCGAGGCACGCGAAGCCTGGGCCGCCCGCGTCGATGCGGCAGAGAACCGCGACGAATTCGCCCGCCGCATCTCGGGCGGCGTCAGCGACCGGCTTGCCCCGACCATCGCGGCGCTGAAACAGCAGGCGCTGGACAGCAAGCCCAAGGTCGCCACCCGCAAGGCCAGCGAGATGGTGCTGGAGGTGGTGAACCCCGAACTGCCCGAAACCATCGGCGGCTCAGCCGACCTGACCGGCTCGAACAACACCAGGACCAAGGATCTGGGCACCTTCTCGCCGGAAAACCGCAAGGGCCGCTATATCAACTACGGCATCCGCGAACACGGCATGGCGGCAGCGATGAACGGCCTCTGGCTGCATGGCGGGCTGCGCCCCTATGGCGGCACCTTCATGTGCTTCACCGATTACGCGCGCGGCGCCATGCGGCTCTCGGCGCTGATGGGCCTGCCGGTGACCTATGTCATGACCCATGACAGCATCGGCCTGGGCGAGGACGGCCCGACCCACCAGCCGGTCGAGCATCTGGCGATCTGCCGCGCCACGCCCAACACGCTGACCCTGCGACCCTGCGACCTGATCGAGACCGCCGAGGCCTGGGAAATCGCGCTGTCGAGCGAATCCACCCCGGCCGTGCTGGCGCTGTCGCGCCAGAACCTGCCGATGCTGCGCGAACAGGCGGGCGAGAACCTGACCGCCCGCGGCGCCTATACCCTGCGCGAGGCCAGCGCCGCGCCCAAGGTGATCCTGATGGCCTCGGGCTCCGAGGTCGAGATCGCCGTCGCCGCACGCGATGCGCTGGAGGCCGAGGGCGTGCCCACCCGCGTCGTCTCGGTCCCGTCGATGGAGCTGTTCCGCGACCAGGATGCCGAATACCGCCAGCAAGTCCTGCCCGCCGGCACGGTGCGCGTCGCCATCGAGGCCGCCGTGCGCCAGCCCTGGGACTGGCTGCTCCTGGGCGAGCGCGGGCGCGAGGAGACTTCGGGCTTCATCGGCATGACCGGCTTCGGCGCCTCTGCCCCGGCGCCGGTGCTCTACAAGGAGTTCGGCATCACCGCCGAGGCGGCCGCCGCCGAAGCCCGCCGCCTGCTGGGCTGATCCAGACACCGGGCCGCGCTCTCCAAGGCGCGGCCCGCACGCTTCTTCGTTCCTCAAATACTCATGCGACAGCGCCCAGGGGCGCCCTGCTCGCCCGGTTTTTCACCGTTTCCCAAATACTCATGCGACGGCACCCGGGAGGCGCACCAGCCCGCCCCAAGGCGCCCAGGCCCAAGGAAGCAGCATGACCCCGCCAAAAGCCGATCCCGGCGCAGTGGCACCGATCCTCGCACCCGCCGGCGATCCGGCCCGCTCGACGCAATTGCGCGGCATCCTGCTTCTGCTGCTGGCGATCCTGCTGTTCACGCTCATGGATGCGACCGGCAAGCATCTCTCGACGCTCTACCATCCGGTGCAGGTGGTCTGGGTGCGCTTCGTCACCAACCTGGCCATCGTCGCGGTGATCTTCGCGCCCAGGCTGCGCAGCACCCTGGCCACCCGCCGCCCGGTGGTGCAGTTCTTTCGCGGCGTGACGCAACTGGCCTCGATCCTGCTGTTCTTCAGCGCATTGCAATTCATCGGCCTGGCCGAGGCCACCGCGATCATGGACATCAACCCGGTGCTGATCACGCTGGGCGCGGCGATCTTCCTGGGCGAATCGATCGGCATCCGCCGCGTCCTCGGCATTCTCGCCGCGCTGTGCGGCGCCGTGATCATCATCCGCCCCGGCGCGGGCGTGTTCCATCCCGCCGCGCTGCTGGCGCTGGTCGCCGCCTTCACCTATGCGGCCGGCGCCCTGCTGACCCGTATCGCGCGCAGCGATTCCACCGCGACCTCGGTGCTGTGGTCGGCGCTGGTCGGCTCGATCCTCTCCTCGCTCGCGGTGCCCTTCTTCTGGCAGCCCGTCGCGGCCGGGGACATCTGGGCCTTCCTGCTGCTCGGCGGGCTCGGTACGGCGGCGCAGGCTCTGTTGATCCGGGCCTTCTCGCTGGCCGAGGCCGCAGCCATCGCCCCCTTCGGCTATACCGGGCTGATCTGGGCCGGGTTCTGGGGCTGGCTCTTCTGGGGCACCCTGCCCGACCTCTGGACCTTTGTCGGTGCGTTGATCATCGTGGTCGCGGGCATATATGTCTGGATGCGCGAGGCCCGCGCCATGCATCGGCCCGCATGAACCGAAGCCCAGAAGCAGGACCGCGATGAGCGAGACCGAAACCCAGGACGCCGCGCCGCTGCGCGACCGCATCGCCAACGGCGCCTTCCTTGCCATCATGGGCCTGGCCCGCATCCTGCCCTATGAGCGGCGCATCCCCGCCATGGGCTGGTTCTTCGCCCATGTGCTGGGCCCCCTCGCCGGCTGGCGCAGGCGCATCCGCGCCAACCTGGCCATGGCGCGCCCCGACCTCTCGGCCTCCGAGGTCCGCCGCCTGGCCCGCGCGGTGCCGGACAATGCCGGCCGCTCGCTGGCCGAGATCTATTCCGGCACCGAGTTCACCGACCGCATCCACCGGACCGATCCCCTGACCGGCCCCGGCCTGCCGGCGCTGGAACAGGCCGCGCAGGCAGGCCGGCCGGTCATTCTGGCCGTGGCGCATTTCGGCAACTACGATGCCATGCGCGCGGCGCTGACCGGGCGCGGCTGGCCGGTGGGCGCGCTTTACCGGCCGATGAACAACGAGGCCTTCAACCGCCATTACATCCCCGCCATGCGCGCCATCGCCGAGCCGATGTTCCCGCGCGGCCGCGCCGGGCTGGCCGCCATGCTGCGCTTTCTCAAGGGCGGCGGCTGGCTTTCGCTGGGCTTCGACCAGTTCGACGGCCACGGCACCGAGCTGCGCTTTTTCGGCCTGCCGTCGAAGACCGTGCTGACCCCGGCGGAACTGGCGCTGCGCTACGATGCGCTGATCCTGCCCATCGCCGGGGTGCGCCAGCCCGACGGGCTGAGCTTTCGCGTCGAGGTCGGCGAACCCGTTCCGCACAGCGATCCGATAACCATGATGCAGGCGCTGAACGACGATCTGGAGCGGCTGGTCCGTGCGCATATGGAGCAATGGTTCTGGGTGCATCGGCGCTGGAAACGCAGGGGCTAGGCGGCGAATCCCTTTCCCTTGGGTTGTCCGACGGTCTATAAGTGCGCCCAAATCCGCCGCGCAAGCAGAACGCGGGCCCCGAAAACGACATCCAGAGGACGGCATGAGCGACGAATCCAAAAACGCTGGTCACGAAAAACGTCATCACGAGGGCGATGTCGCCTTCATCCAGGCGCTGGCCGAATTGCTCAATCGCAACGAGCTGACCGAACTGACCGTCAAGCGCGAATATGACGAGAACGACCGGCTGACCGTCAGCCTTTCCAAGCAGAACAAGCAGATCATCCAGACCGTGGCCGCGCCCGCCGCCGCCCCAGCACCCACCGCACCCGCTGCCCCGGCGGCGCCTGCCGCCCCGGTCCCGGCCGCCAGCGAGGATCCGGCCAGCCTGCCCGGCGTCGTGGCCTCGCCCATGGTCGGCACCGCCTATCTGGCGCCCGAGCCCGGTGCCACGCCCTTCGTCACCATCGGCCAGCAGGTCAAGGAGGGCGAGACGCTGATGATCGTCGAGGCGATGAAGACGATGAATCACATCCCCTCGCCCCGCTCGGGCACGGTCAAGCGCATCCTGGTCGACGACGGCAGCCCGGTCGAGTTCGGCGCGCCCCTGATGGTCGTCGAGTGAGGCGCGGATGTTCGACAAGATCCTGATCGCCAACCGAGGCGAGATCGCGCTGCGCGTGATCCGCGCCTGCCGCGAAATGGGCATCGCCTCGGTCGCGGTGCATTCCACCGCCGATGCCGATGCCATGCATGTGCGCATGGCCGACGAATCCGTCTGCATCGGCCCGCCGCCCTCGACCGACAGCTACCTGTCGCAGCCCGCCATCATCTCGGCCTGCGAGATCACCGGCGCCCAGGCCGTGCATCCCGGCTATGGCTTCCTGTCGGAAAACGCCAGCTTCGTGCAGATGGTCGAGGATCACGGCATCACCTTCATCGGCCCCTCGGCGGAACATATCCGCATCATGGGCGACAAGATCACCGCCAAGGAAACCGCCAAGTCGCTGGGCATCCCGGTGGTGCCCGGCTCGGACGGCGGCGTGGCGGACGTGGCTGCGGCGCGGCAGGTCGCCGCCCAGATCGGCTATCCGGTCATCATCAAGGCCACTGCCGGCGGCGGCGGGCGTGGCATGAAGGTCGCCCATGACGAGGCCGCGCTGGAGACCGCCTTCCGCACCGCCCGCGCCGAGGCCAAGGCCGCCTTCGGCAACGACGAGGTCTATATCGAGAAATACCTGCAGCGCCCGCGCCATATCGAGGTCCAGGTCTTTGGCGACGGCCGCGGCCGCGCCGTGCATCTGGGCGAGCGCGACTGTTCGCTGCAACGCCGCCACCAGAAGGTCTTCGAAGAGGCGCCCGGCCCGGTCATCACCGCCGAGCAGCGCGCCCGCATCGGCGGCATCTGCGCCAATGCCATGGCCAAGATCGGCTATCGCGGCGCCGGCACCATCGAATTCCTGTTCGAGGACGGCGAGTTCTATTTCATCGAGATGAACACCCGCCTCCAGGTCGAGCATCCGGTGACCGAGGCGATCTTCGGCGTCGACCTGGTGCGCCAGCAGATCCTGGTCGCCGCCGGCGAGGAGATGGAGTTCCGCCAGGAGGATCTGCAGATCCACGGCCATGCCATCGAAGTGCGGATCAACGCCGAGAAGCTGCCGAACTTCACCCCTTCGCCCGGCACGATCTCGCAATATCACGCGCCGGGGGGCCTGGGCGTGCGGATGGATTCGGCGATCTATGACGGCTATCGCATCCCGCCCTATTACGACAGCCTGATCGGCAAGCTGATCGTGCATGGCCGCGACCGCCCCGAGGCGCTGGCGCGGCTGAACCGCGCCTTGGGCGAGTTGATCGTGGACGGGATCGACACCACCGTGCCGCTATTCCGGGCGCTGATCGAAAATCCCGACATCCAGAACGGCGAGTATTCGATCCACTGGCTGGAGCGCTGGCTGGCCGAGATGGCCGTCAGCGCCTGAGCGATGCGGCAGCCGGCGCGACAGGCGGTCCCTGCATGAGCGGGGGCCTGACCGCCGAACGGATGCTGGCCGCCTATGCGCAGGGGGTGTTTCCGATGGCGGAATCCGCCTCGGCACCCCAGCTTTACTGGTTCGAGCCGGCGCTGCGCGGCATCCTGCCAGTGGGGGGCGTGCATGTCTCGCGCTCGATGCGGCGTTTCCTGCGCCATTGCGACTGGCGCGCGACGATCGACAATGATTTCGCCGGCGTGGTGGCGGGCTGCGCCGATCGCGAGGAAACCTGGATCAACGCGCCGCTCCTTGCGCTTTATCAGGATCTGTTCCGCATGGGTCATGCGCATTCGCTGGAGATCCGTGCCGGCGAGGACCTGATCGGCGGCATGTTCGGCCTGACGCTGGGCGGGGCGTTCTTTGCCGAAAGCATGTTCTCGCGGCGCAGCAACGCCTCCAAGGCGGCGCTGATCTGGATGTCGTCGCATCTGGCGCGCTGCGGCTTCACGCTTTGGGACACGCAGTATCCGAACCCGCATCTGGCCTCGATGGGCGGTCGGGCCATTCCACGACTTGAATATCGCCGGAGGCTGGCGGCCGCGTTACGGATTCCCGCCGGCTTCACCGCCCATGCCCTGCCCGACGTTCAGGCCCTGTTGCAGGAAATCACCCAGACATCGTAGCGGGAATCGTCCAGCGCCGAGAGCGCCGGCGACGAGGCGATCATCCAGCCCGAAAACAGCCGCGCATTGGCCTGACTGTCGGTGATCGTCAGCTCGGCATAGGCATCCGAAGTCGGGTCCGCCGCCGGATAGCGGCATTCCGCGAGGCTGAGCTGAAGCCGGCCGAACTCGGCCACCTCGCCTACGGCCAGGGTGAAATCCTGCGTCCTGCCGGTAATCTTGTCGAGGCCTCGCAGTTGCGCCCCGGTGCCTCGCGCCGTCTCGGGCCCGCGTGCGGCCTCGGCCGCGCGTTGGCGCTCGGCCGCCGAAGGCTCGGCCGGAACGACCGCCTCGGGATCGTCGCTGAAGGCCGGGTCGATCATCAACTGCTGGTCCTCGGCCGGCTCCTCCTGGGCAAGGACGGGGCTGGCGGCCAGCAGCAGGCACAGGCAGGCGCGGGTCAGAAGGTCGGTCATGGGCTGTCATCCGTGCTTTGCGCATCCACGAATTTCATCATCAGCGAAATCAGGCTGACAGCGCCCTGCACATCCTCGATCTCGTCGCCGGGCGCCAGGTCGTCGGGGGCGCCGCCAGGCTGCAATTCGATATAGGCCCCGCCCAGAAGCCCGTCCGACTGGATCAGCGCCGCGCTGTCGCTGGGCAGGCGGATGCTGTCGGGCAGGCGCAGCCGCGCCTCGGCATGGTAGGTCTGCGGGTTCAGATCGACGGCCGACACGCGCCCCACCCTGACGCCGGCGACCCGGACATCGGTGCCGACCTCGATGCCGTCGACATTGGGAAAGGCCGCGCGCAACTCATAGCCGCCCGCCAGGGACACGCCCAGCCTGCTGCCGGCGGTGGACCAGACGAAAAACCCGGCCGCCACGGCCAGAACCGCCGCGCCAACCCAAAGCTCGGCCCGTTCGGCGGCGGAGTTCATGCGCCTACTCGGGTTGCCAAGCGTCGTAGTCGCGGCGCTCGACAGGCTGCGCGCGATAGAGCGAGCCCGCCGGATGATAAGCGCCCGGCGACCCGGTCAGGTTCGGCTCATGCGGCTTTTCCCAGGGCTTGTGCGCGAGCGGGGCGGCGGTCGGCGGCTCCTTGTAGGTGTGGTGCAGCCAGCCGTGCCATTCGGGCGAAATGCGGCTTGCCTCGGATTCGCCATTATAGATGACCCAGCGCCGCTTGCCGCCGCCGGACTGGTAATAGACGTTGCCCTGATCGTCCTCGCCGACCTTCTCGCCGTAAAGCTTGGTCCAGACCTGGGTGTTCAGGGTCTGGCTGTTCCACCAAGTCAGAAAGCGCAGCAGAAACGACATGGGTGCGAACCTCATCAATCGGGTGTGGTCGAGATATGGCGCAAGTTGCGGCGAAGGTCCAGAGAGACCGGGGCGAACCGGCCTTCGCGAGACAGATCGACGCAGGCTTTCCGCACCGTCAGCCTCTCCCCGGATGGTACTGCCCGACCCCTCCAGCCTTATCGTTAAGCGCCGGCCAAAGCCACCAAAGCCGCCGGCTATTGTCCCGGCGGCGGCGCGCTTAGCCGGCGCTGGCGGTTTCCTTCTTCGAATCGGTGTGGATCAGCAGCGGCTTGGCCGTGGGATTGTCCACCGCCTCCTCGTTGACCACCACCTCCTCGACGCTGTCCATGCCGGGCAGGTCGAACATGGTGTCGAGCAGGATGTCCTCCATGATCGAGCGCAGCCCGCGGGCGCCGGTCTTGCGCTTGATGGCGCGCTTGGCGATGGCGGTCAGCGCATCCTCGGTGAAGGTCAGCTTCACGCTCTCCAGATCGAAGAGCCGCTGATACTGCTTGACCAGCGCATTCTTGGGCTGGGTCAGGATGGTGATCAGCGCCTGCTCGTCCAGGTCGCCCAGCGTGGCGATCACCGGCAGGCGGCCGACGAATTCGGGGATCAGGCCGAATTTCAGCAGATCCTCGGGCTCAAGCTGCTTGAACAGCTCGCCCACGCCCTTGTCGTCATCCTCCTTGACCGCGGCGCCGAAGCCCATGGCCGTGCCCTTGTTGCGCTGCGCGATGATCCGGTCCAGACCGGCAAAGGCACCGCCGCAGATGAACAGGATGTTGGTCGTGTCGACCTGCAGGAACTCCTGCTGCGGATGCTTGCGCCCGCCCTGCGGCGGCACCGAGGCGACCGTGCCCTCCATGATCTTCAGAAGCGCCTGCTGCACCCCCTCGCCCGAGACGTCGCGGGTGATCGAGGGATTGTCGGACTTGCGGGTGATCTTGTCGACCTCGTCGATATAGACGATGCCGCGCTGCGCCCGCTCGACGTTGTATTCGCTGGCCTGCAACAGCTTCAGGATGATGTTCTCGACATCCTCGCCGACATAGCCGGCCTCGGTCAGCGTGGTCGCGTCGGCCATGGTGAAGGGCACGTCCAGGATGCGCGCCAGGGTCTGCGCGAGCAGCGTCTTGCCGCAGCCGGTCGGACCGATCAGCAGGATGTTCGACTTGGCCAGCTCGATATCGGTCTTGGAGCTGTGGTTCAGCCGCTTGTAATGGTTGTGGACCGCCACCGAAAGCACGCGCTTGGCATGTTCCTGGCCGATCACGTAATCGTCCAGCACGTTGCAGATCTCGCGCGGGGTGGGCACGCCGTCGCCGGATTTCAGCGCCGAGGACTTGGTCTCCTCGCGGATGATGTCCATGCAAAGCTCGACGCATTCATCGCAGATGAATACGGTCGGACCGGCAATAAGCTTGCGGACCTCATGCTGGCTCTTGCCGCAGAAGCTGCAATAGAGCGTGTTCTTGCTGTCGCCGCCGGTCGGATTGGCCATCAGTTGATCCTCGTATTGTCCCGGGAGCCCGGCAAAAGCGCCGGACGACCGCCTGTTTCGGACGTGGCCAGACCACGCCATGCGTCACCGTCATGTTACGGGCCGCCCCGGCCCGTCACAATCCCCAAAACGTCAGCCCCGGCCGCTTCCCGCAGCCGTGATCACTTGTCCGGCTCGGCCTTGCCGCGCGCCACCAAGATCTCGTCGATGAGGCCCCATTCCTTGGCCTCTTCGGGCGACATGAAGCGGTCGCGCTCCAGCGCCTGCTCGACCTCTTCCAGGGTGCGGCCGGTATGCTTGACATAGATCTCGTTCAGGCGCCGCTTGAGCTTTTCGGTCTCGCGCGCATGGATCAGGATGTCGGTCGCCTGGCCCTGAAACCCGCCCGAGGGCTGGTGGACCATGACGCGGCTGTTGGGGAGCGAGAAGCGCTGCCCCGGCTGGCCGGCGCACAGGAGCAGCGAGCCCATCGAAGCCGCCTGCCCCACCACGAGGGTCGAGACGCGCGGCTTGATGTATTGCATCGTGTCATAGATCGACAGGCCCGAGGTCACTACGCCGCCGGGGCTGTTGATATACATGCTGATGTCCTTGGTCGGGTTTTCCGCCTCGAGGAACAGCAGCTGCGCCGAGATCAGCGTCGCCATGCCGTCATGCACCGGGCCGGACAGGAAGATGATCCTTTCCTTCAGCAGGCGCGAGAAGATGTCATAGGCGCGTTCGCCCCGGCTGGTCTGTTCGACGACCATGGGGACGAGCGTGTTCATGTAGAATTCTGCCGGATCTTGCATGTCTGTCCTTGCTTTTGTCCCTGCCTGGCCTGCCGTTTCGCGATTCGTCCCAAGGGCCTTGTCCCGTTTGACCGCTCTTAGGCGCGAAAGGTTGACAGAGTCTTAGTAACGCCGGACCTGAAGGACAAGAGAGCGATAAAATTTGCCCCTGCCGGGCGGCGCCGGTAATCTGGCGCCCGAGCCACGGAGAAACGCATGAAACTGATCGTCGGCCTGGGCAATCCGGGCGCGAAATACGCCGCGAACCGGCACAATGTGGGCTTCATGGCGGTCGAGCGCATCGCCGGCGACCACGGGTTTTCGCCCTGGCGCGCCCGCTTTCAGGGCGAGATCGCCGAGGGCAGGCTGGGCGAGACGCGCGTCACCCTGCTCAAGCCCGCGACCTTCATGAACCTGTCCGGCCAGTCGGTGGGCGAGGCGATGCGCTATCTGAAGCTCGCGCCCCAGGACGTGATCGTGCTGCATGACGAGCTGGACCTCACCCCCGGCAAGGTGCGGCTCAAGACCGGCGGGGGGCATGCCGGGCATAACGGGCTGCGCTCTCTGCACCAGCATATCGGCGAGGGCTATCGCCGGCTGCGCATCGGCATCGGCCATCCCGGCGACAAGGACCGCGTCGCGGGCTATGTGCTGTCGGATTTCGCCAAGGCCGAGCAGGCCGGGCTGGACGACCTGCTGCGCGGCATCTCGGACGGGGCGGCGGCGCTGGCCGCGGGCGACGATGCGCGCTTCATGAACGCGGTCGCGGCACGGGTGGCGCCGGCGCGCAACAGCGGCACGCGGCCGGACAATCCCGGCAAGGGATCGCCGGAAAAGCCCGCGGCGGAACCCGCCAACGATCCCATTGCCGAGCCGCCCAGCCTTTCCGACCGGCTCAGAGCACTGACCGAGCGGTTCCGGTGACGGGCTGGCGCGACGCCTTCGCCCTGCAGGCGGAGGCCTGCCGCGCGCTCGGCTCGCCGCTCACCGCCCGGATCTGCGAGCAACTGGCATCGATCCTGGCGGGCGATGACGGTGCGCTTGCGCAGCGGGTGCGGACCTGGGCCGGCGATCCCAGCCACCGCGCCGACTCGGTGCCGCTGCGGCTTTGCGGCGCGCTGCACGCGCTGGTGCTGAACGGCAGCGATCCGGGGCTGGCAAAGGCCTATGCCGCGGCGGACGACGACTTTCTTCATCAAAGAATTTCCGAAGCAATTCAAAATCATCAAGCGCATATGCTGGAATGGATCGAGTATGCGCCGCAGACCAATGAGGTCGCCCGCTCCGCTGTGCTGATCGCGGGATGCTGGTTTCTCGGCGGCGTGTTGGGCAGGCACCGCTTCGACCTTCTGGAACTGGGCGCCAGTGCTGGACTCAACCTGAATTTTCCACGCTACAGGGTTGCTGGAACAGCAGAATATCAACCACCGCCACTGGAAGGAGACGAGTCCGAAGTCTTGTTGAGTCCGGAATGGCGCGGCACCGCACCGGCCCCTGCCGCGCTGGAGATCGGGGCGGCGCGCGGCGTGGACCTGAACCCGCTCGATCCGGCTCGGGACGGATTGCGGCTGCTCTCCTATGTCTGGGCGGACCAGCGCGCGAGGCTGGAGCGGATGCAGGCCGCGCTGGCGCTGGCCGGGCGCCATCCGCCGCAGGTGGATCGCGGCGATGCCGGCGAATGGTTGCCGGCCCGGCTGGCCGAGCCTTGCGACCATGGCAGGCTTGTCTATCATACCGTTGCGGCGCAATATTTTCCTGCCGCCACGCGGGAACGCATCGAGGCCGCGCTGCGGGCCGCCGGGGCGAAGGCCAGCCCCGAACGCCCCCTGGCGCATCTGTCGATGGAGGCCGACGGCGGCGATGGCGCGGCTCTGGCCCTGCGGCTCTGGACCGGCGGCGCGGCGCGCGAATGGAGCCTCGGCCGGGCGGATTTCCATGCCCGCTGGATCGACTGGCAGCCGAAGGAGACCTGACATGGACCCCGCGCTCAACGTCCTTGGCGGCAAGCTCGAGACCTGCTCGACGGCGCCGCTAACCGGATTTTTCCGCGATGGCTGCTGCAATACCGGACCCGAGGATCGCGGCCGGCATACGGTCTGCGTCATCGTGACGGCGGAATTCCTGGCACTGTCGAAATACCTGGGCAACGACCTCAGCACGCCGCGGCCGGAGTTCCATTTTCAGGGGCTGAAGCCGGGCGACCGCTGGTGCCTTTGCGCCGCGCGCTTCCTGCAGGCGGCGCAGGAATTCGCCGCGCCCGAGGTGGTGCTGGAGGCGACCCATGCCCGCACGCTGGAGATCGTGCCGCTGGAACTGCTGCAGGCCCATGCGATCGGGCGCGAGGGTTAGCGCCCGCCCTGTCGTGCTTCGCCCTGCGCCAGATAGTGCCGCACCGCGTCCACGACATGGCGAAAGCGGTCGCCGCCCAGGTGCTTGCCGCCATACCAGCGCGTCACGATCACCACATGATCGGTCAGCCCGGCGCGTTCCAGCATTTGCAGAATGATCTGGCTGGCCCCGCTTTCGCCGTCGTCGTCGCGCACCGCCTCGCCCGACAGGATCGCCGCCCAGGTGTTGTGCGTGGCCTTGGCGAAGCGCTTGTTGCGCCGCAGTTCCGCCAGCAGCGCCTCGGCCTCGGCCCGGGTCCGCGCCGGCCCGCCCGAGACGGCATAGCGCGATCCCCGATCCGAGATGATCTTGTCGAAAACCTGCAAGCTCATCGACGGCGCCGGACGTAAAGCTCCAGCCGGTGGCGGACGATCTCATAGCCCATCTCGGCGGCGATCTCGGCCTGCAGCCGCTCGATGCGCTCGTTGACGAATTCCATCACCTCGCCGGTCTCGACATCGATCATGTGGTCGTGGTGGTGGCCGTCGGCGGGCTCGAACCGGGCGGGTTCGCCCTCGAATTCCAGCTTCTGGATCATGCCCTGCGTCTCGAGCGCCGAGAGCGTGCGATAGACCGTCGCCAGCGACACCCCCGCCCCCGCCGCCATGGCGCGCTGATGCAGCTGCGTCGCGTCGGGATGATCCTCGGCCGCTGCCAGCACGCGCAGCAGCGCAGCCCGCTGGCGGGTGATGCGCACGCCGGCACGGCGCAGCGCGTCCTCGAAGGCTTGGGCGCGGGTTTCGATCTCCATGCGGTTTTCTGGCCCAGATGCGAAGAAATTGCAACTGGCTTGACAGTTGAGAATGGTTCGCAGATAACGGCAGCAGAACGAAGCCCAGAGCACAAGAATCGGACCATGAAGCGCAGAACATTCCTGACCGCCGCCCTTGCCGGGCTTGCCGCCCCCGCCATCGTCCCCGGGCCTGCCCGGGCGCAGGCGGGCAAGCTCAAGGTGGCGACCACCTTCACCATCATCGCCGACATGGCGCGCAACGTGGCGGGCGACCGGGCCGAGGTGGTCTCGATCACCAAGCCCGGGGCCGAGATCCACAATTACGAGCCGACGCCCAGCGACCTGATCGGCGCGCGCGACGCCGGCCTGATCCTGCGCAACGGGCTGAACCTGGAACTGTGGTTCGAGCAGTTCCTGCGCAACCTGGGCGACCTGCCCTCGGCCACGCTGACCGATGGGATCGAGCCGATGCCGATCTCGGGCGGGCATTACGACGGCAAGCCCAACCCCCATGCCTGGATGGCGCTGGATACGGCGCTGGTCTATGTGGACAATATCGCCGCCGCCCTGTCCAAGGCCGATCCCCAGGGCACCGGCAGCTATCGCGCCAATGCCGGCCGCTACAAGGGCGAGATCGCGCGGACCATCGGCCCGCTGCGCGACGCCGCCCGCGCCCTGCCCGAAGAACGGCGCTGGCTGGTGACCTCGGAAGGGGCATTCTCCTATCTGGCGCGGGATTTCGGCCTGCGCGAACTGTTCCTGTGGCCGATCAACGCCGATGCGCAGGGCACCCCCCAGCAGGTGCGGCGCGTGGTCGATGCCATCAGGCAGCACGACATTCCGGTGGTGTTTTCGGAAAGCACCGTCTCGGACCGGCCGGCAAGGCAGATCGCGGCCGAGACCGGGGCGCGCTATGGCGGCGTGCTTTACGTCGACAGCCTGTCCGAGCCGGACGGGCCGGTGCCGACCTATCTGGACCTGCTGCGCGTGACTTCGGAAACCATCGTCAGGGGGCTTTCCGATGCCTGACGCCCCCGGCATCGAGGTCTCCGGCCTGACGGTGGCCTATCGCAACGGCTTTACGGCGCTGCGGGATGCAAGCTTCACCGTGCCGCAAGCCTCGGTCACGGCGCTGGTGGGGGTGAACGGTTCGGGGAAATCCACGCTGTTCAAGGCGCTGATGGGTTTCGTGCCGGCCGCCGCCGGCAAGGTGCGGGTGCTGGGCATGACCGTGCCGCAGGCGCTGCGCCGCAACCTGATCGCCTATGTCCCGCAGGCCGAGGAGGTGGACTGGACCTTTCCGGTGCTGGTCGAGGACGTGGTGATGATGGGCCGCTATGGCCATATGGGCTTTCTGCGCCGCGCGCGGCCCGAGGACCGCCGCGCCGTGGACGAGGCGCTGGCCCGCGTGAACATGCAGGACTTCCGCCACCGCCAGATCGGCGAGCTTTCGGGCGGCCAGAAGAAGCGCGTCTTCCTGGCGCGGGCGCTGGCGCAAGGCGCCTCGGTGATCCTGCTCGACGAGCCCTTTACCGGCGTGGACGTCAAGACCGAATCCGCGATCATCGAGCTGTTGCAGCAGATGCGGGACGAGGGCCGGGTCATGCTGGTCTCGACCCATGACCTGGGTTCGGTGCCGGAATATTGCGACCGGGTGGTGCTGGTGAAGAACACCGTGCTGGCCCATGGCCCGACGGCCGAGGTCTTTACGCCCGAGAACCTGCGCCTGGCCTTTGGCGGCGTGCTGCGCCATTTCGTGCTGGGCGCGCGGCATCTGCATGCGGACGACGATCCGCGCGCGCTGACCGTGCTGTCGGACGACGAGCGCCCGCTGGTCTTTTACGACGACAAGCAGCGCAGCGCCCGCGAAGAAGAGGCGGCGCCGAAATGATCCGCACGCTGCTTGTCCCCTTTGAATACAGCTACATGACCGACGCGATCTGGGTCTCGGCGCTGGTTGGCGGGGTCTGCGCCTTCCTGTCGGCCTATCTGATGCTCAAGGGCTGGTCGCTGATCGGCGACGCGCTGAGCCATTCCATCGTGCCGGGCGTCGCCGGCGCCTATATGCTGGGCCTGCCCTTCGCGCTGGGGGCGTTCCTGTCGGGCGGGCTGGCCGCGCTGACCATGCTGTTCCTGAACAAGCGCACGGGCCTGCGCGAGGACGCGATCATCGGCCTGATCTTCACCGGCTTCTTCGGGCTGGGGCTGTTCATGGTCTCGCTCAACCCGATGGCGGTCAGCGTGCAGACCATCACCATGGGCAACATCCTGGCGATCACGCCGGGCGACACGCTGCAACTGGCGCTGATCGGCGGCATCTCGCTGCTGATCCTGGCGGCGAAATGGCGCGACCTGATGGTGGTGTTCTTCGACGAAAGCCATGCCCGCACCATCGGACTGAACCCGCAGGCGCTGAAGGTGCTGTTCTTCACCCTGCTTTCGGCCTGCACGGTCGCGGCGATGCAGACCGTCGGCGCCTTCCTGGTCGTTGCGCTGGTGGTGACGCCGGGCGCCACCGCCTATCTGCTGACCGACCGCTTTCCGCGGCTGATCCTGATCTCGGTGGCGATCGGCTCGCTCACCTCGGCGCTTGGCGCCTATGTCTCGTTCTTCCTCGACGGTGCGACCGGGGGGGTGATCGTCTGCCTGCAGACCGCGATCTTCCTGGCCGTCTTCCTGCTGGCGCCGAAGCACGGGCTTTTCGCCGCCCGCCGCCGCGCCCGCGCCGCATTGAAGGAGGCCGCGTGATGGACTGGCTGACGATGCCGCTTGCCTTTCCCTTCATGCGCGATGCGGCGCTGATCGGGCTGATGATCGCCCTGCCCGCCGGGCTTCTGTCCTGCTTCCTGGTGCTCAAGGGCTGGTCGCTGATGGGCGACGCGGTCAGCCATGCCGTGCTGCCCGGCGTGGTGCTGGCCTATGTCGCGGGCCTGCCGCTGATCCTGGGCGCCTTTCTTGCCGGCATAAGCTGCGCGGCCCTGACCGGCTGGTTGCAGGACAACAGCCGCGTCAAGGCCGATACCGTGCTGGGCGTGGTCATGTCGGGCATGTTCGGGCTGGGAGTGGTGCTTTACACCGCCATCCAGACCGACCTGCACCTGGACCATATCCTGTTCGGCAACATGCTGGGCGTCGGGCCGGAGGACCTGCGCCTTGCGGGCAGCATCTCGGCGCTGGTCGGGCTGGCGCTGATCCTGAAATGGCGCGACTTCGCGCTCCTGGCCTTCGACCCGGTGCAGGCGCGGGTCTCGGGGCTGGCGCTGGCCGTGCTGAACTACGGGCTGCTGGCCATGATCTCGGCCACGGTCGTCGCCATGCTCAGTTCCGTCGGCATCATCCTGGCGGTTGCGCTGCTGATCGCGCCGGGGGCGGTGGCCTTTCTGGTCACGCGGCGGCTGCCGGTGATGCTGGCCACATCGGTCGCAGTCGCGGCATTCGCCGCGGTCAGCGGGGTCTGGGCCAGCTTCTGGCTGAACAGCGCGCCCGCGCCGACCATCGTGCTGGTGCTGACGGCGCTGTTCGTGCTGGCCTTCCTGTGGCGCAACATCGCCACGCGGCGGGCGCAGGGGGCGGGCTAGTCAGGGGGGCGGGCTAGTTCAGGGGGGCGGACTAGACTGTCCGCCCGCCATCGACTTCGAGGATGACGCCGGTGATGAAATCGGCCTCGTCCGAGGCAAGGTAAAGCGCCGCATTGGCGATGTCGCGCGGCTGCGACAGCCGCCCCAGCGGGATGGTGGCAAGGAAGCGGGCGCGGTTCTCGGGCGTGTCCTCGCAGCCCATGAACCGCTCCAGCATCCCGGTCTCGCCCATCACCGGGGCGATGGCGTTCACGCGGACGCCCTCGGGCGCCAGTTCCGCCGCCAGGCTGCGGGTCAGGGTGTTCACCGCGCCTTTCGAGGAGTTGTACCAGCTCAGCCCCGGACGCGGCCGGATGCCGGCGGTCGAGCTGACATTGATCATCACCCCCTGCCCCCGCTCGCGCCAATGCGGCAGCACGGCATGGGTCATGTGAAAGATCGACAGCACGTTGATGTCGTAGATCTTGCGGAACGCCGCCTCGTCCGTGTCCAGCAACGGGCCGTTCGGCGTGGTCCAGCCGGCATTGTTCACCACGATGTCGAGGCTGCCGAAGGCGTCGCGCGCCTGGGCCACCGCCGCGCGGACCTGATCGCCCCGGCTCACGTCGCAGGTGATGGCAGGCCCGCCGATGCCCGAGGCCACCGCCTTGGCCGCCTCGCCGTCAATGTCCAGCACAGCCACCCGCGCGCCCTCGCGCGCGAAGGTTTCGGCGATGCCGCGCCCGAAGCCCGAGGCGCCGCCCGTCACCAATGCCGTCTTGCCCTGAAGCCGCATGATCTCTCTCCCTTTTTATGCGAAACGATGAACCACGGTTTTCAGCCGCGAGAATTCGTGAAGCGCGATGAAGCCCTTTTCGCGACCATGGCCGGATTTGCGCACCCCGCCGAAAGGCAGCTCGATCCCGCCCCCGGCGCCATAGCCGTTGATGAAGACCTGCCCGCAGCGCATGGCCCGCGCCATCCGCGCCTGCCGGTCGCCGTCGCGGGTCCAGATGCCGGCAACCAGCCCGTATTCGGTGCCGTTGGCGATGGCCACGGCCTCGGCCTCGGTGTCGAAGGGGATGGCGGCCAGCACCGGACCGAAGATCTCTTCCTGCGCCAGCGGGCTTTCGGGATCGACCGGGCCGAACAGCGCCGGCGCGACGTAAAAGCCGGCCGCGGGCGCGTCCTCGGCGATGGTCCCGCGCGCGATCAGCGGGGCTGCGGCCTCGGCGACATAGCGCTCGACCCGCGCCTGCTGCCGGGCCGAGATCAGCGGACCCAGCAGCGCGCCCTCGGCCGGACCGGCCACCACCGCGCCGAAGCGTTCGGCCAGCATCGCCGTCAGCCGCTCCCAGATGCCGCGCTGGATCAGCACGCGCGATCCGGCCGAGCAGGTCTGGCCGCCGTTCTGCACGATGGCATTGACGATGACCGGGGCCGCAGCCTCCAGATCGGCATCGTCGAAGACGATCTGCGGCGACTTGCCGCCCAGCTCCAGCGTGCAGGGGATATGGTTGCGCGCCGCCGCGATCCCGATCGCCTGCCCGACCTCGGGCGAGCCGGTGAAGCTGATGAAATCGACGCCGGGATGCTCGGACAGCGCCCGCCCCGCCACCTCGCCGCGTCCGGTGACGATATTGATCGCGCCGGGCGGAAAGCCGGTCTCGGCCGCCAGTTCGCCGATGCGCAGGATGGCCAGGCAGGCATCCTCGGCCGGCTTGGTCACCGTCGCATTGCCCATGGCCAGCGCCGCGCCGACCGAGCGCCCGAAGATCTGCACCGGATAGTTCCAGGGGATGATATGGCCGGTCACGCCATGCGGCTCGCGCAGCGCCATCACGTCATAGCCGTTCAGGAACGGGATCACCTCGCCATGCAGCTTGTCCGCCGCGCCGCCGTAATATTCGAAATAGCGCGCCAGGGCCGCCATGTCGGCGCGCGACTGGGCGATGGGCTTGCCGTTGTCGCGGGTTTCCAGCTGCGCAAGCGCTTCCGCCTCGGCCTCGATGCGCAGGGCAAGGCGCAGCATCAGCCGGCCGCGCTCGGCAGCGGTCAGGCGCCCCCAGTCGCCCTCGAAGGCCAAGCGGGCGGCACGGATCGCCGCATCCACGTCCTCGGGGCCGGAATCGACAATGGCGGCAAAGGGCTGGCCGTCGATGGGCGAGATCATCGCCATCTCGCGCCCCGAGGCGGCAGGTCGCCATGCGCCGCCGATCAGGTTCAAAGCCGGCGGCAGGATCGGATCGTGCTGCATTCTTGCCTCTCTTCCCGGCGGGATTCGCCAGCCCGCAGCGTGACGGCGCCGAGCGCGGGACGCAAGGCTGGCAAATGCGGTCCGGGCCGTTAAGCTGGCCCCGGAACAGCAGCCGAGGCCCGCAATGAGCAAGCAACCCAGCGCCCATCCCGACGATCCGCATTACGTCAGCCGCATGGGCTGGCTGCGAGCCTCGGTGCTGGGGGCGAATGACGGCATCGTCTCGGTGGGCGCGCTGATCGTCGGCGTGGCGGCGGCCGATCCGGGGCGGCAGGCGATCCTGATCGCGGGAACGGCCGGGTTGGTCGCGGGCGCGATGTCCATGGCCATGGGCGAATATGTCTCGGTCAGCTCGCAATCGGATACCGAGCGCGCCGACATCGCCCGCGAGCACGAAGCCCTGCGGGAGATGCCCGAAGAGGAGTTGCACGAACTGGCCGCAATCTACGAATCGCGCGGCATGACGCCCGGCACCGCCTTGCAGGCCGCGCGCGAGGTGACCGAGCATGATGCGCTGGCCGCCCATGTGCGCGACGAGCTGGGGCTCAGCGAGGCGTCGAACGCCAATCCGCTGCAGGCGGCGCTGGCCTCGGCCGCGACCTTCAGCGTCGCGGCGGCGGTGCCGCTTTTGGCGGCGATCATGGCGCCGGGGGGGCAGGTCGTCGCCAGCGTGCTGGTCGCGGTGGTGGTCGCGCTGGCGGTGCTGGGCGCGCTGGGGGCCTGGGCCGGCGGCGCCCCGCCCGGACGGGCGGTGCTGCGGGTGATCCTGGGCGGCGTCTTCGCACTGGCGGTCACCGCCGGCATCGGCAAGATCTTCGGCGTGGCGGTCTAGGTTTCGCGCGCGTAGCCGGTGCTGGCCGCGATCAATGCCCGGGCGTAGTCGCCCTCTGCCGCGCCAGCGCGCAGGCGGGCGGCATCCATCTGCTCGACGATCCGGCCCTCGCGCATCACCGCCAGCCGGTCGCACATATGCGCCACCACCGCCAGGTCGTGGCTGACCATGACATAGGTCAGCCCCCGCTCGGCCCGGATGTCGCCGAGCAGGTTCAGGATCTCGGCCTGCACGCTGACATCCAGCGCCGAGGTCGGCTCGTCCAGAAGCAGCAGTTTCGGCTCGGCCGCAAGCGCCCGGGCGATGGCGACGCGCTGGCGCTGCCCGCCCGAAAGCTGGTGCGGATAGCGGAAACGGAAGCCCTGCCCCAACCCGACCTGGTCCAGAAGCCGGGTGATGCGCTGGTCGATGCGGTCCATGCCCTGCAGGTGCAGGGTTTCCGACAGCACCCGGTCCACGGAATGGCGCGGATGCAGGCTGGCATAGGGATCCTGGAACACCATCTGCACCGTCTTGTGGAAGGCGCGCGAGCGATGGCGGCCGGCGATGGCTTCCCCCGCCACGATGACGCGGCCCGACCATGTGTCGATCAGCCCGGTGATGGCGCGCAGGATGGTCGACTTGCCCGAGCCGCTTTCGCCGACGAGACCGAAGCTTTCGCCCTGCGGGACGGTGAAGCTGGCGGATTTCACCGCATCGACGCGTTCGGGCGCGTGGCCGAACCAGACATCCAGATTCTCGACCGTCAGCATGGGTAGCACCGGGGCGGATGAGTATTTGGGGAACGAAGAAGCGGCATCACGGGGTTTCCGCCGGCGGGGCGTCGCGCCAGCCCTCTTGCCTTTGCAGGACCGCGAGGCGCTCGACAGGGCGGTCGAGGCGCGGCAGGCTGTTCAAGAGGCCCTGCGTATAGGGGTGCTTCGCGGCGTGCAGGTCGCGGGCGGGCAGTTCCTCGACCACGCGGCCGGCATACATGATGAGGACGCGGTCGCAGAACTGCGCGACCAGGTTCAGGTCGTGGCTGATGAAGATCAGCCCCATGCCGCGGGCGCCGACCAGCCGGTCCATGATGCGCAGCACCTCGTTCCTGACCGAGACGTCCAGCGCCGATGTGGGCTCGTCCGCGATCAGGATCTCGGGGTCGGGGGCCAGCATCATGGCAATCATGATGCGCTGGCCCATGCCGCCCGAGACCTCGTGCGGATAGGCGTGAAAGACCCGCTCGGGGTCGCGGATCTGCACCGCGGCCAGCATCTCCAGCGCCTTGTCGCGGGCGGCGGCGCGGCTCTTGCCGGTATGCAGGCGGTAGCCCTCCATGATCTGCCGGCCCACGGTCATCACCGGGTTCAGGCTGAACTTGGGGTCCTGCATCACCATGCTGATGCGCGAGCCGCGCAGGCGGCGCATGCGGGCCTCGGGCAGGTTCAGGATCGACTCGCCGCCCAGTTCCATGCGCTCGGCCTCGACCCGCCCGGGCGGGCGGACGAGGCCGAGGATGGCGCGGCCGGTCATCGACTTGCCCGAACCGCTTTCGCCCACCACGCCCAGCCGTTCCCGGCCAAGGTCGAAGCTGACACCGCGCACCGCCTCGAACATGCCCGAGCGGGTCGGGAAGGAGACGCGGAGGTTCCGAACCGAAAGCAGCGGGCTCATTCCCGGCCTCCCTTGGGATCCAGCACGTCGCGCAGCCCGTCGCCGAGCAGGTTGAAGGCCAGCGACACGACAAAGATCGCCATGCCCGGCATGGCCGCCACCCACCAGAAATCCAGGATATAGCTGCGCCCGTCCGAGATCATCGCCCCCCATTCCGGCATCGGCGGTTGCGCGCCAAGGCCAAGGAAGCCCAGCCCGGCGGCGGAGAGGATGATCCCCGCCATGTCCAGCGCCACCCGCACGATCAGCGAACTGACGCAAAGCGGCCAGACATGGCCGATCAGCAGCCGCAGCGGCCCTGCCCCCTGCAACCGGGCGGCGGCGATGTAGTCGGCATTGCGGATGGTCAGCGTCTCGGCCCGCGCCAGGCGCGCATAGGGCGGCCAGGAGGTAAGGGCCAGCGCCAGCACCGCGTTGCCGATGCTGGGGCCGAGTGCGGCGACGAAGGCCAGCGCCAGGATCAGCTTGGGGAAGGCCAGGAAGATGTCGGTGATGCGCATCAGCACCTGGTCGACCCAGCCGCCGGCGAACCCCGCGACCGTGCCGACGAAAAGCCCGATCACCGGCGCGATCAGCGCCACCGTGCCGACGATGAACAGCGTCACGCGCGAGCCAAAGATCAGCCGCGACAGGATGTCCCGGCCCAGTGCATCGGTGCCCAGCCAGTGCTGCGCCGAGGGCGGCCGCAGCCGCTCGGCCAGGTTCTGGGCATAGGGGTTCTGCGGTGCGATCCAGGGCGCGAAGGCGGCCACCAGCACCAGCAGGACCAGGATCGCCAGCCCGACCATGGCAAGCCGGTTGGCGCGAAAGGTCAGCCAACCCTGGTAAAGCGCCCCCAGCCGAGCCTGCCGCCGGGTCTGCGGCGCGTCGGACAGAAGCCATGCGCGTGTGGTCTGGGTCATTTCGCCCTCGGGTCCAGCAGGCGGTAGAGGATATCGGAAAGCAGGTTCAGCGCCACGAAGCAGGTGCCGACCACCACGGTCCCGCCCAGCACGGCGTTCATGTCGCCCGCCAGCAGCGCCTTGGTGATATACTGGCCGATGCCGGGCCATGAGAACACGATCTCGGTCAGCACCGAGCCCTCCAGCAGCGAGCCGAAGCTCAGCGCGATCACCGTGATCAGCGGCACCAGGATGTTGCGGAAGGCATGGCCCCAGATCACCCGGCCCTCGGAAAGGCCCTTGACCCGGGCGGTGACGACATATTCCGCCGAAAGCTGCTCCAACATGAAGCTGCGGGTCATGCGGCTGATATAGGCGAGGCTGAAATAGCCCAGCAGGCTGGCCGGCAGCACGATATGGCTGAAGGCGTCGCGAAAGGCGGCCCAATCGCCGGCGACCAGGCTGTCGATCAGGATCAGCCCGGTGACCGTGGGCACCATGCCGTCATAGATGATGCCCTGCCGCCCCGGCCCGCCGACCCAGCCGAGGATGCCGTAGAACAGCAAAAGCCCCATCAGCCCCAGCCAGAAGATCGGCATGGAATAGCCCACCAGCGCCACCACGCGGGCGACCTGGTCGATCCAGCCGCCCCGGCGCGCGGCGGCGACCACGCCCAAGGGCACGCCCACGCAGACGCCGATCAGCGTGCCCAGCGTCGCCAGTTCGACCGTCGCCGGAAACACCCGCAGCAGGTCCTGCGCCACCGGATGCCCGGTCGAGATCGAACGGCCGAAATCGCCCCGCAGCACCTCGGCCATGTAGCGCAGGAATTGCTGCCAGATCGGCTTGTCCAGCCCCATCGCCTGATAGGCCGCGTCGTATTGCTCCTGGGTCGCGCGCTCGCCCACCACCTTCAGCACCGGGTCGATCGGCATGATGCGGCCGATGACGAAGGTGACCAGCAGCAGGCCCAGCAGCGTCAGCGCGAGCGACAGGGCGATGCCGGCAAGGCTGCGAAGCCTCCGGCCCAGCCGCGCCCGGCGGGCCGATGGCATGCCGCCGGCCGGGGGCGGCACGCCCTGTCCCGGCGGACCGAGGATGTCGGGCTGGGCCACGCCTTATTCCTTCGTCACCTGACGATAATTGACCGAGGTGACCGAGCCGCCCGAGGTCCAGTTCTGCACGTTCTGCTGCAGCACCACCTGCTCGATCTTCTGGAACATCGGGATGATCGGCGCGATCTCGCGATACTGGCTCTGGATGTCCAGATACATCTGCACGCGCTTGTCGGTGTCGCCCTCCAGCGTGGCGGCCTCGACGGCCTGGTTCATCTCTTGCGGCACCGCCCAGCTGTTGCGCCATGCCAGCTGCGACAGCCCGGCATCGTCGGCGTTGTTGGGGTTATGGGCAAAGGTCGAGGCATTGGTGTTCGGATCGGCGTAATCCGGCCCCCATTCGCCGATGAAGATCGGCACCTGCCGCGCGCGATAGGCGTCAAGCACCTGCGCCCCGGTCATCTGCTGGATTTCCAGCGTCAGCCCGACCTGGGCCATGGCGGCTTGCAGGGTCTGGGCCGCATCGACATATTCGCGAATGTCGCGCACGATGGTCTTGACGGTGCCCGAGGTGATGCCGGCATCGGTCAGGATCTGGCGGGCCTTCTCGATGTCATAGCTCCAGGGATTTTCGTCCGCGGCACCCAGATAGCCCTCGGGCAGGAAGTTCTGGTGCACTTTCCACTGGCCCTTGAGAAAGCTCGATTCCATGCCCGCGTAGTCGATCAGGTATTTCATCGCCTCGACCATCTCGGGCCTGGACAGCAGCGGGTCCTTCTGGCTCAGCCCCATGTAGAGGATGCGGCCGCGCAGCTCGTCCAGGACCTTCAGCCTTTCATTGCCGGCGACGCCCTCGACATCGGTCGGCGTCAGGTTGCGCGCCACGTCGACATCGCCCTGCTCCAGCAGCAGCCGCTGGGCGCTGCTTTCCTGGACGTGCCGCACGATCACCCGGGCCATCGTCGGCGCGCCCTGCCAATAATCGGGATTGGCGACCAGTTGCACCGCCTCGTTCGGCCGCCACGCGCCCAGGGCGTAGGGACCCGAGCCCGCGCCGTTGGTGGACAGCCAGGCATTGCCGAAATCCTCGCCCTCGGCATGGCTCATGGCGGTTTCCTTGTCGATGACCGAGCCGACCTCGGAGGCAAGGCAGTTCAGCACGAAGCTTTGCGCATAGGGCTGGTCCAGTTGCAGGATCACCCGGTTGCCGTCGAAGGTCACGCGCTCGTCCACGTTCTCGGCGGTAAAGCCGAACTGGTTCAGGATGAAGGCCGGCGACTTGTTCAGCTTGACGGCGCGTTGCAGCGACCAGGCGGCATCCTCGGCCCGGACCGGGTTGCCGGACTGGAACGTCACGCCCTCGCGCATGGTCAGGGTGATGGTCTTGCCGTCCTCGCTGACCTCCCAGCTTTCGGCCAGGCTGGGCTTGATCCCGGCGTTCAGGTCCAGCGGATCGAAATCCACCAGCCGGTCGTAAAGGCTGTGCACCACGTCCTGACCCGAGAATTCGAAGCTCTGCCCGGGGTCGAGGCTGATGATGTCGTCGATCTGATGGGCGATGACCAGCGTGTCGGCGGGGGTCTCGGCCTGCGCCGCGGTCACGGTCAGGGTCATCGGCGCGGCCAAGGACACGGCCGAGGCCAGGAGCAGCGCGCGAAGCGGAAAGCGGTTCTGCATGATGGGACATCCCTGTTGTCGCGTCCCGTCGCTCGCGGGACTGGAATGGTAGCAGATTGGCGCGAAGCAAGGCTTGCCGCAAGCCCCGCGTTCCGCGCCGGCCGGGCAGTGCCGATGATGCGCAAGCCCGGCCGGCGGGGAAAATCGCCGCCCGAGGCTTGCGCCGGGCCGTGCGCCCGTCCTATCTCGGGCTGAAGGAGAGACCATGGAAAAACGCACCCTTCCCGAGCGGCCCGGCTGGCGCGACAAGGCCGAGGAACTGGGCTTCACCTTCGCCGACATGGGCGGCGAGCCCTATTGGGACGAGACCAGCGCCTATCGCTTCACCCTGCGCGAGATCGAGGAGGATATCGAAGCCCCCGCCACCGAACTGCATGCGCTGTGCCGCGAGGCGGTGGACCGCGCCGTGCGCGACGAGGCCTGGCTGGCCCGGCTCGACATCCCCCGCCAGCACTGGGACCTGATCGCCGCCAGCTGGTCACGGGGCGAGCCCGAGCTTTATGGCCGCATGGACCTGGCCTATGACGGCAACGGGCCGGCCAGGCTGCTGGAATACAATGCCGACACGCCGACCTCGCTTTACGAATCCGCCAGCTTCCAGTGGCTCTGGTTCGAACAGCAGCAGGCGGCGGGCGTGCTCGACGCCGATGCCGACCAGTTCAACAGCATCCACGAGGCGATCGTGGCGCGCTGGACGCAGATTTGCCCCGACGGCGAAGAGGTGCATTTCGCCGCCGATCCCGACAACCCCGAGGATTACGCCACCGTCGAGACCCTGGCCTGGGCGGCGCGCGAGGCGGGCCTGGGCGCGCATTTCACCGCGCTTTCCCAGATCGGCCTAACCGAAGAGGGCCAGTTCGCCGACGACCAGTCCCGCGTCATCGGCACGCTCTTCAAGCTCTATCCGTGGGAGGACATGCTGCGCGACGAGTTCGCCGCGCATCTGCAAAGCTCCGGCACCCGCTTCATCGAGCCGCCCTGGAAGGCGGTCCTGTCGAACAAGGGCATCCTGCCGCTCTTGTGGCAGATGTTCCCCGGCCACCCGAACCTGCTGCCCGCCTTCTTCCTTGCGGATGTGCAGGATGCGCTGACCGGCGGCAATCCCGCCCCCGAGGCGGCTCAGGCTTTCGAGGCCGCGCGGGAAACACTGGCGCTGGGTCACGTCACCAAGCCGATCTTCTCGCGCGAAGGCGCAGGGGTGGTGATCCACGAAGGCGGCCGCGAGGCGGCGCGCACCGGCGACGACAGCTATTCGCACCATCCGATGATCGTGCAGGGCCTTGCCCGGCTGCCGGATTTCGGCGGCTTCCGCCCGGTGCTCGGCGCCTGGATCGTCGGCGAGAACTGCTGCGGCCTCGGCCTGCGCGAGGACCGCTCGCCCATCACCCACAACCTGTCGCGGTTCAAGCCGCATTTCATCGAGGGCTGACCATGACCGAACGCCTCCCCCGCAAACGCTCGCGCCATGTCGCGCTGGTGCTGGCCGGAACCGCGACCCTGGCGCTCGCCGGCTGCGAGGACGACCGGATGGACGCGCAAAGCTTTCCCGACCTGGAAAGCTGCATCGCCGCCAGCAAGCAGGAAACGCTGTGGTTCACCGAAGAAGACTGCCGCAAGAACTTTGCCGCCGCCCAGCAGGAATTCCTTGAAACCGCCCCGCGCTACGAGTCCAGGGAACTTTGCGAACAAGAACACGGCGCCGGCAATTGCGGCGGCGATCCGGCCCAGACCCAGGAGGCGCAGAACTCGGGCGGCGGCTTTTCCTTCATGCCGCTGCTGGTCGGCTACATGATGGGCTCGATGCTGTCGCGCGGCGGCGGCATCTCGTCGCAGCCGATGGTGCGCACGGCGGACGGCCGCTTTTCCACGCCCAAGGGCGACCAGAGCTTCGCCAGCAACCGTGGCGCGGGCAAGGTGCCGGCCGCGACCTTTCAGCGCGCCCCCTCGACCCTCGGCAAGCCGCCGATGTCGGCCGCGCAGGTCAGCCAGCGCGGCGGCTTCGGCGCCTCGGCCACCGCGCGCTCGGGCGGGCGCAGCAGTTTCGGCGGCTGACGGGCTTTCCGTTGCCGAAATACCCTCGGGGGTGAATTGCGGCGCAAGCCGCAAGAGGGGGCGGACAGCCCCCTGCTCCGGCGTCTCCATGCGCCAGCCCTCAGTTAACGCTAACACACACCCTTGCGCAGCCGCGCGGAAAAGCGTAACCTGCCGCGAGTTTTCCGCAAGAACGAGGCCCGCCATGACCCCCGAACAACAGTCCCAGAAGACCCGCGCGCTTTGTGAACTCGCCCCGGTCATCCCGGTCCTGGTGGTCGGCGACGCGACCCGCGCCGAAGGGTTGGCAACGGCGCTGGTCGCCGGCGGCCTGCCGGTGCTGGAGGTGACCCTGCGCACCCCCGCCGCATTGCAGGTGATCGGCGAAATGTCCAAGGTGCCGGGCGGCCATGTCGGCGCGGGCACGGTGCTGACACCCGACGACGCCAAACGCGCGAAGGATGCCGGCGCCAGCTTCGCCGTCTCGCCGGGCGCGACCGAGCGGCTGGTGCGCGCCTGCGAGGATATCGGCCTGCCGCTCCTGCCCGGCGCCGTCACCGCATCCGAGGTGATGCGGGCGATGGAAATGGGCTTTTCCATGCTGAAGTTCTTTCCGGCCGAGGCGGCGGGCGGCGCGAAATCGCTGAAATCGCTGGCCGGGCCGCTGCCGCAGGTCAGCTTTTGCCCGACCGGCGGCGTGACCTTGCAGAACGCCCCCGACTACCTGGCACTGCCGAACGTGATCTGCGTCGGCGGCAGCTGGATCGCGCCGGATGCTGATGTGGCCGCCGGCGATTGGGCGGCGATCGAATCCCGCGCCCGCGACGCGCGCACCCTGCGCTAGTCCCGCCATGGCGATGACCCTGGCCGAGACCGACCCGATGCGCCGCGCCCGGCGCAACGTCATCGTGCTCTTGCTGGCACAGGCGTTGCTTGGGGCGCAGATGTCGATGATCTTCATCGTCGGCGGTCTGGCCGGGCAGATGCTGAGCCCGAACCCCTGCATCGCCACCCTGCCCTTGTCGATGATGATCCTGGGTTCGGCGCTCTCTGCCCGGCCGCTGTCGGGCTTCATGCGCCGGCACGGGCGGCGGGCGGGGTTCCTCCTGTCCTGCGGCTCGGCGGCGCTGGGGGCGGCCATCGCCGCCTATGGGCTGGCCAGCGGCAATTTCTGGCTGTTCACCGCCAGCGCGCTTTTCACCGGCGTCTATATGGCGGCGCAGGGCTTTTTCCGCTTTGCCGCCACCGATTGCGCGCCGCCCGAGTTCCAGTCGCGCGCGATTTCCTGGGTGCTGGCGGGCGGGCTTGCCGCCGCCTTCACCGGCCCGTTCCTGGTGCGGCTGACAGCGGATGTGACCGCCATCCCCTTCCTGGCCACCTATGCCGCGATCATCGGGCTGAACCTGCTGGGGCCGGTGCTCTTCGCCTTTCTGGACATTCCGAAACCGCCCGCCCCCGTCCGCGGCCAGACCGAGGGCCGGCCGCTGGGCGAACTCTTGCGCGTGCCGCAGATCGCCGTGGCGATGATCTGCGGCATGGTGTCCTATGCGCTGATGAACCTCGTGATGACCTCAGCCCCGCTGGCCGTGGTGGGCTGCGGGTTTGCGACGGCGGACGCGGCCAATATCGTCTCGGGCCATGTGCTGGCAATGTTCGCGCCCTCGTTCTTTACCGGCCACCTGATCGCCCGCTTCGGTGCCACGCGCATCGTCATGGTCGGGCTTGCGATCCTGGCTGGCGCCGGGGCGGTGGCGCTGTCGGGGGTCGATCTCGCGCATTTCTTCATCGCCATGATCCTGCTCGGGCTGGGCTGGAACTTCGGCTATATCGGCGCCACCGCCATGCTGACCCGCGCCTATCGCCCCGAGGAACGCGAGCGGGTGCAGGGCCTGAACGACGCCGTGGTCTTCGGCGGGGTGTTCCTGGCCTCGCTGTCCTCGGGCGGGCTGATGAACTGCATGGGCGGCTCGACCCAGGCGGGCTGGAACGCGGTCAACCTGGCCATGCTGCCCTTCTTGGTGCTGGCGGGGGGTGCGCTGTTGTGGCTGATGCTGCGCCCGCGAGAGGTGGCGCGGTAATAGGCCGGAGCCGAAGGGAGGGTTCACAGCCCGACCTGGAAAGCCTGGAGCTTTCCATGGCAAGGCATTGATCGCTCATGCAATGATGACGTCACGCCTTGCGCAGTGCGATCACCGCGTTCAGCCCGCCGAAGGCGAAGGCGTTGGACAGCACCGCCTCGACCCTGGCCTCGCGCGCCTCGTTCGGCACCACGTCCAGCGCGCATTCCGGGTCCGGCTCCTCATAGCCGATGGTCGGCGCGATCACGCCGTCGCGCAGCGCCATGATGCAGGCCAACAGCTCGACCGCGCCGGTGCCGCCGATCAGGTGGCCGTGCATGGACTTGGTGGACGAGATCATCAGCCGGTCGGCGTGATGGCCGAAGGCATGGGCCACCGCGGCGCATTCCGTCTTGTCGTTCGCCGCCGTGCCGGTGCCGTGGGCGTTGATATAGCCGACCTCGTCGGGGCGCATATGCGCGTCCAGCATGGCGCCGGTGATGGTGCGCTCGGCGCCGATGGCTGACGGCATGACGATGTCCTGCGCATCGGCCGACATGGAAAAGCCCACCACCTCGGCCAGGATGTCGGCGCCGCGCGCGACCGCGTGCTCCCAATCCTCGAAGACGAAGACACCCGCGCCCTCGCCCTGCACCATGCCGTTGCGGGTGGCCGAGAACGGCCGGCAGGCGTCCTTGGACATGACGCGCAGCCCCTCCCACGCCTTGACGCCGCCAAAGCACAGCATCGCCTCGGACCCGCCGGTCAGCATGACCGTCGCCGCGCCCGAGCGCACCATGTTGAAGGCCAGGCCCATGGCGTGGTTGGAACTGGCACAGGCCGTCGCCACGGTGAAGCTGGGCCCCAGCAGCCCGTATTCCATGCTCAGATGCGAACAGGCCGCGTTGTTCATCAGCTTGGGCACGACGAAGGGATGGACGCGGTTCTTCCCCTCTTCATAGACGGTGCGGTAATTCTCGTCCCAGGTGTTCATGCCGCCGGCGGCGGTGCCCAGGACCACGCCCGAACGCAGGCCCAGCTCGCCCTCGAAGACCAGCCCGGACTGCGCCACCGCCTCGCGCGCGGCAAGAAGCGTGAACTGGGTGAACTTGTCGTAAAGGACGATCTGCTGGCGATTGAAATAGGTCTCGGCCTCCCAGTCGCGAACCTGGCCGCCGATGCGGATCGCCAGCCGGTCCACGTCGCGGAAATCCAGCGGGCCGATGCCGCAGCGCCCCTCGCGCATCGCCTCCAGCGTCGAGGGCACGTCGCGGCCAAGCGCGTTGACGGTGCCCATGCCGGTGATGGCGACGCGGCGCATGCCGTTGGCGTGGCGGCCCATGATGACGCGGCCCAGCATGGTGCGGGCGATCTTGGTCGCGCTCTTGACCTTGCCCTTGACCTTGCCGGGCTTGCGCGGGGTTTTCGGCGGCCTCTCGCCCTTGTTCCTCTTGGCGTTCATGCCTTTTCAGCGACCAGCTTTTCCACGGCGCCGATGATGGCGCCGAGAGTCGAGATGTCGAAGTCGGATTTCTCGGGCTCGTTGGCGTTGAAGGGCACCGAGATGTCGAAGGCTTCCTCGATGGCGAAGATCGATTCGACGAGGCCCAGGCTGTCGATGCCGATCTCTTGCGGCGACATCTCGAGCTTCAGCTCGGACGGGTCCAGCATCGCCTGTTCTGCGATGATCTGGATGATGCGGTCGCGGATTTCTGTCATCTCGGCCTCCGTTCTGTCCCAGTCAGGGGCGATTGCCCCGGGAATGCTATTCCACGTCGCCCTTGTCGAGCAGTTTCTTAACAGTTTCGCGAAGCTCGGCCACCTGCGCATAGAGTCGCGGCAGGCGGCGGATGTTCTTCTGCGCCTCGACATGGGTCTCCATTCGCACCGCCGGGCTGCCCAGCAGCACGCGGCCTGCGGGGGCGTTGGTAAAGATCTTGGTGGCGCCCCCCGCGATCACGTCGTCGCCGACGAAGATATTGTCCGAGACGCCGACCTGCCCGCCCAGCACCACGCGATTGCCGATCCGGGCCGAGCCGGCGATGCCGACAAGGCCGCAAAGCAGGCAATCCTCGCCCACCACGCAATTGTGGCCGACCTGCACGAGATTGTCGATCTTGGTGCCGCGCCCGATCCGGGTCGCACGGATGGTTCCGCGGTCCACGGTGGAATTGGCGCCGATCTCGACATCGTCGCCGATTTCGAGCCCGCCCAGCGAATGGATGCGGGTCCAGTGCTGCTGGCGAATCTCCTGCCGCTCGCCTAGGGACTGGCGGATTTCCTCGACGCCGGACTTCTCGGGCGTGACGAAGGAAAACCCGTCCGCGCCCAGCGAGACGCCGGGGTTCAGGATCACCCGGTCGCCAATGGTCACGCCGTGGGCGATGCGGACGCCGGCATGGATCAGCGCGTCGCGGCCGATCACCGTATCCGCGCCGATCGAGACATGCGAGGCGATGCGCGCGCGCGCCCCGATCCGCACCCGCGGGCCGATGACCACGAAGGGACCGATGGCGGCGTCCTCGGGCAGTTCGGCCGTCGGGTCGATCACCGCGCTGGGATGGATGCCGGGCGCGATGCCGGGGCCGGGATCGAAGGCACGGGTCAGCCCGGCCATGGCCAGCCGCGGCCGGCCGACCAGGATGGCGGCGCGCAGCCCCAGCGCCTCGGGGTCGGCCCCCTCGGCCAGCAGGGCCATGCCGCCGGGGCCGAGCTTCTCGGCATAGGCGGGCGAGGTAGCCAGCGCGATCTGGCCCTCTCCTGCCTGGCCGGCCTCGGCCGCGCCGTTGACGATCAGGCTGCCATCGCCCCAGAGGCGGGCATCGAGTGCGCGGGCCAGTTCGGCGATGGTCAGTGTCATGCGGCTCCCCTTTGCTTGGGGTTCATCTATTCATCCGCGGCCGCGGAATCCAGCCCGGCCTTGACCAGCGCCGCGTGCACCAGCGCATCGCGGCCATAGATGTCGGGAAAACGGCGGATCTGGCCGCTCTCGTCGGGGAAGGCGGTGAAATAGACCAGATGCACCGGCACGGGCGGGCGCAGGTTCAGATAGGTCTCGCGCCCGGATTTCAGCGCCTTGGAGAAAACCGCCTCGGGGCTTTCCACCTGGCCCTTCAGCAGCTCATGCGCCAGGTCGACCGGGCGGCCGACGCGGATGCAGCCATGCGAATAGGCGCGGCTGGACTGGTTGAACAGATGCTTGGTCGGCGTGTCGTGCAGATAGATGTTCCACGGGTTCGGGAACATGAACTTGACCTGCCCCAACGCATTGTCGTCGCTGGGTTTCTGCCGCATGCGATAGGGAAAGGTCTTGGCGCTGTATTTGCGAAAGTCGATGCGGTCGCGCGCAATGACATTGCCGGCCCCGTCCACCACGTCGAGATGCCCGACCGCATGCCGGTTGGCCTGAAGCCGCGGCAGGTATTCCTTGACGGTGATCGAGCGCGGCACGTTCCAGCGCGGGTTGACGACCATGTATTTCATCGTCTCGCTGAACTCGGGCGTCTCGAATTCGCGATTGGCCTTGCCGATGACCACGCGGGTCTCGAAGACCTCGCGGCCGTTCTCGTAGATGCGGGCGTTGAACTCGGGCAGGTTCACCCAGACATGGCGGGCGTTCAGGTCGTGCCCGCGCATCCAGCGCATCCGCTCCAGCGCGACCAGGATCGCCTCGGCCTCGGGGCCGGTGCCGCGGTTCAGCCGCGCCACCGTGCGCGGCCCGGCCACCCCGTCCGCCGGCAGGCCCGCCGCCTTCTGATAGGCGGCGACCGCCTGCGCCAGCGCCCCGTCATAGGTCAGCGGGCTGCCCATGGGCACCGCGGCGAAACCGACCGAGGCAAGGCGCACGCGCAGCGCCGCGACCGCCGGGTCGCTGGTCCCCTCGCGCCACAGCCCCTCGGGCACTCGCGGCGCATCGCCGGGCGCGACCAGTTGCGACTGCCGCGCCAGCGCCTGGCGCAGCGCCTCATAGCGCGCATCCTGCGGCGGCAGCGCAGCGAGCATGGCGACCGGATCGGCGGCGGCGGCAAAGGCGCGCAGCAGATCGCCGGTGCGCGGGCGCTGCACCTCGCGCTTGATGCCGGGTTCGACCCGGCGCGGATCGAGGATCCCGCCCGACACGTCGCGGCTCCAATCGGCGAAGGCGCGGGCAAAGCGGATCTCTTCCTCGACCGTGTCGGCGCCCTCGCGGTCGAGGGTGCGCAACGCCGCCTGGCGATAACGCGTGGGCGGCAACCCGTGCGAGGCCGCCTGCCCCAGCGCCTCGATCAGCGCAGCGCGGCGCGCGGCCCCCTCGGCGCCGGTAAAGACCGGCTTCAGCCCGTTCGTGCCATAGAAATCGGCCAAGCCCGGATGGTCGGCAACCTGCTGGGCCAGTTGCATTTCCTGCTCGGAAAAGCTTAGCCTGGGCGCGGGAAGCGCGGCGACCGGCGCCACATCCAAGGCCTGCGCCGCCGCAACGCGCGGCATGGCCGCCAGAGCGGCCGCAACAACCATCACACGAATCAACCCGGTAAAGCGCACTTGAAAGGTTCCTTTGCGTCTGCGGCAAATCTTCGCATTTGCGCCGATTCCGGTCCAGCGAGGCAAGTTTTTTCTTGCATCACTGATGCAGCGCAAACACGGCTGCGCAAAAACATCGGATTTGGTTCCGAATCACCCGGATATCGGCGGATTTTTGCCGAGAATGGCGGATCTTTGCTGCAAGCGAAACGAAAAGCTTCCCTCGGCTCGCGCGCTGGTGACATATTCTTAACCGGCTCCGGCTAAACCGGGGCGGGCCGTTTCAACGGGCGGCAAAAACAACGAAAGCAGGACAGGCGATCTGACATGACGTTTGAATCACTCTCGCGTCGGGGCATCCTTGGCGTCTTCGCGGCGACCACGGTGGCCGCAGCGCCGGTTATGGCCAATGCCTTCGGACTTCTGCGGGGCGCCGGCGACATCCGCCGCATTCGCATGTATTCGGGGCGCACGGGCGAAAGCATCGACACGGTCTATTGGGTCGAAGGCAAGTATATCCGGGATGCCCTCAATGAAATCAACATCTTCATGCGCGACTGGCGGACGGGCCAGGCGATCGGGTTCGACCCGCGCGCGATCGACATTGCCGCAGCCTCGCACCGGCTGCTGCAGACCAACGAACCCTACATGATGCTGTCGGGCTATCGCTCGCCGCAGACCAACGCCATGCTGCGTTCGCGCTCTTCGGGCGTGGCCAGGAACTCGCTCCACATGGTGGGCAAGGCTGCCGACCTGCGCCTGAAATCGCGCTCGGTCTCGCAGATGTACAAGGCCGCGGCGGCCTGCAATGCAGGCGGCGTCGGCAAATATTCGCGCTCGAACTTCGTCCATATGGACTGTGGCCCGATCCGCCATTGGGGCGCCTGACTCGCGACCGATCAACTCACGGTGATCACGCAAAGACCCGCCCTCAAGGGCGGGTTTTCGTTTGTCCGGGCCAAGCTTTTGTCCGCTCCGCTCTAGCGCAGTCGCGGCGGGGCCGAGGGATCGCGCCGCGCCGGTTCGGGCGCGGGGGGCGGGGGCGGCGGTTCCAGGACCAGCGCCCCGGCGGGCAGATCCGGCCCGGCAAAGCCGATGTCCACGCCGCCGGGCAGTTCGGGCAGGAAGGCCAGCAGCTCGGCCAGCGCCTTGGCCACCGCGTCCTCATGGGCCGGCTCGACGCCGGCCAGGATCAGCGCGTGGCCCTGTCGCCCGTCCTGCCATTCGGCCGCGACCAGCGCCAGCCGCGCGACCAGCCCGGCCATGTCGCCCAGCCGTTGCGCCAGGGGCTCGGCCAGAAGCGCCACCGCCTCGGGCGACGGCGCGCCCAGCCGCCGCGCCGCCTCGTCCGGCACCATGCTGGGGCGCGCCTGAAGCGCCTGCACCAGCCAGCCCAGCACGCCCGCATCCAGCATCAGCTGCGAGGCATGGCCCGGATTGACCAGCAGGCCCCGCCCCTCCTCGGCCAGCGCCGCGGCAAGCACCCGGCCCGGCAAGGCGAGATAGGCGACCGGGCCGCCGACGAAACCGGCCAGCCGTTCCTCGCGGTCGCAGGCCAGGGCAAAGCGCCCCTCGGGCAGGTCGAACAGCCGCAGCTCGGCACGGTCGTCGGCCGGTTCGGCCAGCAGCGCGGCGAAAAGCTCGGTATCGGCCAGGCGCGACAGGATGCGCGCGCGGGCGGGGGCATCGGCCTCGTGAAAGGGCACCTGGCAAAGTTCATCCAGCGGGGTCATCGGCTTCTCTCAACAGGGCGGCAACGGCGGCGCGCAATTCCGGCAGCAGGTCGGCCTGAAACCAGGGATTGCGCCGCAACCAGCCGGTATTGCGCCAGGACGGATGAGGCAAGGGAAAGATGCGCGGCCCATGCGCGCGCCAGTCGGCGACGGTCTGGGTCACCCCGCCGCGCGCCGCCGCACCCAGGTGCCAGCGCTGCGCATGGCCGCCGACCAGCAGCGTCAGCTGCGGCTGCAACTCGGCCATGACGCGTTCGCGCCAGGTCCGGGCGCAGATCGGCGGCGGCGGCAGGTCGGCGCCCTTGGCGTCATAGCCCGGAAAGCAGAAGGCCATCGGCACGATGGCAATGCGCGAGCGGTCGTAGAACTCGGCGTCCGACACGCCCATCCAGTCGCGCAGCCGGTCGCCCGAGCGATCGGCAAAGGGCCGCCCCGCCAGATGGACGCGCATGCCCGGCGCCTGCCCGACGACCAGGATGCGCGCGCCGGGCCGGAACCAGGCCACGGGGCGCGGACTGTGCCCGGTCGCCGTCGATGCAAAGCGCTGCTCGCAAAGGCGGCAGGCCGATATCTCGCGAAGAAGGCTGGTCGAGGCGGGCATGTCCGGCAGATAGGCATATCCGGGCCGGCGGAAAAGGGCGGGCATTCACGATATGTCAAGCATTGATCGCCATGGTGGACAGCGCGGGCCCCCGGGCATATTGTCCGGCCTGCCGCGGCGCGGGTTTCAGGCTGCGGCAGTGATTGTGTATCTCGTAACCATTACCAGCCCGCGCATGCGCGTGGATCAGGACGGCCAGATGATCGAATTCGACAATGTCTCCAAGTCGTTCTGGACCGGAACCCAACGCAAGGTGATCCTCGATCGCGCGTCGTTCCGCATCGAACTGGGGCGGTCGATGGGCATTCTCGCACCGAACGGTACCGGCAAGACCACGATCATCAACATGATGTGCGGCCTGGAAAAGCCGGACGAGGGCACGATCCGCACCGAATGCCGGGTCTCTTTTCCGCTGGGTTTCATGGGCGGCATCACCCCGTCGCTCAGCGCCAACGAGAATGCGCGCTTCATCGCCCGCATCTACGGGCTCGACCCGGATTATGTCGAAGCCTTCTGCCGCTGGCTGACCGATATCGACGAATATTTCGACATGCCGGTCGGCACCTACAGCGCCGGCATGCGGTCGCGCTTTACCTTTTCGCTGATGCTGGCGCTGGAATTCGACATCTACCTGATCGACGAAGGCATGCCCGCCACGACGGATCCCGAATTCAACCGCAAGGCGGGAACGGTGCTTTACGAACGCCTGAAGTCGGCGACCGTGATCGTGGTGTCGCACCAGGCGCAAACCATTGAAAAGTTCTGCCATTCTGCTGCCGTCCTTCGCGATGGCAAGCTATATCAGTTCGAAACCCTCGAAGAGGCCAAGCAATATTATGACTACACCGCCTAAGGCGCGCGCCTATCGCATCAGCCGCGAAGAGTCGGTGCTGGCAGCCAGCGAGGGCCCGCACGCAGCCGGCACGGCGCAAAAAGTGCAGGTCGAGGTCCAGAAGCGCATCGAATCCGCGCGCCCGGGCCAGAACCCCGAGCAGCTTTTCTCGACCGAGGAGGACGGTTTCGGCGACATGCGCTTTCCCGGCGCGGCGAAGAAGCCTGCCGAGGCCGCGCAGGGCAAGCCGCCGATGGCCGAACGCATCGCCGCGGTGCGGGCCGAGAACCTGACCGACCGCCAGTTGCGCATGGCACGCCGCATCGCCGCCATGCACGAGATCGAGGCCGCTTCCGATCATGAGGCGGTGGTCCTGCTGCGCGACCGCGGCATCGACCCGTTCCACCGCGCCGCGGTCGGCAAGATCCTGGCGGAAGAGGGCGCGCGCGCCCAGGCTGCGGCATCCGCCAACGGCGCCAACATGCCGGTGCCGACGCGCCGTGACGGCCCGCCCCCCCGCAGCCGCGGCACCGAGATCATGCCCCTGTCGCCCGGCACCACCAGCCTGCCCTCGCGCGAGGCGCTGACCGAGGATCGCCGCGCCGCCGAGATCATCCGCATCCAGCAGGACATCGCCCGCCGTCGCCGCCGCAGGCTGTTGATGCTGCTTGCACGCCTTGCGGCCTTCGTCGTGCTGCCGACGCTGATCGCGGGCTGGTATTATTCCTCGGTGGCCACGCCGCTTTACGCCACCGTCTCGCAGTTCCAGATCCAGCAGGCCGAGCAATCCAGCCCGGGCGGCCTGGGCGGGCTGTTCGGTGGAACGCAGTTGGCCACCAATACCGACTCGGTCTCGGTGCAAAGCTATCTGACCTCGCGCGACGCGATGCTGCGGCTCGACAAGGATCTGGGCTTCAAGCGCGCCTTCCAGGAGCCGGCCATGGACCCCATCCTGCGCCTGCCGCCTGATGCGACGAACGAACAGGCCTACAAGCTCTATCGCAACTCGGTGAAGATCGGCTATGATCCGACCGAGGGCGTGATCAACATGGAAGTGATCGCCCCCGACCCCGAGCTCAGCCAGGAATTCTCGCTGGCGCTGATCAAATATGCCGAGGGCCAGGTGGACCAGATGACCGCGCGCCTGCGCGAGGACCAGATGAAGGGTGCGGTCGAGAGCTATCAGGATGCCGAGAGAAAGGTGCTGCTGGCTCAGCGCCGGGTGCAGGAATTGCAGCAGAAGCTGGGCGTTCTCGACCCGGCGGCGGAAGGCAGCGTCATCATGGGCCATATCGCCGAGCTCGAGCGCCAGCTGGCGGAAAAGAAGCTGGAACTGGGCCAGTTGAAATCGAACCTTCGCCCCAATGCCAGCCGCGTCGCCGGCGTCGAGGGCGATATCGGCCGGCTCGAGGAGATGCTGGCCCAGACCCGCAGCCAGCTGACCGAGGGCAACAACGCCCGCGGCTCGCTGGCCACCATCTCGGGCGAGATCCGCATCGCCGAATCCGACCTCATGACCCGGCAGGAACTGCTGGCCACAGCCGCCGCGCAGATGGAGACCGCGCGGATCGAGGCCAACAAGCAGGTCCGCTATCTCTCGCTCTCGGTCGCGCCGGTGCCCCCGGACGAAGCGACCTATCCCAAGGCTTTCCAGAACACGATCGTGGCCTTCCTGGTGTTTTCGGGCATCTACCTGATGCTCTCGCTGACGGCCTCGATCCTGCGCGAACAGGTATCTTCATGAAAAAATTCCAGATCGGCAATGTCACCGTCGGCAACGATCAGCCCCTGGCGCTGATCGCCGGGCCCTGCCAGCTTGAAACCCTCGATCATGCGTTGATGATTGCCGAGACGGTGGCCGAATCCTGCGCGAAGGCAGGCGCGGGTTTCGTCTTCAAGGCCAGCTACGACAAGGCCAATCGCACCTCGCTGAAGGGGCGCCGCGGCATCGGCATCGACGAGGGGCTGCGCATGCTGGACGAGGTGCGGCGCCGCATCGGCTGCCCGGTGCTGACCGACGTGCATGACATCGAGCAGGCGCGGCTGGCGGGCGCCGTGGTCGATGTGATCCAGATCCCCGCCTTCCTGTCGCGCCAGACCGACCTGCTCCTGGCCGCGGGCGAGACCCCGGCGGCAGTGAACATCAAGAAGGGTCAGTTCCTTGCCCCCTGGGACATGCCGAATGTCGCCGAAAAGGTCGCCTCGACCGGCAACGAACGCATCCTGCTGACCGAGCGTGGCGTCAGCTTCGGCTACAATACGCTGGTCGCGGACATGCGCAGCCTGCCGATCATGGCGCGGACCGGCTGGCCGGTGATCATGGACGCGACCCATTCCGTGCAGCAGCCGGGCGGACAGGGCGGCTCTTCCGGCGGGCAGCGCGAATTCGCGCCGGTCATGGCGCGGGCGGCGGTGGCGCTCGGCGTCGCCGGCGTCTTCATCGAGACGCACCAGGACCCCGACAACGCGCCTTCGGACGGGCCGAACATGATCCATCTGCACCGGATGCCGGCGCTGATCACCTCGCTGATGCGCTTCGACGCGCTGGCGAAATCCGATCCGGTGATGGGCTGATCAGCCGGCCGCGATGGCCTGGGCCGCGGCATGGGCCGAGGCCCAGGCCCATTGGAAATTATAGCCGCCGAGCCAGCCGGTGACATCGACGACCTCGCCGATGAAATAAAGGCCGGGAACCGATTTCACCTGCATGGTCCTGGAATCGAGCGCGCGCGTATCGACGCCGCCGACCGTGACCTCGGCCGTGCGCCAGCCTTCCGTGCCGACCGGCCGCAGCACCCAGCGATTCACCCGCCCGCCCAGGCGGTCGAGCACGGCATTCCCCTGGTCGGCCAGCCGCGCGCCAGCCAGCCCCGCTTCGGCGGCGATCGCTTCGGCCAGCCGGGCGGGCAGCCAGCGCGACAGGGCCGAGGCCACGGTCATGCGCCCGCCCTGCCCGCGGATCTCGCGCAGGCCCGCCGCGATCTCGGCATCGGGGGCCAGATCGACGATGATCTCCTCTCCCGGCCGCCAGAAGCTCGATATTTGCAGGATCGCGGGGCCCGACAGGCCGCGGTGGGTGAACAGCAGCCCGTCGCGGAACCGGGTGCGCCGCCGCCCGGCGCCATGGCTGACCTCGGCCGCGACGGACAGGCCCGAAAGCGGCCGGCAAAGGTCCAGGTCCTGCTCGGCAAAGGTCAGCGGCACGAGCCCGGCCCTGGGCTCGACCAACGCAAGACCGAAACGGGCGGCGATGTCGTAACCGATCCCCGTCGCGCCCATCTTGGGGATCGATTTGCCGCCCGTGGCCACCACCAGGCGACGCGCGGCCAGCGGCCCTTTCGAGCTGGCGACCAGGAACCCTCGCTCGGCGGGCTCGACCTTTTCGACGGCGGTGCCCAACCGCAACTCGGCCCCGCGCATCCGATGCAGCAGCATGTCGATGATCTGCCGCGCACTGCCGTCGCAGAAAAGCTGGCCCAGGGTTTTCTCGTGCCAGGCGATGCCCGCCTGATCGACCATGGCGACGAAATCCGCCGGCGAGAACCCGGCCAGGGCCGAAGCCGCAAAGCGCGGATTGCCGGAAACGAAGCGGTCGAGCCCGGTCGCGAGATTGGTGAAGTTGCACCGCCCGCCACCAGAGATGCGAATCTTTTCGCCCGGTGCGCGGGCGTGATCCAGGACCACGACCCTGCCCGCCCGGTCTCCCGCCTGCCGTAAAATCGAGCCGGCGCAAAAGAGTCCGGCCGCTCCGGCACCAAGAATGACTGTATCAACCTGTTCCATGCCGGGCGCATAAAACTCCCGCGGGGAAGCCACAAGATTTTTCCTTTTGCCTCTTGCACCACCCCGCCGCCTTGGCTAGATACGCCTCCACAAGTTGGGGCGTGGCCAAGTGGTAAGGCAACGGTTTTTGGTACCGTGTACCGTAGGTTCGAATCCTACCGCCCCAGCCAAATCACCTAAATCTTTGAGTAGATGGGATTTTCTTCCCTCAGGGACGGGATCTCTCCGAGCCTTTTCGACGGGATAGCCTAGATCGGCTCGTGACCTGCCTCGTGATGGCGGTTGGGCGACGGAGGGGGTTATGCCCCAAGAGATGCCCCAAGGGCTTGGGATGGCAATGTTACCCGAGACAGTCAGTGCCTCGGGCAAAGGCCGCATCAGGGTTAGGGCGGGGCCGAGCGTAGGGTACCTCCGACGTATTTCCCTCCCCTGTTCAGGATGTAGCCGCCCGAGGAATGAAGCACCCAAACGCCGCCACCGACAGCTTCGGCTCCTGTCTTAAGCGCCACTAAGGCTCCTCGGCCTGTCGCGGAGGCCACGCCTTCCGCAGTTTCGGGAACCGATGCGCCAAGAAAGTAAAGTGATACGACCACCAGCGCAATGGCAGCCGTTGAACCAAGAGTTTTCTTTGGGTTTTGGATCGCCCAGAGACACACATAAACGCCCGCTCTCAGGCTATACCAAATCATTCGGAACATGCGGCCGATACGAATAAAAGTGCGGCTGAACCAGCTACGGCGTGCCCAAGCCGCAGAGGCTTCGGCCTTGATCCGCTCAGCTTCAAGCTTGGCCTCCTTACGTTTCATAGCGACGGTCTCTGCATGAAACTTCGCATTTCGGAGGCGATCATCACGTGTTACTTTAAGCGCACTAAATTTTACCTTAGGATTCTGGCTGAGCCATCCTTTTGCCCACGCCAGTCCAGCGCAGATCAGCAAAACACCGATGATGAAGGCTGCCGAAGCCACACTTTGCTCGTTGGCCAATCCATAAAGGGCGGCACAGATGAACATGGCGGCAACAAGTTCTGTTCTCCAAGAGGCATTCATCACTCTGATCGCTGCAATAGCACATACCAATCCATTGACACCAAGCCACCAAGGGGAAGCACCACCCAAGCTGACATTCGCGCCTGGGGGCAACCAAACAGCACCATACCCGATGGAAGGGGAAAGAGCATCAGAAAGTAGATTTATGGCCGTGGCAGCCAAAAACAATGCACAAAGAGGTTTCATGAACCAAAGACGAGATAGTACCAAAGCAAGACATCCCGGCACTAGGATCGAGTGAGTCAGGATAGATCGATGATGTAAGAATGGGTGCATGGCATGATCGACATCCGGAAGCGGAACGAGGGTAGCTATTAGCGTCTCAAAGACTAACATTAGCGCGAATGCCTGAATGCACAAAAACAGCACGGAGCCAAGGAAGTGCAGCTTAGGGAATCGGTCTGCCGTAGAAAGCAGAGCCAGAGGATGTGATGTCACAATCTACCTTGATGCATTGGTGGCTGTAGGGGTTAACCCATCGATATGTATAAGTATGGGGAAGGAGGAAGAAGGAAGGAACAGGAAGAATATACAAAGAATCCTCCCCCTCGTGTATCCTCCTCTAACCATACAGGAAAGGAACAACCTCCCTGCCTGTAGTATCCTCCCACTCCCTCAGCCTGTCTAGATATTCCTGACAGCGGTCCGTCTCGCGCCACATCTGGAAATCTGAGGTGGTGCCGGTTTCTGAGACAGGGGCATAAGGTGGATCGACCGATGAAAAGGACGATCCAGCATGAAGACACGCAGACGGTTTACGGCCGAGTTCAAGGCCAAGGTCGCGCTTGAGGCGATC